>DAIOWC010000041.1:0-32537 GCA_036758685.1 Streptosporangiaceae bacterium | reverse complement strand
GCCAAGAAGTACAAGTGCAAGGTCGAGGTGACGACGTTCAACACGATGAACGAAGCCCTCGCCAAGCTGCGCAGCGGCCTGAAGTTCGACGTGTTCATGGGCGTCACGGTCGACGTGCTCGGCCAGCTGATCGAGCCCGGGCTGATCCAGCCGCTCAACCACAGCTACATCCCGAACATCACGCAGACCTGGCCGGACTTCCGGAATCCGTTCTATGACCAGGGCTGGCAGTACACCGTGCCGTACACGATCTACACGACGGGCATCGCGTGGCGTAAGGACTACGTGCACGAGAACCCGTACGCGATGGCCAACCCGTGGAAGCAGATGTTCTTCCAGCCGAAGTACCGCGGCAAGATCGCGATCCTCGACGACTATCGCGAGGGCATCAGCCTCGGCCTGCTGATGAACGGGATCTACGACCTCAACACCGGCGACCGGAGCCAGATCAGCCTCTCCCGCAATACCCTGCTGGCGCTCGCCAACGCGGTGGACATGCAGATCGACAACAACGACTACAGCGACGTGCCGAGCGGCCAGACCTGGATCCACCACGCCTGGTCGGGCGACATGGCGGGCGCGCCCAGCTATATGCCCAAGGGCGTGAACGTCGACGTCATCGGCTACTGGTTCCCCCGCAACGGCAAGGGCCCCATCGCCAACGACACCAACACCGTCCTCACCGCCTCCAGCAGCCCGGTGCTCGCGCACACGTTCGTCAACTACCTGATGGACGAGCAGGTGGCGCTCAACAACATCAGCTGGAACGGCTACATGCAGCCGATCTCAACGATCACCCCGGAGTTGCTCGTGCAGCAGCAGATACTCCCGCCCAGCCTGATGTCCACGGCCGTGGTGCCGTCCGACTTCCGCAACGGGCTCGGTGAGCTGCAGCTTCCCGTCGACGCCGACGCGCTCTGGCAGCAGGCCTGGCTCGTCGTGAGCAACGGGATCTAGGCGTGGCGACCCAGGCTCCGCCGGAGCCGCCCGCCGCCGGGACCGCGAAGCCAGGAAGGCCGGGCAGGCGCCACGAGCCGAAGCCGTTCCAGCCCAACAAGGTGTTCTGGATAGCGCTGGCCGCGCCGGGCATCCTCTGGCTGATCTTCCTGTTCATCGTGCCCTTCTACGCGATGCTCGCGATCGGCGAGGGCAAGCTCGACCGCCAGACCGAGTCGCCGGTGGCGGTGTACAACCCGTTCACCTGGAGCTCGGCGAACCTCTCGAATGTCTGGCACGATCTGTTCGGCTCGGGGGCGTTCGTCGGGGACATCGCGCTGCGCACGATCTGGTACGTGGCCATCGCCTCGCTGCTGAGCCTGGTCATCGCCTACCCGGCGGCATACTTCGTCGCCAGGTTCGCCGGGCGGCGCAAGGGTTTTTTCCTCTTGCTGCTGGTCGCCCCGTTCTGGATCAGCTACATGATGCGGATGCTGGCCTGGATCGACCTGCTGCAGACCAACGGTTACATCAACAAGGTGCTGTCGTGGGTGGGCCTCGGCGGCAGCCACGACTGGCTCGGCGGCCACTGGTACACGGTCGTACTCGGCCTGGTCTACGGCTACATCCCGTACCTGATCCTCGTGCTTTACGCGGGTCTGGACCGCATCGATCCCTCGCTGATCGAGGCCGGGCGCGACCTCGGCCTCGGCCGGGCGCGGACCTTCATCCGGGTGACCCTGCCGCTGTCGCGCCAGCCGATCCTGACCGGCATGCTCATCACCGTGCTGCCGATGCTCGGCGACTACTACACCAACCAGCTGCTCTCCGGCGCGCGCGGCACCGCCATGATCGGCAACCTGATCCAGGGCCAGCTCTCGATACCCTCGGCCGGCCAGGGCGCGATCTTGTCCCTGATCGTGCTGCTGGTGCTGCTCGTCCCGATGATCTACTACGTGATCGCGACTAACCGGTCCTCACAGGCGGCGTCATGACAACCGCGACAGCGTCCAAGACCAAAGTCTCGATTGCCGGAACGACTGGCGCCCGGCGCCGGTTGTTCCGTAATCCCTGGCGTCGTCCGTGGTTCCTTGAGGGCTTCACCTGGCTGTACCTCATCTGGTCACTGGCCCCGATCGCGGTCGCCGTGCTGTTCTCGTTCAACAACGGCAAGTCGCAGGCGACCTACCAGGGCCTGTCGATGCGGTGGTACTACACCGACAAGGTCAACTCCGTCTGGCATGACCCGGTGCTGCGCGGCGCGGTGTTCGAGACCCTGAAGCTGTCGGCGTGGACCACGCTGATCGCGGTGCCGATCGGCGTGGCGTTCGCGCTGGGGATCAACCGCTGGCGCGGCAAGATCCCCTCGACCTTCAACTTCGTCATGATCTTGTCGTTCGTGGTGCCGGAGCTGATCTTCGGCGTGGCGATGTTCTTCGTCTTCACCCAGCTGCCGGGGCTCAAGTCGCTCGGGCTCGGCAACGTCGCCGAGGTCCTCGGCCTCGTAACCTGGAACGTCAGCTGGCCCGCGATCATCGTGCAGGCCCGCCTGGTCACGCTCGGGAAGCAGTACGAGGAGGCCGCGGCCGACCTCGGCGCCACCCAGTTCCAGACCATCCGGCGCGTACTGCTGCCGATGCTGGTCCCGGCCATCTTCGCGAGCGCGATCCTGGTCTTCTCCGGCGTCGTGGATGACTTCGTCATCGTGGACCTGCTGTCGTCCAACGCCTCGACCCAGCCGATGTCGGTGATCATCTACTCGACGCAGCATGGCGGCAACGGCGGCCCGGCGCTGAACGCCCTCGCAACGATCATGCTCGCCATCTCGTTCGTGGCGGCAGGGCTCGGCTTCCTCGGCTACCGGCTGATGACCCGGGGGCAGCGGATCGGCGGGCAGCAGGCCCTGACGGCGATCGCCGGCGCCGACTAGGCGCTTGACTCTCCTGCTACAGGAGGCTCGAGCGTTGCTGGCATGAGGGCACGCGGCCGCAGCGGAAGGCCGGCCCACGGTTCATGCCAAGGAGTGCAGACATGCCAGTAAGCCTTTACGCCGTGACGCTCGACTGCGCGGACGCGAGCGAACTAGCGGACTTCTGGTCGGAGGCGCTTGGCCGGCCGGTCGACGACGGCGCGACGACGGAGTTCGCCGCGATCGGGCTCGCCGACCCGCCCGGCCCGCAAGCGGTCTGGATGTTCCACCAGGTGCCCGAGGGCAAGACCGCGAAGAACCGGTTCCACCCCGATCTGGTAACCCCCGACCTGGACGGCGAGGTCAAGCGCCTCATCGACCTCGGCGCCACCCGGCAGGGTGACTACGACGAGTCCGGCGCCCAGTGGGTGACGCTCACCGATCCGGCGGGCAACGAGTTCGACGTCGTCGCCGTCGAAGGATGACGCCAGCCTTGCCCCGCAGCGCTCGCCGGGATCCCGTGGGATTCCGGCGAGGCGCTGGGCGGCGCTCCGCGCGAGACCCGGACGGGTGCAGGGGTGCCTGTCGCTGAGATCACGGGTCTTTACTGTGCATACCTGCCTAGGGTAGGAATCCTTTGGTGGCTCCGGATCGTCGTCTCCGCCCGCTCGACGGTATCCGTGCTCTTGCCGTCCTGGCGGTGCTCGCCAATCACGCCGGTATCCCCTTTCTGCCCGGCGGCTTTGTCGGCGTTGACGTCTTCTTCGTCCTGAGCGGGTTTCTCATCACATCACTGCTCTACGACGAGCTGATAGTCAAGGGACGGATCGATCTCGGCGGGTTCTGGACTCGGCGGGCCCGGCGGCTGCTGCCCGCAGCACTTGTCATGATCGTCGCAGTCGTCGCAGCGCGCCCGCTCTTCGACCCGGATTCGGTCGCTGCACTGCGCGGGGACGCCATCGCGGCGGCGCTATGGTCTGGCAACTGGCGCTGGGCGCTGCAGGGCGTGAACTACTTCTCCCAGGGCGGAACGCCGTCCCCATTGCAGCACACGTGGTCGTTGGCGGTGGAAGAGCAGTTTTACCTCATCTGGCCGCTTGTGCTACTGGCGTGCCGGGCGGTCACGCGACGCCGGCTGCTGGCGCTCTCACTCGCCGGGGTTACTGCGTCGGCGCTGGCCACCTATGTGCTGGCCCGGACGGCCAGCCCGGGCCGGGTCTATTTCGGCACTGACACGCGCGCCCAGGAGCTACTGGCCGGTGCGGCCCTGGCCGCGCTCCTGGCACCAACCTGGCGATGGCGGGCCACCGCCCCGCTCGGCACCCGGTCGCCCCAGCGAGCTGCCCGCCGGGGGTTGCCGCTACTGATTTCGGGCTGCGGGCTCGCGGCGCTGACGGGCATCGCGATGGTTGCGGACGGCGCCCCCAGCGAGTTCCGGGACGGGCTGATGCTGTTCACCGCCGTAGCCTCCGCGGCGCTAGTGGCAGGCGTCGTCCTCGATTCCGAGCAGCCGGTGGCGCGGCTGCTTTCAACCCGGCTTCTCGTCGGCATCGGCCGCATCTCCTATGGCCTGTATCTCTGGCACTGGCCGGTCTATCTGGCTCTCGACAGCGAGCACACCGGCCTGCACGGCTACGTGCTCGCCGCGCTGCGCGTCACGGTCACCGGCGTGCTCGCCAGTGCCTCATTCGTGCTGATCGAACGGCCCACGCAGCGCGTCCGGGTGCGTGCGCGGCGGTTGCTCCCAGCCGCCGCCGCTGGCGTCGCCATGGTCATTGTCGTCGCGGCCTGCACGGCACCCGCCCAGGTGCCGCCGCCCTCAGCGCCACCAGCGACCGCGGTGGGAGCGCCGCCTGCCGGCAGCACCAGTATTTCTCCCCCTGTGGTGCCGGCCCAGCCAAGGCCACGATCGGGCCCGCCGAAGCCGATCAGCTGGCGTGGCCCACTCCGCGTCGACGTGTTCGGCGACTCCGTTTCGCTGACGCTGGCGCTCTACATGCCGCCGGAACCGGGTATCCGGTTCATCGACCACTCCGTGCTGGGCTGCGGCATCGCGAACGGCGGCCCCTATCGCCTCCAAGGACAGGAGTGGCCGGACGACCGCATCTGCGACGCGTGGCCGGAGCGTTGGCTGCGTCAGCTGCGCGCCGACCGTCCCGATGAGGTGCTGCTCATGGTCGGCCGCTGGGAGACCATGGACCGCTATTACCAAGGCCAATGGCAGCACCTGGGCGACCCTGCTTTCGACCGTCACCTGGCCGCTCTGCTCGGCGAAGCGATTAACCTGCTGGGTTCGACCGGAGCGCGCGTCGTCGTGGCCACCGAGCCCTACAACCAATATGGTGAACAGCCCGACGGGTCCCTCTGGCCGGAGGACAATCCAATCCGGGTGACCCTGTGGAATCGGCTGTTGCGCGCGGTCGTCGCCGCGCATCCCGGCACCCAAGTGCTGGACCTAGGCCGCAAGCTTAGCCCTGCTGGCACTTTCACCTGGACAGTGGACGGAGTGCAGGTGCGCAGCGACGGCGTGCACCTGACTCCGCAAGGTGTGCGGTGGCTGGCGCCCTGGCTGGTGCGGGAGCTTTTCCGCGCTGCCCGCATTTGAGGCTCGGCCGGCTGCATCGGTGTCCTCACTTTGCACGATTGTCGGTGCCGCGTGTCACCCTGCGGCTGTGAGGCCAGCACTGCGCGCGGGACTGCTGCCGCTCTGGCGCGACCGCGACACGATCCAGATAGGTGTCGACTCAAGGCGGGCGGTCGCGCTGACCGGCGTCGGCGCGGCGGCCGGGATGATCGGGCTCCTGGACGGCAGCCGCGACCGGGTGCAGCTCGTGGCGGCGGCAGGCGAGCTGGGGATTCCGGAGCCGGTGGCCGAGCGCATGCTCGCGCTGCTCGCGGCGGCCGGTGCGCTCATTGACTTTCCCGCGGCCTTCATCCACGGCCTGCGGCCTGAGCTCCGGCCGCTGATGCTCCCCGAGCTGGCGTGCACCTCGGTGGCCCGGCTCGATGCTGACGGCGGCGCCGCGACCCTGGCCCGGCGAGCCGAGATGAGCGTTCCCGTCTGTGGTACGGGCCGCCTGGCCGCCACGATCGCCGAGATATTGACCGCCTCCGGCGTCGCGGCGCGGCCAGGCCAGGACTCGCGGATGCCGGCATCGGCGCGCACGCTTGCGCCGGCGATCGTCGTCTTAGCCGGACGAGTGCCCGCGGAGCAGGCGGACCGGCTGCGACGAGACCGTATTGCGCATCTGGCCGTGTCGGTCAGCGAGGCGATCGGTGTGGTCGGTCCCGTTGTCCGGCCCGGCGTCACCGCCTGTCTGCGGTGCCTGGACCTGGCCAGGGCCGAGCGGGACCCGGCCTGGCCGCTGATCCTGGCCCAGATCGGCGCCCGGCTAGCCGACCCGCCCGCGTGCGATGCCGTGCTCAACGTCGCGGTCGCAGCGCAGGCCGCGGCTCAGGTGCTGACCTTCATCGACGAGCCCGGCAGCACCGGACCGGCCGAGAACGCCACGCTGGAGCTGGTCCGGCCCGGCTGGCAGTGGCGCCGACGGAGCTGGCTCCCGCACCCCGCGTGCGTCTGCGCAGCCAGCCCGGCGGCGTAAGGCCGCGGGCATCGGTCACCAGCCGACCTCGGCCTAGGCCTGACGGGTCAGTTCGATATCGGCGCGGCGCTGGGCGAACCCGTCACCAACCACGGCCGCCAGCGCGAGGAAGCCCTCGCCGGTCTCTCGCGCCAGCTGATCCAGCTCGACCTCGCCGCCCTGCTCGAGGTACCGGTCATAGGGGATCGAGACGACCGCGCGCGATCGCGCCGCGAAGTGGTCGTGCAGCCGGTCAAGGTCGACGCTGACCCGGCTCGGCCTGCGGACGGCGTTGAGCACGACCACGGCGTTTCGTGCCAGCTCGTGGTGACCGTGCGCGGCCAGCCAGTCCATCGCCGCGCTGCCGCTCCTGGCCGCATCCAGGGACGCGGTCGTCACCAGCACGATCTGGTCGGCGCTGCGCAGCGCGCCGGTCATGGCGGAGTGCAGCAGGCCGGTCCCGCAGTCGGTCAGACAGACGGAGTAGTAGCGCTCGAGGACGGCGCAGACAGCGTCGTAATCGGCCTCGGTGAAGGCCGCCGACGACGCCGGGTCCTGATCCGACGCGATGACCTCGAGGCCGGTAGGAGTCTGCGTGGTGAACGCGCGGACGTCGGCGTACCGCCAGATGTCCTCGCTGCGCGCAAGCAGATCCCGGACGCTGCTCCGGGGACGCACCGTCAGCTTGTCGGCCAGCGTCCCGCGGCCAGGATTCGCGTCCAGCGCGATGATGCGGTCGCCGCGCAGCGACGCCAGCATCGAGCCGAGGCCAATGGTGATCGTTGTCTTGCCGACGCCGCCTTTCAGGCTCATCACGGCCACGCGGTGGTGACCGGCGGCGACGGCCGTGCGAACCCGGCCGATCTGTTCCAGCCTGCGCATCTCCGCACCGGTCGGCGGGACGCGGATGAGACCCAGCGAGGTGCGGTACACGGTCCGGCGCCAGCCGGGCGCCGGCACTCGATGCCGCGTTCGCAGCAGCAGCTCGGACGTCAGGCCGGCTGATGACAGCGCCGTGCGCCCGCCCGTCGGCGCCGGTCCGTGAGCGGCCCCGTCGGCCAGCGGCGACGACCCGACCGGCGGACCATCTTCGGCGCTCGGCGACCGCCTCTGGCTGGCCACTCTTTCCCGGCCAGCCGAGCGGCGCGAGGATCGAGCGGCCCGAGGCGCGCGGGCCCGCCTTGGCCTGGCCGCACCATCACTGTCGTCGGCGTGGTCGGAGGCCCCATCGGCGGGCCGGTATTCCCGGCCGGAGGGTGGTGCCAGGCCTAACCGCGATAAACCGCTGAGCTCGGTCTCCTCAGGCTCTTCTGGGTACTCAGTCTCGTCGTCGGTCACGGTGTAATCACGCCCCCCAGATCCCCCGGAATGAACCGCCCCGTTAGTAGTCGGCGTGCTTCCGACACAACCGAGCGTAGTCAGGGCGGGCTTCGGCGGTGGGATTTTGGCGGGCCGGACGTTACCGGGCGGCCTGCGGGGCGCGGGCCGCGCCGGCCCAGGGTGGCGGCAGGCTTCTGGACTCGCAGCCGGCCGGGGCATGCAGATCGGCCGCCTCCTGCCAGCACAGCTGGGCAGCCAGGTCGGCGGCACTCTCGGCGCTAACGTGGAACGCCGGAGCGCCAACGCGGTAACCCTGCATGTAATCGCCGCGGCGCCGCGCGTGCCAGCCATTGCGGTCGAGCCAGATCCGCCACTGCGGGTACAGCTCGGACAGGGCATCGAGGCTGGCCCGAGCCAGGACGTTCCAGTCTTCGTTGTGGAGCCGGATCGGCGCCTCGGGCCGGGCTGGAGGCGACGGGCTCGCCGCCATACTGGCCGGGACCAGGAAGCCAACGGTGACTCCGTGCCTGGTGCAGCGCTGCAGAAGGCGCATCAGATGCCGGGCGGTCCCGGCAATCGCCCCCGGATCGGTGATAAGCAGGGCGTCGTGACGGCCAGCGGTGACCGCAGCCTCAAGCTTGTGCAGGACCGGTGCCGCGTCCTCGGCGCCGGCCTCGATCTCCTCGGCGTAGATCACCGGATCCGGCCAGCCGCGCTGGCGAGCGCCCTCGGCAATCGCATGCTGCTGCCTGGTCAGGCTCGCGGTGTCGCCGGGCATGGACCGTAGGTAAGCGGCCGGGCGTCTTGAGGCGGTCACACTGCCTCCCGGACTCTGTCCCGATTTTGAGACTCGCTGGGCGCCATTGTCCGGACTGACGTTACGCAAGTGCCAGCGCCCGCCGGTATGGGGAGAACTCCCTATATCAAAACTGGCCGAGAGCCAGCGCGTCGGCCCGGTCGTGTGCTAAGGCCGCAGGCGCGCCGGCCGGCGGCGCGCCGCGAGGGCCAGCAGCACCAGGCCGACGACCGCGATGACCGGCCCGGCGGCGGCCCAGAAGTTATTGCCCGACATCATGCTGCCGCCAAGGACGCCGAATCCCTGCAGCGCGAAGACCGTCCCTGCGAGCGTCAGCAGCACGCCGACGATGACAAGCAGACCTCTGATCACCTGGTGTCCCTTCACTAGCCTCACTGACAGCGAACGCCCGGAACGCCAGGAAGGTTCACGCGGTGACGGGCCTGGCCGGCGCGGGGTGGCCCGGGCGGCCGGCGGTAGCGGACAATGGCCGAATGAACGATCTTCCGAAGCGCGCGGTGACCAGGACGGTCAAGCTAGCGTCCCTGCCGGTGGGGCTGGCCGGCCGGACGGCGCTGGGGATCGGCAAGCGACTGGGCGGCCGGCCAGCCGAAATCGTCGCGGAGGAGATCCAGCAGCGTACCGCCGAGCAGATCTTCCGCGTGCTGGGCGAGCTGAAGGGCGGCGCGCTCAAGCTCGGCCAGGCACTGTCGATCTTCGAGGCCGCGCTGCCGCCTGAGCTCGCGGGTCCGTACCGGGCCACACTGACGCGACTGCAGGAGTCGGCGCCGCCACTGCCGACCTCGACGGTGCACCGGGTACTGACCGCCGACCTCGGGCCCGACTGGCGGGCGAACTTCGCTGAGTTCGACGACAAGCCGGCTGCGGCGGCGTCCATCGGGCAGGTGCACCGGGCCAAGTGGCTAGACGGCCGGGACGTTGCGGTCAAGATTCAGTACCCGGGGGCAGGCAAGGCCCTCAGCAATGATTTCTCGCAGCTCAGTCGCGTCGCCAGGCTGTTCGGCGTGCTGATGCCGGGGCTGGACACCAAGCCGCTGCTCGAGGAACTACAGGCGCGCGTGGCCGAGGAACTCGACTACCGGATGGAGGCGACGGCGCAGCAGGCATTCGCCGACGCCTACGCCGACGACCCGGATATCTACGTGCCGCCGGTCGTCGAGGCCACCGACCACGTCCTGGTCAGCGAGTGGATGTCGGGCACCCCGCTGGCGGAGATCATCGCCTCGGGCACCCAGGAGCAGCGCAACCACAGCGGGCTGCTGCTCGTGCGGTTCCTCTTCTCCGGCCCGGAGCGGGCCGGCCTCCTGCACGCCGATCCGCATCCGGGCAACTTCCGGCTGCTGCCCGACGGACGCCTCGGCGTGCTGGACTTCGGCGCGGTCGACCGGCTGCCCGGCGGGCTGCCGCCGTTGTTCGGGAAGCTGCTCTGGCTCATGCACAACGAGGGCGACATCGCGTCGGTCGAGGATGATCTGCGCGAGCACGGCTTCCTGCGCCCCGGCATCAGCGTGGACCTGAATCAGCTGCACGCGTTTCTCGCGCCGCTGGCCGAGCCCTCGCGGGGCGATACCTTCGCGTTCAGCCGGGAATGGATGCGCGGCGAGACCGCGCGCATGACGAGCGTCCGGCCGGCCAACGTGGCCAGGCGGCTGAACCTGCCGCCCTCCTACGTGCTCATTCACCGGGTCTCGACCGCTGGCATCGGGGTGCTGTGCCAGCTGGAGTGCGAGGGTCCGTTCCGGGCCGAGGTGCTGCGCTGGATCCCCGGCTACGGCCCAGCGGAATCGCGGACGCCTACTCAGACCGAAACGGCGAGCCGGCCGCAATAGCGGCCGGCTCGCCGTACCTGGTCCCTCGTCCTGACTAGCTACTTACCCGCCTCGATCGCCGCGATCATCGCCTGCAGCCGGAGGGCCTCATGCGCGTGGCTGAGCGTCCTGCGCTCCGCCCGCTCGGCCCGCCTGATGAGACGAACGTGCTCCGTGGCCTGGCGGCTCTCGCGCTGCTGGGCCGCGGCGACTCGCATGTCGCGCTGCTGGTCCAGTACGAGCTCTAGATTCACATGCGCCATTGCAGTCTCCTAAATGCTCTCGTGCTCTTCTTGCGCGGTCGCCGCCTGGCTCAGGCTGCTACCGCGTCTTTACGCGGACGTCCACGCGGCCGCTTCCGCGGGACAACCTCGCCCCGGAGGAACAGCTCACCGCCCCAGACACCCCATGGCTCTGCGCGGTCGAGCGCACCTGCCAGGCAGACGAGCCTGGCGGGGCAGTCGCCGCACAGCGACTTGGCGAACTCCACGTCGTCCGGTGACTCCGCGAAGAACAGCTCCGGGTTCTCCCGGCACGGCAGCTCCACGCCGCCGGGCGCACCTGCAGAACCGCTCAGCACGGCAGTTGGGCCGGGCCACTGCATCGGTGTCATCCCCTCTCCACCACTTATCCAGCTTCTCTCTTGCCTCTGACAAAACTGGCCCCGAAAAACACTGAGGCCGCGGGCCCTGTGTAGGGTCCGCGGCCTGGGAGGGGATCTGGCCGGTGTGTCTTACACCGGTCCCGGTTCCCTTTCCGGATGCGGACCCACTCCACCCGGGAAAACCGGGCTGGTCTGGGCCGTGTAGTTCTTCTGAATGCGGCTGGCCAGCTGGTAACCGCCGATGACCGCGCTGCCACTCTCAGCAGTAGCGGCCGACCGCGGACGCGGCAGCTTGCACACGACGACGTCGCCGGTGTGGGCGACTCCGCCGAGGTGCAGGCCAGCCTGGGCGCCCTCAGACAGGAAAGCGCCCGCGCCAAGAGCGGCGAGCGGCGGCAATGCAGCCATCGTCGGCTTCATGTTGTTCAGCACAGCGGGCACCTCCTCTCAGGCGTCGTGGGTCAGCGAGCGGACATGGGAGAAGCCTATGCAGGCGGCCCCGGACGCGGCAACTCTATTTTCTACCTGCGGCTTCACTTCCGCCGGCGCAGCAGGCCCTCCTGAACCACCGAGACCACGAGCTCGCCCTCACTGGTGTAGACCTCACCTCGGGCCAGACCTCGGCCGCCGCTCGCGCTCGGCGAATCCTGCGCGTAGAGCAGCCATCGATCCGCCCGGAACGGCCGGTGGAACCACATCGCGTGATCAAGGCTCGCGCCGACGATGAGGCCGTCCGACCAGGACACGCCGTGCGCGTGCAGCACGGTGTCGAGCAGCGTCATGTCCGACGCATAGGTCATCAGGCAGACGTGCAGCAGCGGATCATCAGGCAGGTCGCCGTCCGCCCTGAGCCACACCACGTTGTCCGGCGTGGCCAGCGACGGGTCGCGCTCGACCTCGACGCTCAGCGGCCCGACGTGCCTGAGCTCGATCGGGCTATCCCTGGTGTACTCGTCGACGGCCGGGCCGAACAGCCGGCGCAAGCGCACCGAGGTCGGCTCCACCTCATCCGGCGCGGGCACGTCCGGCATGGGCTCGAAGTGGTCGAAAAAGCCTGGCTCGGTTTCCTGGAACGACGCGGACAGCGTGAAGATCGTCTTACCGTGCTGGACGACGGTGACCCGGCGCGTCGTGAACGAGCGGCCATCGCGCACCCGCTCAACCAGGTACACGAGCGGAACGGCCGGGTCCCCCGGCCTGATGAAGTACGCGTGCAGCGAGTGGACCGGGCGATCGGCGGGCACGGTGCGGCCGGCGGCGACGAGTGCCTGACCCGCCACCTGGCCGCCGAAGACCCGCTGCCGCTGCTCGCCGTCGGGACTGCGCCCGCGGAAGATATCCCGCTCGATCTGCTCCAGATCAAGCAGGGCGACCAGCGCGTCGAGCGCCTTGCTCATCAGTCGGCTCCGCCCATTAGCCAGCACTGCCCATCAGCCGGCACTGCCCACTAGCCAGCACTGCCCATCAGCCTGCATCGTCGGCCGGCCGCCACGCCTCGGGCAGGTCCGTCAGCGTCTGCGGCTCCGCCGCTGGCCGGGGACCGCGCGGACTGCGCGCTTTCCGTGCTGGTGCCGGCGTCCCTCCGGCCAGGCCGGCATCGGCGGTTTCGCGGCAAAGTTCCAGCACGGCCGCACCGTATCGGTCCAGCTTGACCGCCCCGACACCGGGGACGCCGGCGAGCTGGCCGAGATTGGCGGGCCGACGCGACGCGATGGCTTGCAGCGTCGCGTCCGAGAACACGACGTAGGCGGGCACGTCCTGCTCCCTGGCCGTCGCCAGCCGCCAGGCGCGCAGCCCGGCCACCAGCGGGTCGTCGAGGTCAAGCGCGCTGTCGGCGGCGGCGCGGCGCTTGTCCCGCCCTCCCGGCCGGTCGGCGGCCGGCAGGCCACGCCCGGTCAGCAGGCTGTCGAGGAATCTCGACGGCTTCCTTGTCCGCCGTCCGCCCGCCGACCGAGCCAGGGCCCACGACAAATACAGTCGTTCCCGCGCCCTGGTAACACCGACGTACAGGAGCCTTCGTTCCTCTTCAATGGATTCGTCAGACTGGGCGTAGATGATCGGCACCATGCCGTCGGTCAGCCCTGGCAGGAACACCACGTCCCACTCCAGGCCCTTGGCGGCGTGCAGCGACGCCAGCGTCACGCCGGCTGCGGCGGGGGCGTGCCCGATGGCGCTGCGGACGGTCAGCTCCGCTGCCAGGTCGGCAAGCGAGGCCTCCGGGCGGGTCTCGAAGAAGTCGCTGGCCAGCTGGCCGAGCGCCTCAAGCGACTCCCAGCGCTCGCGCGCCGTGCCCCGCCCGCCCGGCGGCTTGGGCGTCAGGCCGATGCTGGCCAGGATGGGCCGCACCTGGGCCGCGGGCTCGTCGGCGGCGGCAGCCGCTCTGGCCGCGGCCCGCACAAGCCCGACGGCCTGGCGGACCTCGGCCCGGTCGAAGAACCGCTCGGCCCCCCGGATCTGGAACGGGACGCCTGCCTGCGCGAGCGCCTGCTCAAGACCCTCGGTCTGGGCGTTCGTCCGCACCAGCACCGCTATCTGGCTGGGCGCAACGCCGGACTTGATCAGCGCCGCAGCCTCGCGGGCAACCGCGCCGGTCTCGGCACTTTCGTCGGGGTACTCGGTGAGCTTCGGCGCCGGCCCGGACCGCCGCTGGGCCACCAGCGCAGCGGGCGCTGCCTGTCCGGCGGGCCCGCCGGCAAGCTTGTTGGCCAGCAAGACGACCTCGGGCGTGGACCGGTAGTTGCGCACCAGCCGGATGACCGGGGCGGCCGGGAACTCGGCCGGGAAGCCGGTCAGGTAGGAAGGTGTCGCACCGGTAAAGGAGTAGATCGTCTGCCGCGGGTCCCCCACCACGCAGACGTCGTCGCGGCCGCCCAGCCACATGTCCAGCAGCAGCTTCTGCAGCGGGTTGACGTCCTGGTACTCGTCGACGAAGAAGAACCCGTACCGATCATGAACCGAGCGCGCCGCGGCCGGGTGCTCGGCGAGGATGGCCGCCGTCAGCTCCAGCACGGATTCGAAGTCCACGACGTGCCGCTCGGTGCGCAGGGCCTCGTAGCTCGCGTAGAGCCGGGCGAGGACATCGGCAGGGAACGGGCCCGACCGGTCCGCCCGCGCGCTCGCTTCGGCATAGTCGTCCGGCCTGACCTGAGTGACCTTGGCCCACTCAATCTCCCCGGCGACGTCGCGCAGCTCGGTCAGCTCCGCCCGGACGCGCATCCGGCGGGCCGCCTCGGCCAGCAGCCCGATCTTGGACTCCAGCACCTGGGGGGCGTGACCGCCGACCGTGGACGGCCAGAAATGGGTCAGCTGGCGCAGCGCGGCGGCGTGGAACGTCCGGGCCTGAACCTGGTCGAGCCCGGCGCCGGGAACGGCGGCACCGAGCTGGCGCAGGCGGCCGCGCAGCTCGCCGGCGGCCCGTGTGGTGAAAGTCACGGCCAGCGCCCGGCTCGGGCTCAGCTGGCCCGAAGCGGCCAGATAGGCGATCCGGTGCGCAATCGCCCTGGTCTTCCCGGTCCCAGCGCCCGCCAGAACGCAGACGGGCCCGCGCGGCGCCAGGGCGACCGCGCGCTGCTCGGGATCGAGGGCGGCCAGGATCGTCTCCGGGCTGTCCCCGGCCGGTTCTTCCAGGGCCGATGCCTGGTAGTGGTCCTCAAGGTGCTGGTCTGGGGGCACCCCCCAAGACCTCCCGGCGGTTTGCACTGGCGTGGGGTCGCCTTCCGCTCGTCTTTCCTGCCGCAGGCAATACTGTCGCATGGCACTGACGCCGGCCGTGGGGCCAGCGCCGACGGACCGCCCTGATTGACCCCTGTTTGCGGGCCGTATGCCGCCGGGCCTGCGGCGATCGTCCAGGACGCACCGCACCCTCGGGAAGCGCGCGCCGGGCGAAAACGTTGGTTAAATTGGATGAGAACGCCGGCGTAGAAGGAGATCCAGGTGGCGCAACCGCTGACCATGTACACCACGACGTGGTGCGCCTTCTGCCGCAGGCTCAAAAGCCAGCTGGCGACCGAGGGTATCGAGATACTCGAGGTCAACATCGAGGAAGACCCGGCTGCGGCAGACTATGTGATGTCTGTCAACGGGGGGTGCCAGACCGTGCCCACGGTGGTGTTCCCCGACGGCAGCGCTTTGACCAACCCTTCGGCCAAGGCCGTTGTCCAGCGCCTTGGCGACCTGGCAGGTGCCGCATGACCAGAAGGCGCGCTCACCGGGCAGATATGGCGCTCGGCGCCGATCTGCCGAGGCCGGCCCCGCCGCCGACGCCCGCGCGTGAGGCGGCCACGGAAGCCGACACGGAGATCATGAACACCCCGTTTGTCGTTCCCGACGACGCGGTGGTCCGCAGGACCAAGGACGGCTGGCGGGTCGGCAGCGACGACCTGCCGGATCTGACCTGCGCAATGGTCCTCGCCGACCTGATCGCGGCCGAGATCGGCATGGCTGAGGCCAGTCCCGGCAAGCCGGGAGCTGATCCCGACCCCGCACCCGGTGCTGAGGCGGGCGGCGAGACCGGGCGGCTGCGGGCCACGGTCGGCCAGCTTGAGCACGCGCTCCTGACCCGGATCAGGGTGGAGCAGGCCATCGGCGTCCTGGCCGAGCGGCACCGGATCAAGCCAAGGCAGGCATTCGAGCAGCTCCGCGCCGCAGCGAGGAGCCGCGGCCGCAAGGTGATCGACATCGCGGGCGATGTGGTCGCCAGCGCGACTAATCCGCTCCTGCAGCTGCCGGACGAGCTCTCCCGGCCGCGGTCGGGTCCGCGCCGGGCCCGGCAGTCCTTCGGCGCCCAGTAGCAGGCGCGTCCGGCCAGGGCCAGTCCGAGCGGCCGGCCCCAGAGGTCATCTCCGCCGGGAACCACCGCCGTTGCTTGTCCGCCTGCGGGTCATCGCCGGATATATCGGATACGCACGGGGCGCCCGCCGCTTGCGAAAGTCGCGAGACGGCCAACAACGCTCAAAGAGCGTCCATATTGGCCGTCTCGCGACTTTCAGAGCCGGGCCAGACCCGCCCGCCTGGCCCGATTTGTCCGGGGCGGGCTAGCCTCGCTCACCCAAGGTTCGCGCCCGACCACGACGGGTAACTAACGCCTCGGGACCCCAGCGGTCCGGGACGAGGGCGAGGACGTGAACGACAGCGCTACCTCAGGCCGACTGCTCATCATCGGCGGAGCTGAGGACCGATGCTGCGGCGCCGGTTTGCTGGAGCGATTCGTTGAGCTCACCGGCGGCGAGCACGCCCGGCTCGTTCTCGTGACCGCCGCCAGCGATATCCCGGACGAAGTTCACGCCGACTACGAGCGCGTGTTCCGCAAGCTGGGTGTCGAAGACATCCGGGAGCTGCGGCTGTCTGGCCGCGCCGACGCTGATAGCGACGATGCCGCGGCCAGCCTGCGCCACGCGACCGGCGTGTTCCTCACCGGCGGTGACCAGTCCAAGCTGCGCACGCTAGTCGGCTCGCGGGTCAACGACCTGCTGGAAGAGCGGCTGGACGACGGCCTCATCGTGGCCGGGACCAGCGCCGGGGCGACCGCGATGGGCCGCACCATGATCCTCGGCGGGAACGGATCCGACGTCTCGGCCGCGACCGTCCGTACCGGGCCAGGCCTCGGGCTCGTGCCCCGCGCTCTCATCGACATGCACTTCGGCGAGCGCGGCCGGCTGCCGCGGCTGCTCAGCGCGGTCGCGCTTGACCCCGACCACCTGGGCCTCGGGCTCGACGAGAACACCGGGATCCTCGTGGACGACACCGGCTTCGAGGTCCTCGGCTCCGGCGTGGCGACCATCGTCGACGCCGAAGACGCCACCGTTGTGCACGCGGCGGGCGACACCGACCCGATCACGCTGTTCGGGGTGCGGCTGCACCTGCTGCCGGCAGGCTGTCTCTTCGACTTCGGGACCCGGACGGCGTCCATCGGCCCCGCCCACGACAAGTACTAGTCGGGTCGCGTTCCGATCGCCTATTCACTGCTAGCACCAAGGGAGCAGACGTGCGGTTCATTGACCTGCGACACCTGAGCGGGCCAAACGTCTTCACCACCAGTCCCGTCAGCGTGGCCCGGCTCGAACTCGACGAGCTAACCAGCAAGGAGACAACCGACTTCGGCGGGTTCAGTGACCGGCTGACGGCACTGCTGCCGGGGCTGGCCGACCATCATTGCGCCGCGGGGCGACCGGGCGGGTTCCTCGAGGCGATGGAGCGCGGCACCTACTTCGGCCACGTCACCGAGCACGTCGCGCTGGAGCTGTCGGGGCTGGCCGACCGGCCGGTGCACCTGGGCCGGACCATGTGGGCCGGTGCCGACGGGCGTTACGACGTGATGATGGAGTGCCCGGTCGACGAGCCGGCTGACTCGGGTGTGCCCGCCGCGCTGGTGGGGCTGGCCCTGCAGGTCGTCGAGGACGTTCTGCGCGCCGCACCGGCGCAGTTCACCGCCGAGCTTGACGAGATCACGCGAACGGCCGAGCGTGAGCGGCTCGGCATCAGCACGGCCGCGATCGCGGCCGCCGCGCGTGATCGCGACATCCCGGTCCGCCGGGTGGGCAGCGGGAGCCTGCTCCGGCTCGGCCACGGCCGCTCCCGGCGGCTCGTCTGCGCGGCGCTCACCAGCCGAACGCCGGCGGTCGGGGTCGACATCGCGGCGGACAAGAAGCTGGCCAAGCAGCTGCTCGCGGCGGCGGGCATCCCGGTCCCCGACGGCATCGTCGTCGGGAGCGCGGAAGAGGCGGCCCGGGCAATCGACCAGATCGGCGGCCCGGTCGTGGTCAAACCACTCGGCGGGAACCAGGGCGCCAACATCACCGTCGGAGTGAGCTCGGCCAGCGACGTGGCCCCGGCCTACGCCAAGGCGTCCGCGGCCGGCGGCGCCGTCCTGGTCGAGGCGTTCCTGCCAGGCACCGACTACCGGGTCCTGGTGATCGACGGCCAGCTGGCCGCCGCCGCTGAGCTGCGGCCGGCCGCGGTGACCGGCGACGGCGAGCGCACGATCGGCCAGCTGGTCGCCATCGCCAATACCGACCCGCGTCGCGGCGACGGACACTCGCGCGAGCTGACCAAGATCAAGCTCGACGCGGACGCGATCAGCCACCTGAACGCGCTCGGCCTGGACGACCATTCGGTGCCGCCGGCTGGCCAGCTGGTCACGCTCAGGCGGAACGCCAACCTGTCCACCGGCGGTACCAGCCGCGACGTGACCGAGCTGGTGCACGCAGAGGTCGCGGCGATGTGCGTCCGGGCCGCGGCAGTCTCCGGCCTGGACATCTGCGGTATCGACCTGAGGCTGGCGGACATCGGCGCGCCGCTGATCGACCCCGCCGGGCACGGACCGGCGCAGCCAGGCGGCGTGCTGGAGCTGAACGCCTGCCCGGGCCTGCGCATGCACCTGTCGCCAACGGAGGGAACTCCCCGCGATGTCGCGGCCGCGGTCGTGGACAGCCTGTACCCGCCGGGAGTTCAGCCGCGGATCCCGATCATCTCGGTGACCGGCACGAACGGCAAGACCACCACGGTGCGCATGATCGATCAGGTGCTCCGGCAGGCAGGCCTGCGAACCGGCATGTCCTGCACGGACGGGGTCTGTGTCGCCGGCAAGCTCGTCTACTCGGCCGACGCCTCCGGCCCGCGATCGGCCGAGATGGTGCTCGACGACCCGACGGTCGAGGCGGTCGTGCTGGAGACCGCCCGCGGCGGCATCATCCGCCGCGGCCTCGGCTATGACCGGGCCGATGTCGCGGTCGTCACCAACATCGCGGCCGATCATCTGGGCGATGACTGCATCGACACCATCGAGGAGCTGATTCACGTCAAGGCGCTGGTCGCCGAGGAGATCCGGGACGGCGGCTCGGTGGTGCTCAACGCCGACGACCCGGCAACGGTGGCGCTCGCCGACCGGTCGGCGGTGCGCCGGCACGCGCCGGTCATCAGGCTGTTCAGCCTCGTCCCCGGCAGTCCGGTGCTCGAGCGGCACAAGCAGGCAGGCGGGCTGTGCTACGAGGTCATCGACGGTCAGCTGACCGAAACCGGCCACGGCGAGCAGCGGCCGCTGCTGCCCGTCAGCGAACTCCCCGGCGCGTTCGACGGGCGGGCCCGCCACGTCGTGGCCAACGCGCTCGCCGCGGTCGCGGCGGGCCGCGCCGCCGGAGTGAGTGCCAAGGACATCCGGCGGGCGCTCGCGGCCTTTGCCCCGGAGGCGGCCAACCCGGGGCGCGGGAACGTCTTCCGCGCCGGCAATAGCCCGGTCATCGTCGACTACGGCCACAATGCGGCCGCCCTGGAGGCAACCGGCCAGTTCATCACCGAGGTCTTTGGCGGCGAGCCGGTGGCAGCGGTCACCCTGCCCGGAGACCGCAGGGACGACCTGCTCGCGCAGTCCGCCGAGGCGATCGCCGCCAGGTTCGGCGCGGTCGTGCTCTACGAGGACAGCGACAAGCGCGGGCGCGCCCAGGGCGAGATGCACGCGCTGATCGGCACGGCTCTGCGCCAGGCCCGGCCGGGCATCCGCTGCGAGGACGCGGAGAACCCGGCCGACGCCCTGCGGGCCGCGCTGGAGATCGCCGACGGCAATCCGGTGCTGTTCCTCTACGAGAAACTGGGCCTTGCCTACGACGCGCTCACCGCGGCTGGCGCCGTCCCCTGGCTGCCGCCTGACCCAGATGGCACGGACGACACCGGAAGCGGGCGCGGCACGCCCGTTCCCTCGCCGGTGAAGATCACCGTCTCGGCGGCCGCATCGCTGCAGGCCAGTCAGCCTGCGGACAAGCCGTTCGGCGCGGACAAGTCGCTGGACGCGGGCCAGGTCGCGACGGCAGCAGATCTGCTCAGCCTGCCGGATGCGGTACCTGGCGACGCGTCGGCCGACTACGGCATCGTGTGCGGCTGCGAGCCGTCCGGGTCCTGACCGCCGCTAACGACTGCACCGAAACACGGCACACCATCCCAATCGGTTCGTTACGCTCCAGTTCTTGACGCATGTCGGGATGGGGAGTGGGCGCGTGCGGACGTCGGCTAAATTCACCCTGCTTGCGGCGGTCGCGGCCGTCGCGTCCGGGCTCACCGCGACGGCTGCGCTCGGGACGCAAGGGCACGTCGCGGCTGCGGCGAGGCAGTACACGCTGACGATTCGCGGCGTCGACCGCAATGGCAAGCGCGTGGCGATCGAGCCGACGGTGTTCGGCGCGACGAACGGCCACGACTACCTCACCTACCTGAGCAAGGTGACCGTGCCCGCCGGCCAGTACGTGGTCGCCGCACCGATTACCGCGGCGGCCGATCACGGCAGCCAGACGCTGGTGGCGAAGGTCGTGCGCGTGCGCTCGAACACCACCGTCACGCTGAGCGCGGTCGGCGCCGTGCCGGTGCGCGCCACCCTGAACGTCCCCGCCGGCGTCACCCAGCGCAACCAGTCGGTGATGCTGTGCGTCAAGGGCGCCGGGCACCTCAACGGGGTTACCGGCCTGCTCGTGCCGGTCGGGATGTCGAAAGGCGTGATCACCCCCGGCACCGTGTACGTCAAGCCGATGACCGGCAGCGGGCTCCGGTTCGTCTACCAGACCTACTGGACCGAGCCGAGCCTGCTCCAGGTCTACGACGAGGCGGCCGCGTACAACGGCGGCATCCCGGCCCACCCGAGCTACAGCCAGCGCCTCGGCGGTCTGGCGCACGTGAACGTCGAGCTGCGCGCCAACGAGAATTCCGCCCCTCTGCGGAACGTCATAGAGACCTACGACGGCTGTGGCTCGCTGACCCTCCCCGAGTACAACCTGCCCGAGTCCTACACCGACGACCGGACGCCGGGAACGTGGCTGACCGGGCTGGCGTTCGGCCCGAGCGGCACGACGATCACCAGGGAAATCGACAAGACGTCGGCTTACTCGGCCGGCCTCAACTACCTCGACATTCTCGGCAGCGCGGTGGAGGAGCCGGGCGCGGTCTACCCGGTGATGAACGGCTCGGCCATCACGTACGCGGCGGGCGACTTCTTCGCCGACCCGCTCCAGCCCGGCGGCCGCGACTGCGAGGGCAGCGGCCGGGAGACGCTGGCCCGCGGGACCGCGACCGTCAGTTCCGTCCGGGTCGTGCTGTGCGGGAAGAACGCCACGTTCCGCGCCAAGGGCACCAGGGCCGGCTGGTACACGCTGACCGTGAACCTCAGCCGGCCGCCGGCGGCGAAGAGTGAAACCCTCTTGTCCCCCGCCGTCTCGCTCACGTGGCGGTTCTACGACAAGCCGAGCGCCCGCGGCCCGGAGGCGGCACCGGTCACGGTCACGGAATTCAGCCCGGAGAACCTGGACTCGGCGAACAACGCCAAGGACGGCTCGACCACGACGGTGCAGGTCGTGGTCCGGCGCGGCGGCGGGCAGAAGGTGGCGACCCCGCGGTACCCGCTGACGAGCGTGCAGGTGCAGGTGTCCGACAACAACGGCAAGACCTGGCGTGCCGTCACGCTGGTGAAGCACGGCGGGTCCTGGCTGGCTACTATCGCCAACCCGGCCGGCGGCGGCTACGTGTCGCTGCGCTCCGTCGTGACCGACAGCCACGGCAACCGGACCACCGAGACCGTCAATCGCGCCTACCTGGTGAGCAACGGCCAGTAGGGGTCAGCCCACCCGCCCGCGGCCGCTCGTCAGCGAGCGGGCGATCACCGTCCGCAGGATGTCGTTGGTGCCCTCGCCAATCACCATGAGGGGCGCGTCCCGGTACAGGCGCTCCACCGTGAACTCGCGCGAATACCCGTACCCCCCGTGCACCTGCATCGCCTCGACGGAGCACTCCAGGGCAATCTCCGACGCGTACACCTTCGCCATGCCCGACTCCAGGTCGGCGCGCTCGCCCGCGTCCGCCTTCGAGGCTGCCCAGTACACGAGCAGGCGCGCGGCCTGGAGCTTGATCGCCATGTCGGCGAGCTTGAGCTGCACCGCCTGGAACCCGGAGATCTTCTGCCCGAAGGCCTCACGCTCGCCGGCGTACCGCAGCGCCTGGTCGTAGGCCTCCTGGGCGACGCCGACGGCACGCGCCGCGACGTTGACCCGGCCGGTCTCCAGCGCGCCGAGCACCTGCTGCAGGCCGCGCCCCTCGGTGCCGCCGAGCAGCGCCGAGGCCGGCACCCGCACGTTGTCGAGCACGAGCTCACAGGTCTCCGGCCCGCGGTAGCCGAGCTTGGGCAGGTCCCTGATCACCTCGTAGCCGGGCGTCCCGGCCTCGACCAGGAACACCGACATCCCCGCGTGCGCCGGCCGCGCGCCCGGGTCGGTCTTGACCAGCACCGGCAGCGGATCGGCGTGCCTCGCGTTGGTGATCCACGTTTTCCGGCCATTGATCACGTAGCTGTCGCCATCGCGGCGCGCGGTGCTCTGGATGCCCTGCAGATCACTGCCGGCGGCGGGTTCCGTCAGCGCGATACCGGTCCGCCTCTTGCCGGTGGCGAGCTCAGGCAGGTAACGGCTGCGCTGCTCCTCGGTGCCGTGCTTAGCGATCATCCAGCAGGACAGGGAATGACTGCCAAGAATGCCGGCCACGCCCATCCAGGCGCGCGAGATCTCCTCGAACACCACCGCCAGCGAGACCATGTCGGCGCCGATGCCGCCGTACTCCTCCGGGACCAGCAGGCCGAACAGGCCGAGATCGCGCATGGTCGCGACGAGTTCCTCCGGGTACCGGCCCTCGGCCTCCCACTCCCGCGCCACCGGCCGGATCTGCTCGTCGGCGAACTGCCGGATCGTGTCGCGCAGCAGCCGCTGCTCGGCCGAAAGCTCAAAGTCCATGAATCGCCCCTCTCATCCGGCCATCTCAGCCGATCCGCGCTCCGTCCACAAGCCCGATACATCCAGGAACGGGCATTCGCAGGGCGGGCCGTCGGCTACGCGCACATGCGGCCTTCCGCTCGCCGGGACGACCACGGTCATCGCCGATCTGGTCCCGTACTCCGGCGTGTGCACGCACGGCGCCGAGATCTCCGGAGGCCAGGTCCGGCCCTGGTCATCCGTGCGCGGTTCGGGCACGGCGGGCTGGTTGCTGCTCAGCACTCTCTCCAGCGCCGCGACCGTAGCTGTACTAGCCAGGGGGACGACCCCCGGAGCCCCCGCGGACGAGTCGGGCCCCGGCTCCGCCGCTCGTTCCGCTCCGATCAGGCCGCGGACGAAATCCGCCTTGGCCGAAGGCGCGCGCAGCGGGGCGTTTTCCAGGATGTGCAGCCCGGGCGCGAGCTCCTCGACGTCCGCGGCCTGGCCGCCGGCGAGCCCGACCGAGAACAGGGCCTGCCGGTCGCCGATCAGCATCCAGCACGGGTTGTACTCGGCCGGGTTCAGCCGCGCGGTGACGGCGGCCACCGCCTCGGCCGCGGTCTTGTGCCCGGCGAAGGCCAGCGGGAGTTCGCCCCGGGATCGCTTGCCCGCATCCCGGCCGTCTGCGGACGGCTGGTTCGTCAGGCCGGCCACGACGCCGTACTCGTTGACCGCGAGCCAGGTGCCGCCGGCGAGCTCGTCGCGGCCGCCGAGGATCCGCGGCCCGGACGGCCGCAGGACCGTCATGGCGACCGCGGGCCGGTCCAGTCGTTCATCCCGGTTGGCCGCGATGATCAGCGGCGCATCCGCGATCTGCTGAAACAGCGCGATGAGGAGGCACACGCCTCGACGCTAGCCCATGCTCATGCAGACGACGGGGCCGCTGCCGGTCACCGGCAGCGGCCCCGCGATGCTGGCCCAGCCCGCAGGCTGGCTCCCCGTCAGGTCAGCAGGCGGCGGACGCGCCAGGTGGCGGCCCCGCCCACGCCGACCGCGAGGATGAGGAGGACCGAGGTCTCGTACCACTGCAGCGGCCAGAAGTCGCTGGCAGGCAGGTACCTGACCACCTGGGTGAGATGGTGACCGGCGATCCACGCATCGCACTGGGTGATGCTGCCGGCGGCACAGATCGAGGTCTGCGGCAGCACGAACGCGTGGCCGGACGGCGTCAGGCTGGTGTTCGAGACCACCCAGGCGCCGCTCAGCTGGGGTGTGCCGGGCTGGTTGATCGGCACGGTGACCACGCCGGTGTGGCTGACGATCATGTCGTTCAGCCCCAGGAGCGTGACCGGCGCGCTGGCGCGGTCGGGCGTGAGCAGGTGCGGCCGCACGAACGTCGGCCACAGGAACTGGAAGGCCACGACGACCGCGATCGTGATGGCCATGGCCGGGACCGTGCGCCTGATCATGACGCCGATGATCACGCCCACGGCGAACGCGAGCAGCGCGTAGCCGACCGGAGCCAGTCCGCGGGCGACGAACATCAGCGGCGAGAGCCTCGTGAAGTAGCCGAAGTTGTTGGGGAAGCCGCCCGCGTAGTCAATGGGGCCGGCCCACCAGGTGAAGATCAGGCTGAACAACCCCGCCAGCGCCGCCGCGCCCAGCCCGACGATGCCGAGTTTGATCGCCATCCACCGGGTCCTCGTCACGTCCTGGTTCCACGCCAGCCGGTAGGTGCCGGTCTCAAGTTCCCTGGTCACCAGCGGGGCCCCCCAGAAGGCGCCCATGATCGCGGGAAGCACGATCAGGATCAGGGCTCCGGCAAAGAAGAGGGCCGCGTAGACGCCGTCGGCCTTGACGTTATTCATGAAGGTGACCGCGAGCGACTGACAATCGGAATGACGGCCGCAGCCGGTCAGGCCGCTGGAGTTATACAGATGCCGCAGATGCGGGCCGGTGTAGCCGTAGATGATCGCAAGTGCGGCCAGCACAATCCCGGCCACGAGCGCCTGAATGCGGAACTGGCGCCAGGTTAGCCAACTCATCGGATTCCCTCCAGTGCCACGGCGCCGTCGCCGGCGCGGTTATCTGCCCGGCCCATGTAGGCCAGGACGATGTCTTCCAGGCCCGGCCTGGTCACGGCCCAGGCCGGGTCGCTGCCCGGTACGTCGCCGCGGACCAGCAGCGTTGTCTGACCAGGGGTACGCGTCCGGGTGATGACCTCGCATCCGGCGGGCACCGCCTCGGCATGATCCGATCCGGCGCCACCCGCCCCGGTCAGCAGGCGGTGGGCCGCGAGCAGGTCGTCCACCGGCCCGGCCACCTGCACCCGCGAGGCGACGAGCACGATCAGGTAGTCGCACACGCGCTCCAGGTCGGAGACCAGGTGCGAGGACATGACCACGGACATGTCACTGGCGGCCACGGTCTCGGCCAGGCTCGCCAGGAACTCCCGCCGGGCCAGCGGGTCGAGGCTGGCGACCGGCTCGTCCAGGATCAGCAGCTCGGGCCGCCTGGCCACGGCCAGCGTCAGCGCCAGCTGCGCCCGCTGGCCGCCCGACAGGCGGCCGGCCTTCTGCCTGGGGTCCAGGCCGAGCTGGGCGATCCGCCCGGCCGCGAGGCCGGCATCCCAGCGGGCGTTCATGTGCTGGCCCATCTTGAGGTGGTCGGCGACCGACAGCCCGGCGTAGACCGGGGTCTCCTGGGCCACGTAGCCGACCTTGCGCAGCTGGTCGCGGCCGCTGGCCGGGGTGCCGCCGAGCACCCGGATGCTGCCGGTGGTCGGCTTGAGCATCCCGGTGACCAGGTTGAGCAGCGTGGTCTTGCCCGCGCCGTTCGGTCCGACCAGGCCGGTTACCGTGCCCGCCGGCACGTCCAGCGTGCAGTCGGTGAGCGCCCAGCGCTGGCCGTACTGCCGGCCAAGGCTGCGCGCTTCGATGGTTTCCATGACGTTCCTCTCGCTTGTCGGCGCTTGGCGAGCGGCCGGAATGACCGCCACTTCCGGTTACGCTAGGTAACGGCGGCCTGCCCGCGACATACGGCTGAGCGGCGTCTTGGCGGTGTATGTAGGTACACCCGCGATTCGGGGTCCAGGGCCACTGCGGATCCGCGCGAGGCCTTGCAGACTGGGTGAAGTACCTACGGCACGAGGAGACGGAACGTGAGCGGCACCGCGGTGAGCCCGAAGACGCGGGCGCCGCGTCGCGCGTGGCTGGCCCGGCCCCGCGTCGGCCTGGTGGCCGTCGGCCGCGGGCTCGAGCTCTTCGCGCTGATGATCGCAGGGCTTGGCCCGGTGCTCGCGGTGACGCTGATCGTCGCGTACTTCTCGGACATCATTCGCTGGCTCGCGAACTCGCGTCTGCCGGGACCATCGCTCAGCACCGCGGGCGGGGTCCCCTTCCTCGTGATCCTGGCGACGCTGCTGTACTTCCGCCCGCTCGTCAACCTCATGCGGCGGCTCACGGCCCGGTGGTGCGGGGTCTCGATCGAGAGGCCGTACCGGCCGGGCCCTGATAGCAGCGGGCTCGGGCTGGGCGAGCACGCCCGCCGGCGCCTGAGGTGGATCCTGACCGACCCGGCAACCTGGCGCGACCTGCTCTGGCTCGCCGTCAACGCCACCGTGGGCACGGTCCTGATCGCGGCCCCGGCCGTGATGATCTGCTACGGCCTGGTGTTCGCCGTGCTGCCGACACTTGGCGTGGCCGTCAGCCAGCTTCCCCACGTCGGCTTCCTGGTCGCCAAGGGCCCGGGCGCCCTGCCGCTCGGCCTGGTGCTCATCGCCGCCGGCCTCTGGGCGGCACCGCCGCTGCTGACCGGCTACGGCTGGCTCGCCCGGCTCATCCTCGGATCGAACAAGGAAGTCGAGCTGACCGCCCAGATCCGCCACCTGACCCAGACTCGGTCGGACTTCATCGACAGCGGCGCGGCCGAGCTGCGCCGGATCGAGCGGGACCTGCACGACGGCGCGCAGGCCCGGCTGGTCGCGATGGGCATGACCCTGGACGCGATCGACCAGCAGCTCGAGACCAGCCCGGATGCGGCCCGCGCCCTGCTGGCCGAGGCGAAGGCGTCATCAGTCAGGGCCCTGGCCGAGCTGCGGGATCTCGTCCGGGGTATTCATCCGCCCGTGCTCGCCGACCGCGGGCTGGCGGAGGCGGTGCGCGCGCTCGCCCTGGACAGCCCGCAGCGCGTGCGTTTCACCGGCGAGCTGCCGAGCCGGCCGCCAGGGCCAGTGGAGTCCGCCGCCTACTTCGCGGTGAGCGAGCTGCTCGCGAACGTTTCCAAGCACGCGGCCGCCCGCGAGGCCTGGATCGACATCCGGCACTCCGGCGGCGTGCTGCGGATCAGCGTGGGCGACAACGGACACGGCGGCGCCGACCCAGCGAAGGGCAGCGGCCTGCGGGGCATCGAGCGGCGGCTCGGCGCGTTCGACGGCGTCGTGGCGGTATCCAGTCCGCAGGGCGGACCGACGGTTGTGAACATGGAGATCCCGTGCGCGCTGTCATAGCCGAAGACCTCTTCCTGCTGCGGGACGGGCTCACCCGGCTGCTTGAGGCTCATGGCTTCGAGGTGACGGCTGCGGTCGAGACCGGCCACGAGCTGCTGGCCACGGTCCTCGCGGACAAGCCCGATGTCGCCATCGTCGATGTCCGCCTGCCCCCGACGTTTACCGACGAAGGGCTGCGGGCGGCCCTGGAGGCCCGCCGGGAGCTGCCGGACCTGCCGGTCCTGGTGCTGTCCCAGTACGTCGAGCAGCTCTATGCCCGGGAGCTGCTGGCGGGCGGCACCGGCGGGATCGGCTACCTGCTCAAGGACCGCGTGATGGACGGGACCCAGTTCATCGATGCGGTGCGCCGGGTCGCTTCGGGCGGCACCGCGATGGATCCCGAGGTGGTGGCGAAGCTGCTCGCCAGCAACTCCGGCGACGACGCGGTGGCCGCCCTGAGCCCGCGCGAACGCGAAGTGCTCGGCCTGATGGCCGAGGGCCGGTCCAACCTGGCGATCGCGCAGAAGCTGGTGATCACCGAGCGGGCGGTGGCCAAGCACACGGCATCGATCTTCCTGCGGCTCGGGCTCCAGCCCTCCGACGACGACAACCGCAGGGTCCTGGCGGTCATCGCCTATCTCGGCCAGTAGGCCGCGTTGTCAGTCGGCGATACGGTAGGTCCCCCTGGCGGGCTTACTGGTCAGCGCCGGCGGGCGCATGATCGTCCAGTCCAGGCCGCTGTCGGGACCGCGGCCTCCGCGTCGCGCATGTCGGCGCAGACGTGGCGGAGGAACGTGGCCCGCAAGACGATGGAGCCGCTGACGGTGATGAGTCGGCGGGTGCCCGTTTTCTGCATGGCCAGGATAATGCTGTGGACGCTGTCCTGGCTGATGGTCGTGGGGCCGGTGCCGTGCGGGCCTAGTGCGGTCAGGACCGCGTCGGCGCCCCCTGCCGAAGGGATGATCGAGGCTGCGTCCACCGCCACTATTACGTGTTGCGTACTACGCCTGACGTACTATAGGCTCCCGGCATGAGCGAGGATCTGGGGCGCTGGTCCGACCCGTCGATGCTGGTCCTGGCCAGCCTGGCTGGCGGCCCCAAGCACGGTTACGCGATCACCCAGGACATCGCCGCCCAGGTCGGCGTGCAGATGGGCCCGGGCACGCTGTACGGGGCGATCACCCGGCTGGAGGAGCGGGGGCTCATCGAGGCCCTGCCCGCCGAGCAGCGCCGGCGGCCGTACCGGATCACGGCGGCTGGGGCCGGGGAACTGGCGCACGCGGCGCGCAAGATGCGGGCCGTGGCCGAGCTCGGGCTGACCCGGCTCGCAGGCGCCGGCCCGGTGACGGCATGACCCGGGATGCGCTGGCGGTCCGAGCCGTACTCGGCCTCTATCCGCGCCGGTGGCGCGACCGCTACGGCGAGGAGTACGCGGCCCTCCTGGCTGACCTCCTGGCCTGCTCATCCCGCCGCGCCCGGCTGCGCGTGCTCGCCAACGCCACGACCGGCGCCGCGGACGCCCACTTCCGCCCTCCGGGAGGCATGCCCATGACGGACCGCATCCGCGGGTCGCTCGGCGTTGCTGTCTGCGCGCTGGTCGTGTTCACGATCGCGGGCGCTGGCTTTCAGAAGATGACCGAGGATCAGCCTTTCCACGTCGCGGCGAGCCAGCACGTCGTGATCGGCCTGTCGTTCAGCATCCTGCGCGCGGCGGCGGTCGCGGCGGGCGTCGTGGCTCTCGCCGCCGCGGTCCCGCTGCTCTGGAGCGTCCTCCGGCAGGCGATCGCCGGCCGTCGCCTCGATCTCCTAGCCCGCCTGGTCCTGCCGCCGCTCGCGATCCTCGCCTGGCTCCGCATCGCCAAGCTCATCGTCATGATGTCGCCACGCCCGGAGGCTCACCCGATGGTGAATATCGCTGAGGTGCTGATCGTGATGGCGCTCGGAGCGGTTGTCGCCGGGTTCTGCACGTGGTGTGCCGTCTCGATCCTGCACCGCGCCGAGCTGCCGGACCGCCTGGTCCGGGCCCAGGTTATTGCCATGATCGCGCTGACGGTATGCATGGCCGCCGTTACCGTCTCGGACCTCACCTGGGGCCTGGCCCTTCGACTTCTCGATGGCCCGCTATTCAACAACGGCACCGAGGGCCTCTTCGCCACGTCCACGCCGCCAAGCTGGGCCATCGGCGCGGTCGTGCTCTCCGCGGCCACGATCGTGGCGGCGGTGGCGGCCACGCGCGCGGCCCGCGAACTTCGCGGTGCCGGGGCCGCCTGAACCAGGCGGCACCGGCCCCAGCCGGCGGTGTCAGGCGTCGCGCAGCCGCAGCGCCAGCCCGCCAAGGACCAGGGAAGCGCCAGCCCAGATCGCCAGCACGCCGAGGCCGGCCCACGGAGTGATCGCCAGGCCCTTGAGGCCGATGGTGTCCTGGATGGTGAGGCCCGCGCTGGTCGGTGTCCAGCGCTCCAGACGGCGCTGCCACTGCTCGTTCCCGATGAACGCCAAGACGATCGGGAACAGGTACAGCAGCGCCAGGCTGACGCCGATCGAGACGGCCGAGTCCCGCACGAGCACCGCAACGCCGAGGCTCATCAGCGCGATGAGCCCCAGGTACAGGACCGAGCCGC
Source organism: Streptosporangiaceae bacterium (assembly GCA_036758685.1). Taxonomy (GTDB): domain Bacteria; phylum Actinomycetota; class Actinomycetes; order Streptosporangiales; family Streptosporangiaceae; genus JAJYUU01. The sequence goes on along the minus strand of DAIOWC010000041.1, from coordinate 2,744 downwards.
AGGCGGCGCGGAGCGTGGGCCCGTAGCTCAGCCACACCGTATGGAAGCCCCGCGCGGCGGTGAACCCGTGGCCCGGCAGGATCAGGTGCCCGACGACCACCGAGCCGAACACCGCCACCGCCGCGGCCACCAGCACGATCCCGGCCAGCAGGATCGCCTTGGCCGCCAGCACGGACACTCGGCTCGGCATGGCCGCGAGCGTCACGCGGATCATGCCCGAGCTGTACTCGTTGCTGAACATCAGGACCGCGAGGATCGCGACCACCGCCTGCCCGGCCATGACCCCGCTCAGGCTCAGCCTGGTGGTGTCGACCGGGCACGTCATGCCCTGCGGGCAGTGGGTGGCCCCGGTGGCCGCCGCACCGACCGCGATGGTCAGCACCGCGACCCCGAGGAGCAGCCAGGCAGGCCCGGAGACCGTGCGCAGCTTGGTCCACTCGGCGTGCAGCGCGACTGTTATCCCGCTCGCTCTCCGGGGCGCCGTTGGGTGCCACCTTCCCTCGTCGCCACAACCCGGCTCCTCAGTCCAGGCGGCACCGCGCCCCGTCACCTCGCTCACGTTGCTCATGCGTCTCGCCGCCGGAGCATGACCAGTGCCAGGGCCAGGGCCCCCGCTACCCACAGGCACAGCACGCCGAAGCCGGCGTAGGGCGACAGCGGCCAGTACCCCTGGACGGGATTGGTGACGGTGGCGACCTGGAAGTACCGCGGGATGCTCTGCTCGATCGCCAGGCCCGCGGCCGGGGTCAGCCGGAGGAGCCAGTCGCCGACGGTGGCAGGCAGGACATTGAGCGCGGTCAGCAGGAACGGCATGACGACGATGACAATCGCGAGCGTGATCGCGGCCGCACTGCGCCGCAGGATGGCCCCCAGCGCGACCGCGAAGATCGCGGCCAGGCCCAGCACCGCCGCCGTGCCGACGATCACTCGCACATCGGTGATCAGGGGCGGCTTCAGCAGCACCTGGCCGTTGTTCTCTGCCCTGGGAATGCCGACGGCGATGCAGACCACCGCCGCAATCGCCCCGGTGACGAAGGCCACCGCGCCGATGATCACGGCCTTGGCGGCCAGCACTACTCCGCGCTGCGGGGTCGCAGCGAGCGTGGTGCGGATCAGGCCGCGGCGGTACTCGGTGCTGAAGAACATCGCCGCGACCACCACGATCACGATCAGGCCAATGAATATGCCGACCAGGGTCTGCTCAACCGTCACCGTCGGTAGCCCTCCGCCCGGTCCCGGCGTCACCGGGGCGATGTCGCCCGATCCCGTGATCGTGAATGCGCCGCCGCTGCGGGTATAGGGCGGCGCGCTAGCGCCGTTGCCCTGAGGTCCCGCGCCGATCGGGCCGCCGCCGCCCACCGCGGTGCCGGTCCAGGTGCCGCCGGAGGCCGCGCCGGTCAGGCCAACGTGATCGAACACGCCGGTGGCCTGGGCGGGGCCGCTGTTGTTGTTGCTGCCGCCGAAGGAGCTCTGTGTCACCGTGTAGCCCGGTGACGTCGCGAACATGCCGATCTGGACGCTCGACGGCAGCCCGGTCAGCTGGACAGTGCCGACCCGGGTCCAGTTTGTGCCGTCGGCGGAGTCGTAGCCGGTCAGAGTGTCGCCCGAGCGGGTGAGCCGCAGCCAGCGCGGATGGGCCGCCGACACGTTACCCGCCATCCCGGCGGTGTCGCCGGTGAAGTTGTACTGCATCTGGACGCCGTGGCCGGCGGTCACCATCATCGCCGCGTAGGCCGAGCCCTGGTGGGTGCTCTGCTTGATGATGATCCCGGCCTTGGCCCAGTCCGCCAGGCCGGGGACGTTCTGACCTGAGTTGGCCGGCCCGTTGCTGAGGTCCGCATGCTGTCCGGTCAGGGAGGTGACGCGCGCGGTAATGCTGCCGTTGCCGGCCAGCGGCTGGCGCACGAAGTAGAAACTGTCGGTGACAACCTCCCCGCCCGGTCCGTACGGGATGTACGGCAGGCAGGCCTTGCCTGTCTTGACCGGGCCGCCGTTCATCTGGCAGCCGATGCCGGCGTTCGCGGCCGTGAAGATGCCGAGGAAGATCGTCAGGATCGCGGCCAGGATCATGCCGATCACCCAGCCCCGCACACTGCGGAACTTCGTCCATTCGGCGCGGAGCGCCGGGCCGAAGCCGATGCGGCCGACGGCGGCCCGCTCGCCGGGCCGGGCTACGGAGACAGCGGCGGCAGTCATCGCGAGACCCCCTCACTGGCACCGGACTCGAGGCCCGCCGGCCTGAACTCGACGGACTCCCTGGTCAGCTCCATGTAGGCCTGCTCCAGGGTCGCCCGGTGGGCGGAGACCTCCGAGAACGACACCGACTTCTCCGCCAGCAGCGCGACCACCTGCTCGGACGCCAGCCCCGAGATCGTCAGGACATCCTGGCCGGTGGCGACGACGGTGGCCCCCGCGTTCTCGAGCACCGCCGTCGCCTCCGGCCGCGCGGCTGTGCGCAATGTCACCCGGTCTCCGGACGCCGCCGCGAGCAGGCTGGCCAGGGTCGTGTCGGCGATGACCTTGCCGCGGCCGACCACGACCAGGTGGTCCGCAGTGTCCTGCAGTTCGCTCATCAGATGGCTGGACACCAGCACGGCCCGGCCCTGTGCGGCCAGCGACTTGAGGAACCCCCGCATCCAGACGATGCCCTCCGGGTCCATCCCGTTGAACGGCTCGTCCAGCATGATCGCGGCCGGGTCGCCCAGCATGGCCGCGGCGATTCCCAGCCGCTGCCGCATGCCGAG
>DAIOWC010000040.1:0-32607 GCA_036758685.1 Streptosporangiaceae bacterium | reverse complement strand
CGTGCAAGCGTCACCGTGGGTTCGAATCCCACACCCTCCGCCAACCGGCATGATGGGCTGCGGCTGCACCCTGCGCTGCGGTCTCGGCTCGGCGACCTGCCAACTGACTCCGCACGGATAGCCCCGGGGACAGCAGCTTTCGGCCGCCAATGACAGCGTCCTCCTTGGGTGCGGTGCCTCCGCCGCGGTACCTTCCGGCGCTGGGATCCGCCGCGCCTCCCGATAGTCGCGAGACGGCCAGTACGGACGTTCTATGAGCCTCATTGGCCGCCTCGCGACTATCGGAGCCGGCGTTGCGGCTGCCGGTCGGCCACGAAACGCACTCTCGTGCCGTGATGACGGTCAGCTTCCTTGCCGGCGAGGCCGCATCGGCGACGACGACCCACAGCTCGACGGCCGGGGGCGCCTGAGCGCCGAGCGGAGCCACCGCATGGGCAACCCAGCTACCGTCCGGGGACACCACCGGATCGCGCGGTGTCGCGCCATCCGCGATCAGCTCCGCCTGGGGAGACTACGCGACGCAGCTAGTTCGCACCGGGGTTAGGCGCGGCGCCCGTCGCCGGGCTGCCCGGTGGGCTCGACGGGCCTCCAGCCACCGCGGAGGTCCGGCTGCCCGCAGCGCCGTTTCCCGTCGGCCCGTGCTCGGGGACGGTCATTATCGCGGCGGCGAGTGCCTGCGCGTTGGGCAGGAGGGCCGGACCCTCGTCGGTCTCCAGCCGGACGTAGGTCAGGCCGACGTCGGAGACGAATCCCTCCATCTGGCCGCCCAGCGCGCCTGCGCGGAACCGCACGTGACTGCCGACCCGGAACGGGTGGGCGAACATCAGGACGAGGCCGGCAAACAAGTTGGCCAGCGACTGCTGAGCGGCAATTCCGACGATCACGCCGAGCACGGCGCCGCTGACCAGCAGCTGCCTGACGTCGATCCGCGCGATTGCCAGCGAGAACGTCAGCACCGCGAAGAAGCCGATGAGCACGAGCGAGTACCGCAGCACCCCGGCATGCGCCTGGCCGATCAGCGACCGCGAGGTCGACTGGACCCTGGCGGCCAGGCCGAGCGAGGCCGCCAGGCCGAGAATGAAGAACGCGCCCAGGCCGCAGATGTAGACGAGCCGGTGAGACTGGCCCGCCGCGTGCAGCCTGCCCAGGCCGCCGACACCGGAGGCCTCGGCCGCGATGGCCCCGGCAATGGCGACCACCAGGGCGAGGATGGAGCGCCACGGACGCGCCCTTGCCCTGACCTTTTGCATTCGTGCGGTTACGTCAAGCTGGTGCCGTTCCCTCAGATCCATGGCGCCTAGCTGTCCCGGCTGACCGGCCGTATGCAGACTCTCCGCACCGACCGATGTCAGGTAGCACGAGAATGGCTCGCATGCTGGCAGTCGTGATCAGTGAGCCAGGCGGGCCTGAGGTGCTGGCGCTTGAGAACGTCCCCGACCCGATTCCCGCGGCCGGCGAGGTCGTGATCGACGTCGCCAGCGCCGGAGTCAACCGCGCCGACCTCATGCAGCGCATGGGCCTCTACCCGCCGCCTCCGGGTGCCTCGCAGTACCCAGGACTGGAATGCTCCGGGCGCATAGCGGTCGTCGGGCCCGATGTAACCGGCCTGCAGCCGGGGGACGAGGTCTGCGCCCTGCTCGCCGGCGGCGGCTACGCCGAGCAGGTCGCGGTGCCGGCGGTCCAGGTGCTGCCGGTACCCGGCGAGCTGTCCGTCGCCGAGGCGGCGGCGCTGCCCGAAGTGGCGTGCACGGTCTACGCGAACGTGTTCATGGCCGCGCGGCTGGCCCCCGGCGAGACGCTGCTGGTACACGGCGGGGCGAGCGGGATCGGCACGATGGCCATCCAGCTGGCGCACGCCTTCGGCGCCCGGGTGGCGTGCACCGCCGGGTCGGCCGCCAAGCTGGAGCGCTGCCTCGAACTCGGGGCCGATCTCGCGATCAACTACACGGCCGAGGACTTCGTCGCCGCGGTCAGGGAATTCACCGGCGGCGCGGGCGCGAATGTGATCCTCGACATCATGGGCGCGGCCTATCTGCCGCGCAACATTGCCGCGCTGGCCGTCGGCGGCCGGCTTGTGGTCATCGGCCTGCAGGGCGGCGCGAGCGGAGAGCTCGACCTGGGGACGATGCTCCGCCACCGGCTGACCGTGCACGCCGCGTCGCTGCGGGCCCGTCCGGTCGCGGAGAAGGCCACCGTCGTCGAGGCCGTCCGCGATCAGGTATGGCCACTGATCGCTTCCGGCCAGGTCAGGCCGGTCATAGAGGCCGTCTTCCCCCTGGCCGACGCGGCCGAGGCGCACCGGGCCATGGAGGCGGGCGGACACATCGGAAAAATCCTGCTAGCTGCGGCAGCAAGATGAGCCCGCAGCTAGAGCCGGCGACTGACCCCCCGATGGCGCGCCGGACCCCGGCAGCCGGCAGACTAGGGAAGCATGAGCGAGCAGAGCAGCCCTGAGCAGAGCAGCCCCGAGATCCGCGACCATCCCAAGGTCGTCGTCGTCGGCCCGGACGGGGTAGCGGTGCAGGCTGACCAGCAGGAATCGCGCGAGCGCCCCGTGACCGAGATGGTCGAGCAGCCGGCCAAGGTGATGCGGGTCGGCAGCATGATCCGCCAGCTGCTGGAAGAGGTCAGGGCGGCGCCGCTGGATGAAAAGAGCCGGGCCCGGCTGAAGAAGATCCACTCCAGCTCGATCAAGGAGCTTGAGGACGGCCTCGCGCCCGAGCTCATCGATGAGCTGGAACGCCTATCGCTGCCGTTCGCCGACGACGCGGTGCCGAGCGAGGCCGAGCTCCGGGTGGCCCAGGCGCAGCTCGTCGGCTGGCTCGAGGGCCTGTTCCACGGCATTCAGACGACGCTGTTCGCCCAGCAGATGGCGGCCCGGGCGCAGCTGGAGCAGATGCGCCGCGCGCTGCCGCCCGGCATGGTGCCGCCGGTCGGAGGCGAGGGCGAGGACCCGCGGGAGTCTCAGCTGCGCGCTTCGGGCCCGTACCTCTAGCAGTCAGCGGCGGCCGGACCTGACTCGGGCGAGCCACTGCGCGGCGCTGGTGAAGTCGGCCTCGGACTTCGCGGTCGCGGCGGGTGCCTTGGCCCCTGGCAGTGTTGCCTGCGGATAGCTGCCAAGAAACCGGACGTCGCTGCAGACTCGGTGCAGGCCCATCAGCGCCTCGCCAACCCTGGCCTGGTCCACGTGGCCTTCACAGTCGATGAAGAAGCAGTAGCGGCCGATGCCGTCACCGGTCGGCCGGGACTCGATCCGGGTCAGGTTGACATCACGGACGGCGAACTGCCCGAGGATGTCCATGAGCGCACCCGGGTGATCATCGGCCAGGAACGCCACCACCGACGTGCGGTCGGCGCTTGTCTGCGCCTCAAGCCGGCCTGGCCGGCGGACGGCCACGAACCTGGTCACCGCGTCGTCGCGGTCGTGGACACCGGTCGCCAGTGCCACCAGGCCGTAAAGCTCGGCGGCGAAGACCCCGGCCAGCGCGGCGTCCAGCTCGCCCTCCGCCACCTGCCTGGCCGCGTCGGAGTTCGATGCGGCCGGCAGCCACTCCGCGTGCGGCAGGTTCGCGGCCAGCCATCTCCGGCACTGCGGCTGCGCGACCGGGTGCCCGCCGACCCGCTTGATGCTCGCCAGATCGCTGCCGGGCCTGGCCAGCAGCGCGAACTCCACCGGGATGAGCACCTCGGCACAGATCTCAAGCTCAGTGCCGACCGCCAGCTCATCGAGCGTCGCGGTGACCGCTCCCTCGACCGAGCTCTCGATCGGGACCACGCCCTGCTCGGCCTGGCCCGCGCGGACGGCCTCCAGAGTGGCCTGGATGCTCGGGCACGGCAGCGCGTCGGGCTGGCTGGGCGGCCTCCCGTCCGGCGCGTCGCGAGCGGCAAGGGCACGCACCGCCGCTTCGGTGAATGTGCCTCGGGGGCCGAGGTAGGAGTACCGGTGCGTCATCAGTTCATGATCGCATCGCGCCGCGCGGCCTCGCGGGCAGGACGCCCCGACGGGCGAGCGCGAGGCTGACATCGCGCAGCTGCGCTAGCCGGTGCAGCTGGGATCCCAGGTCCTTCCCGGTCGCGCGATGCGACAGCGGCACCTCGACCTCCGTGACCCGCAGGCCCTGGCGCAGCAAGTCAATGGTCATCGCGGTCTCGACGCCCCAGCCGCGTGCGAGCGGCAGCGCGGCGGTGAACGCGGCCCTGGTCAGGCACCTCTGACCGTTGAGCGGCTGGGCCGGCCGCCAGCCGGTGGCCCGCTCGATCCCCGCCCCGGCCGCCCGGGTGACGAAGCCGAATCCGCCCCGGCGCAGCACGTTCCGGAAAATCGCGATGGTCATGTCCGCCGTGCCGGCGCGCACCGGCTCGGTCAGCGGCCCGGCCCCGGACGCGCTCTCGCCCAGGTCAGCGTCCAGAAACAGCAGGTGGCGACTGTCGGGCCGGCCGTCAGCGCTCTCGAGCAGGCGTACCGCCTCGGCACCGGTCTCCATGGCGGCGCCCTTGCCGCGGTTGCGCGCGTGCCTGACGACGCGGGCGCCGGCCCCTGCCGCCACGGCCGCGGTCTCATCGGCCGATCCGTCGTCCACGACCACGACGAGATCGACCCCGGGCAGGACCCGCGCGGCGGACACGGTGGCAGCGATGAGGTCGGCCTCGTTCAGCGCCGGGATCACGACGGCGACGTCGCCAGATGGCATAGCGGGATCTTAGGCGCGCCGGTGCCCGATGGCCCCGGAGTGGCTACTGGCCGGGAAGGCGGACGGGTTCCTCGATGACGCTGAATACCGACTCGAGGCCAGTGACCTGGAGCACCTTCCTGGTCGCCGAGCCGGGGCTGGCGAGCTGGAGCTCGCCGCCGCGCTCGCGGGCGTGCCGGTGAGCGGCGAGCAGCACGTTGATGCCGGTCGAGTCGCAGAAGTCGACCCTGGACATGTCCACGATCAGCCGGGTCTTGCCGGCGCCGAGCGCCGCCATCAGCTCAGACTGGAGCGTAGGCGCGGTGTAGAGATCAATCTCTCCCGTCACAGAGAGGACGGTGTGCTCCCCTTGAGATCGGGTCGTGACCTTTAGCTCCACGTGGCGCACACTACCTGGTCCGCGACGATCTCGGCTAGATGCGGGTCCGCCTGGACCAAAATGCCAGTCTCCGACCGTCAAAATCCGCTTAAATCTTGACAAACACGCACCACATTGGGCTCGCGGCCGGGAGCTCAGCGCATCGAGCCAGGCCAGCGCGTTTCCCGACTCCCTGGACCCGGGCTGGCACAGCACACCGAAATGGCCGTACCGTGGTACCCATGCTTCGCCTTCTGATGCTGATCGGCGCTCTGATCGTGATCGCGCTCGTAGTCGTCACGATCATGCACGTGCTCTTCTACCTGGCCATGATCGCGATCGTGGTCGTCCTCGCCGGACTGGCCTTCGGGGTCTTCCGCGCCGGCCGGTGGTCCGGCAGGCGGAGCGAGTCCCGCCGCTGACGCAGCGCGCAGCGCTGCCCCACGCGGATGCCTAAGCTGGCCGACGCCAGCTCCTGATCCACACCCTCATTGCGTTGGCCCTGCTCGGCGTCGCTGCTGTACCGGCTGCCCGGAACGGCTGCCGCGACCGGGAGGGCGCCGGTCACGTCGTCGGCCCCCGTCAGCACCAGCGCCTCCCGGTAGAGCGGCCGGGCACTGGCGCCGTGAGCCGCTGGCGCGCCCGCCAGCGCCGGCTCTGTGCCCGCCGACACCACGGCCGGATCCCGGCTGACCGGGCAGGACATGCACCGGGGACCGCCGCGCACGCTGCCCAGCTCGCTGCTCGGCACCCTGATCACCTGCACCCCGGCGTCCTCTAGGCGTGCGTTGGTCTGCGAGTTCCGCTCGTGGCAAACGGCGACCCGCTGCCCGAGGGCAAGAACGTTGCTTCCGTCATCCCAGCCGTCACCACCGGCGACCGGCGCGGTGCCGGTATCGATGACGTGCAGCCTTCCGATGCCCATCGCCTGCGCGGCGGCCTCCAGGAACGGCTGCGGCCTGGACACCCGCAGGCCGCTGTCGCGCGGCCTGATCGTGTGCGCGGTCAGCGTGTAGGCCACGGCCGGGTGCATGATCACCGAGTCGGCGTCGATGAACGCGCAGACGGTGTCGAGGTGGCCGGCCCCGGCCCGCTGGCTCATGGGCACGGCCAGGACGGCGTGGGCCAGGCCGGCCCCGAAAGCATGCCGGGCCAGGCGCTCGGCCCCCGCGGCGGTGGTCCGCTCGCCAACGCCCACCGCGAGCACTCCTGGCGACAGCAGCAGCACGTCGCCGCCGTCGAGAGGCTCCAGGTCCGGCTGGTAGAGCCAGCTGACGCCGTCGAATCGCGGATGGTGCCGGTAGATGACGCTGGCCAGGCCCGCTTCCCGGCGGCGGCGGTCAGCGGCCAGGCTCGCGATGGCGAGGTGATCGCCGATCCAGAAACTCGAGTCCCTGGTGAATACCAGGTTCGGCAGCGGGTCGAGGACGAAGTCGTGCCGGTCGAGCAGCTCGAAGACGACCCCGTGTCCCAGCTTCAGCTCCTCCGGGGTGAGCCCGGCGATCAGGACCTGCGCCAGCTGCTCGGGCCCCAGGCTGTCCAGGTGAGAGCGGAGCTGGCCGCGCAGCTCGTCGCCGAGCCTGGCGTCGGCGATGGCCAGGCCGACGGCCTCCGCCCTCGCCGCCTGGTATTCCAGGCAGTCCTGCAGCAGCTCGGTCAGGTAGAGCACCTCAACGTCCTGCTCGCGCAGCGCCTGGCTGAGGGCGTCGTGTTCCTGCCGGGCCCGGCTCAGCCAGGGCAGGGAGCCAAAGAGCAAACGTTCTCGATGTCTCGGAGTGATGCGCTGAAGCTCAGGTCCTGGCCTGTGCATCAGCACCGTGCGGAGCTGTCCGACCTCACTGTCTGCACCCTGAATCTGACCCACGAATCCCCCCGCTGGCACCGTCCCCGCCTGGTGCTTTCCTGCAGGCGCTACTGCCGCCCTCGGGAGTTATCACCAGTTCAGTCTCCGGCTACGCGCATGGGCGACCCAAGACACGGTGAGTTAATCGCGCCGCCGCGCGCTCCGCCCGGTCATCGTGCTGGAAGGCGGGCGCGGCCAGTATTGCCCACACCGTGAGGCCGCCCTCGTCGTTGCGGACACCCCAGTTCCTGGACAGGAACTCGACGATGTCCAGCCCCCGGCCGCCCAGGGCCGACACCGAGGCATGAGCCTGGACCGGCCTCGTGGGTGACCCGCCGTCGCTCACGGCGACCTCTAGCGCACCATCGCCGAGGGCCCAGGCAACCTGGAGGTTGTCACCGGGCAGGGGCCGGGCGTGCCTGATCGCGTTGCTGAGCAGTTCGCTGACTACCAGCGCCGCATCGCCGACAGCCGCCCGGATAATGCCCGCGCTGACGAGGTCAGCAGTGAGGCGCTGGCGTGCCACCGCTACGCTCGCCGGCGCACAAGGAAGGAGTACGGTGCCCGTTGCCCTCACCTCCCTGCGTAAACGCCCTGGTGCCGGACGCCACAGTGGAAGAACCGCTGCGAGCGGAGATGCCCCGAGTGGCGTTACAGGAAACCGGCACCTTCGTGTGACATATAACGCACGATAAGGACCAAAGCATCCCAGTGCTCTCGGCACTAAGCGGCCGCGTCCCGGCGCGCCTGGCCGGGGAGGCTGGGGGCGCGACCCAGGGCCGGCTTACTCGCCGGGCGCCGGCTCGCCTAGGTGGCCGTCAGCCGCCGGGGCGGACTCGCCGAGCAGGCCCTCGGCGACCAGCCCGCGCACGAGCCCGCGCAGGCCCGCCGACAAGCCCGCTCGCTCGTCCTCCGACAGTGCGGCCAGGATCCGGGCCTGCCGCGACTGCCAGACCTCCAGGATCCGCCGGGCGACCGCGCCGCCCTCAGGGGTCAGATACAGGCGAACGTAGCGCTGGTTGCCCTCATCCCGGCCACGCCTGATCCAGCCCTTGCGCTCGAGGCCGGCGGCCAGCCGGCTGACCGTGCTCTTGTCCAGTCCGAGCAGGCCCGCTAGCTCTCCCTGGGCGATGCCGCGGGCCGACATCAGCTCGATCAGGGCGCGCGCCTCAGAGCCGGACACCGGTGGCAACTTGGCATCAATCGGGAGCTGACCCGCGTGGCTGGCGCCTGCAGGGCTAGCCGCCGCATACGCTTCGACCAGGTCAGCATCCGCCTGCCCGCCGCCACTGGCCGCCTCTGGACGCTCTGCGCCAGGCCGCTGGGCGCTCAGCGCCGGGGACACCACCCGGAGCAACTGCGTCAGCAGCTGATCGAGCTGAGCGCCATCGGGCGGACTGTTGACCACAGCAACAGTTGTACCGCACAACTGTGGTAATGGTACAGTCGCGGCGTGAAAGTTGCCGCGCTCAGCTTCGTTGCTCGCAGGAGCACGGCTCTCAGGAGCACAGAGTGAGCGATTCGAAGTCGCCGCCGCCGGGGAAACTGGCCGCCATGATCGGCCGTGATCCGACGGCGGGCCGGCTCGCAGGGCCGGGCCAGCTGCTGACGACCGATCTGGACATGGCGGACGCCGACCACGACGGCCTCGCGCTGCGCGAGTACGCGCTTGAGCACGGCCTGCGGCCGAGCGCCCAGCGGCCCACCGCGCGGGACTACCTGCGCCAGCTCTGGCAGCGCCGGCACTTCATGATCGCGTTTGCGACCGCGCGCAATATCGCCATGTACACCGAGGCCAAGCTCGGCCAGCTCTGGCAGGTGCTGACCCCGCTGCTGAACGTCGGGGTTTACTGGCTGATCTTCGGCGTGATCCTGAACACGAGCCGGGGCATCCCCGACTTCATCTCGTTCCTCGTCGTCGGCGTCTTCGTCTTCAACTTCACCCAGCGCGCGTTCATCTCGACCTCGAAGGTCATCACCGACAGCCTGCCGCTGATCCGGGCGCTGCAGTTCCCGCGAGCCGCGCTGCCGCTGGCCTACGTCATCATCGAGCTGCAGCAGATGCTGCTCTCGATGGCCGTCCTCATCGTCATCATCCTGATCCGCGGCGAGCCGGTCACCATGTACTGGCTGCTAGCCATCCCGGCGCTGATACTTCAGTCGCTGTTCAATGTCGGCGTCGGCCTGTTCGTCGCCCGGCTGGGCTCACAGGTCAACGACTTCAGCCAGCTACTGCCGTTCCTGCTGCGGACCTGGATGTACCTGTCCGGCGTCCTGTTCAGCATCATGACGCTGTCGCGGACCGCGTTCGGCGCCGCGCACCACTCGCTGGTCGTGCTGCTGCAGCTCAATCCGGCTGCCCTGTACATCACGCTGATGCGACTGGCCCTGCTGCAGACGCAGCGGCAGAGCGCTCCCGGCTCGGCGCCGTACAACCACGCGCTCTGCGCGGGCTGGCCAAGCAAGGGCGATTACCTCAGTAAGTACTGTGCCCCGGTCATCAACCCGACCCACTACTGGTACTACGCGATCGGCTGGGCCGTGGTCGCCATGATCGTCGGCTTCTTCTTCTTCTGGCGGGCGGAGACGAGGTACGGCCGTGGCTGAGCCGATGGTGGTCGTCGACGACCTGCACGTGGTCTACCGGGTCTACGGGGCCGGCGGCGACCGTGGCACCGCCGCGACCGTCCTGCTGCGGCTGATCGGCCGCAAGACCCGCGGCTCGATCCGCGAGGTGCACGCGATCCGCGGCATGTCGTTCGTCGCCTACCGCGGCGACGCGGTCGGCGTGATCGGCCGCAACGGCTCCGGCAAGTCGACCCTGCTGCGGGCGATCGCCGGTCTCCTGCCTCCCGAGGAGGGGAACGTCTACACCGCCGGGGAGGCATCGCTCCTGGGCGTGAATGCCGCCCTGCTTGACGACCTCACGGGCGAGCGCAACGTCATCCTCGGCTGCCTGGCCATGGGAATGAGTAAGCAGGAGGCCAAGGACGCCTACCCGGGAGTCGTCGAGTTCTCCGGGGTCGGTGACTTCATCGACCTGCCGATGAAGACCTACTCATCGGGCATGGGCTCGCGGCTGCGGTTCTCCATCGCGGCGGCCAAGAGCCAGGAAGTGCTGCTCATCGACGAGGCGCTGGCCACCGGCGACGCGGAGTTCCGGGTGAAGAGCCACGCCCGGATCCAGGAACTGCGCGCCCAGGCGGGCACGGTGTTCCTGGTCGCGCACAACCTGGAGGAGGTCGAGCTGACCTGCAACCGCTTGATCTGGCTGGAGCGCGGCCAGATCGTCAAGCAGGGCGAGGACGTCATCGGCATCATCGACGAGTACATCGCCGCCTCGGGCGGCGCCGCGGTGCTGCGCGACCCGGTGACGCGGGCGCGCATCAAGACCCAGACCGCGGACGCGGCCAAGCAATAGCGCTACGTGATCAGCCAGATCTCGCCGGTCAGGCTGTAGCAGTCCTCCTGCACGAGCGCGGTCCCGCTGACCGCCGAGTTATTCGGGTCGGCCAGGCACCGCCCGGAGTTGATGTTCATCAGCTCGCCGTCAGCGTCGCGCTGCCACTGCTCGGACAGGGCTCCCGTGCACTTGCCGATCTCGACCGCGGCCCCGTCGAGCAGGCTGCCGCCGGTCACGGTCAGGCACTTGCCGTTGATGCTCAGCGTCCCTGTCCGCCCTGACGTCCACCGCTGGCCGGCCGCCGGACTGCAGGTCGACGACACGATCTTGGTGCCGCCGGCCTGGCTGTTCTTGGGGTCGGTCAGGCACCTCCCGGCCACTCCGGCCAGCACCGGCGCGGCCGGGAGCACCCAGGTCGTGCCGCTCGCTCCGCACGTCCACGTCACGGCCTGCGGGGTGCCCGTCAGGCTGCCGTGGGCGGCCAGGCAGGTTGAGGTGGCGGAGTTGCGCAGGTAGTCCCCGGCCAGGTAGGTCCAGTGGTCCCTGGTCGAGCTCGAGCAGGTCTGGATCGTTGCCTTGGCGCCGTTGCCTGAACCGGTCTTGATGACCAGGCACTTGCCGTGGATCCGCAGCTCGCCGGTGCCGCTGAGCCCGCCGCCGGGAACGAAGTCCCAGAGCTGGTCGGCACTGCCCTTACAGGCCCCGGTCGTGACCGCTGCGCCCGCCTTGGCCGAGTTCCCGGCGTCGGTCAGGCAGTGACTGGCGCCATCCAGCCGCACCTCTCCGGAGCCAGGATGGGCGGCGAGCATCTTCGGCAGGACGACGACCGGGAAGGACGCGGAGCTCGTTCCCAGCCCGGTAACCGCGGCGGTGACGGCGATGCGGTAGACGCCGGGAGTCGCCGGGGCATCGCCGCGCAGGATGCCGCCCGGGTCGATGTACATGCTGCCCGGCAGGCTTCGCGGTGTTGTCGAGAACGTCAACGGCGCCGAGCCGGGCAGGGTGTCGAGCAGCACGTCCAGCTTGGTGCCCGGCAGCACGACCTGGGGACCGGGGTTGATCATCGTCACCTGCTGCGTCGCCGGCCCGCTGAATGCGGCCGTGCCGTTCGGCGTGCCGAGCCCGGTCGGGCCGTCGAATCCGGTGATCGCGTGGCACAGGTACTGGCGGTTGGCCTCGCACTTGCCGTCCGAGCCACCGACGACATCCGTCAGGCCCGACGTCGCCTGGTACGGGTAGGCGGCCGGGAACGTCCCCGCCAGCAGGGCTTTGCCCGGTCCTCCGGCCACGATGTCGGCCAGCGCGTAGGTGCCGGCGATGATCGGCGCCGACACGCTGGTGCCGCCGATCTCCGCCCATCCCGGGGTGCCGCCGAACTGCCGGTCGGAGACCGTGTCGTAGACCGCGACGCCCGTCGAGGGGTCGGCGTCGGCGGACACGTCGTTCTGCGTGCGGTTCAGGCAGCCGCTCGGTGACCGGTCATCCTGGGTCTGCCACGACGGCTTGGGCTCGAGCGTGCAGCCCGACCCGGTCAGGTTCCACGCCTGCTGGGTCCAGGACGAGCCACTGGACAGCAGCTTCGTCCCGCCGACGGACGTCACGTACGGCGATGCCGCCGGGTACTGGGTGCCGTAGCCGTCATCTCCGCCGGCCGCGGCGATCGCCACGCCGGGCGCATAAAAGTCCGGGTCATATTCGCTTTCGCCAATAAACTCCGCGCCGCTGCCCCAGCTGTTAGTCACGGCATTCACACCGGACCGCGACGCGAACCGCTCGGCTATTGCCAGGTCGGGAATGGAATTCGAGTTGGCCTCGACGAGGAGTATCGAGCATTTGGGGCAGATCGCGGAAACGACGTCGAGGTCGGTCGACTCCTCAAGCTCCCAGCCGCCGGTCGCATCCGCCTTGGGCAGCTTGGTGCCGCCCACCTGGTTCACGATCGCCAGGCAGTTGCTGGCGGTCGTGCACGCCGGGAGCCCGAACTCCTTGCGGTACTCCGCAAGGTCGGAGGCGGCTTTCGGGTCGTTGTAGGCATCGACGATCGCGATCGACTCGCCGTTGCTGGCATCGTTCGCCGCTGCGGCCAGGCCGTAGGCCGCCTGCAGGTTCTGCGGCGTATAGCCGGACGGCGCCGCACCGTCCGAGCGAGCACCGTCAGGACCGAGGTGCCGGCCGGCCGTGTCCACGAGCGCCATGCAGGCCATCTGTCCGGGCCGGGTCGGCGTAGCGCAGGCCTGGGCGACTCCGGACATCGCCGGCGCTATCCGCGGCGAGCCCACGAACTGCGCGTTCGCCGGCAGTGCGGGTACCGGGGCGGCCGCGGCCCTGGCTATGGCCTGCGCGCCCGCGTCCGGCCGAGGGACCGCCGGGGCGGCCGTCGATGCGGTTGCGATCGCCGGCAACACGGCCAGGGCGAGGCTGGCGGCCCCGGCAGCGGCCAGCAGCACCCGGCGCAGCCGCTGTCCTAACCGCGGCCCTGCGGCTGCTGCCCGTGCCCCGTCGCGCCCGCTGCCCTGGACTGGCATGTCCCCTCCCGTGGGGCGGGCCCGCCTCGCCGAGACGCCTGCGCGTGGCTGACGCAGCGACGCCCGCGAAGCGGTCCGCCCGGATTGCCATTAATGCCGCAGTACCATCCTTGATTTCGCCCAGGAAATCCTCAGTTCACTTAGCAGAACTATTCAGTGAATGCGATTTCTTAAGCACAGGCGACTATACAGACGTTGTTTCGGCGCCATGGGAGAAACGGCGGGCATTGCTCTCACGCCGCCTGGACAAATGCAGTATTAAGGCGTTGAAGGCTCGCTGGCGGGCCGCGGCCGCGGCACCGACTGGGCCGGCACCGGCGCGGTCGGCTGCCTGGCCGCGCACCGCAGGGTCAGGCGCATCGTCGTACCGCCGTGAGGCCCGTCATCGGCCGCGATCTCGCCATCCTGCGCCTTGGCGAGCTGCCTGACGATGTACAAGCCGAGCCCGATGCCACCGAATCGGCGCCGGTCGCCCGCCTCGGCCTGCACGAACCGCTCGAAGACCCGCTCGCGGTCCTCCGGGCGGATGCCAATGCCCTCGTCCTCGACCGCGATCTCGATCCGGTCGCCCGCGGCCCTGGCCCGGACCGTGACGGCACCGCCCTCGGGGGAGTACTTGAACGCGTTCTCCAGAAGCTGGCCGACGATGATGTCGGTCGCCATGGGGTCGCCGTGCGCCTCCGGAAGACCGTCAGGCACGTCGATCGCCAGGGTGTGCAGCTCCGAGAGGGGACGGAACGCGACGGCCGCGGCGCGCAGCAGGTCCGCAAGGTCAAAGGGACCATTGGTCACCCGCAGCTGATCGGCGCCGGCGCGGGAGCCGAGCAGCAGTTGCTCCACGAGGCGGGCGAGAGAGCCGGCCCGGTCGGCGATGGTCTGCACCGCCGCCCGGCGGTCATCGTCGGCGAGCTTGTCCCACCGGCTGGCCAGCGTCCGCGCGAAGCCCTGGACCACGGTGATCGGCGTGCGCAGCTCGTGGCTCGTGGTCGCGAGGAACAGGTCCTTGGCTTCTTCCAGCTCCTTGGCCGCGGTGACGTCGCGGAAATCGAGCACCTTCTCGTCCCGCCCGTCCAGGCCGGTGCAGAGCAGGTCGATCCAGCGGCCGTTGGCGAGCTTGTGGGTCAGCTTCGCGCCGGGCTCGGGCAGGGGGAACGGCGGCTTGCGGCCGGTGGCCATCTCCGGCGGAAGACCGGTCAGCCGGTGGGCGGCCGGGTTCCACTGCCGGACCAGACCACCGGCGTCGAGGACGGCGATGCCGTCGGCGCTGGCGTCGATGACCGCCCGCTCGTGCGCCCGCTGGCGGACGACTTCCTCGAACGCGGTCACGTTCGACAGCGCGACGCTCGCGTGCCCGGCGAGCAGTTCCAGGAGCTCCAGTTCGACGTGGCCGACCTTGCGCCCGCTGTAGAGCGCGTACAGCGCGCCGAACGGCCGGCCGCCTACGTGAGACAAGCTCAGCGTGATCGTGTGCAGGCCGGGGAGCGCGGCCCAGATCAGGTCGTCGAAGCCGCCGGAGTCGCTCGTCGCCATCAGGACGGTCTTGCCTGACCGCATCAGCTTGCCGACCCAGCTGCTGGCCAGGTCGGCGGTCCGGCCGCGCAGGTCCGCCGGCAGCCCGTCGAGGCTGACCAGCCGCAGCTTGTCCTTCTCGATCAGCACGAAACCGCCGGCGTCGGCCCGGGTCAGCTCACGCAGACTAGCCGCGATCCGGTCGAGCACCGCCTCGAGCTCGAGCTGAGCGTTCATGTCGGCGACCACGTCGCCGAGACGGCGCACCACCCTGGCCCGCTCCGCCATGTAATGCCGGACGGCCTCGTCATCCCCGCTGCGGTGGCAGACGCACACCCAGCCGCCCAGCCCGCCCGAGCTGTCGGTCAGCCTGCTGGCGTCGATCCGCAGGTCGACCAGCGTCCCGTCCTTGCGCAGCCGACGGGTGGCGAACGACACCTGGCCGCCGCTGGCAACCCGCTCCAGCACGGCGTTGTGCTCGGCCCTCAGTTCCTCGGGCACGAACGGCGGCGCCAGGCCGACCACCTCAGTGGCGGACCAGCCGAACAGGCGCTCGGCCGCCGGATTCCACAGGCTGATCGTCCGGTCCGGGCCGATCGCGAGGATGGCATCGGCGGCGCAATCGAGGACCGCGCGAGCGGTGCCGTCGATCCGGTCGCGGTCACGCTGCGGGACCGCACGCCTCCATCCCATGGCCCCATGATCCCATCTGGCGCGCCGACGCGTTCGGCGAAAACTGCAAAGCCGCCGGTAGTGAGCCTGACGGCCGGCTTGCTCGTTGCGATGGAGGCTAAATCGCTAAAGTGAAATGACCGAATCCGGAACCGGCCAGGGAGTACTGACGTCCAATGCGCATGACGCTCAAACTTCGACCGGCAGGTGCACGCGGCTGGCTGCCGACAAGCCGCGGTGCGCTGATCGGACTCGCTGCTGCCGGCGGCCTGCTCGCCGCGGGCTGCGGCAGCACCGCCGCGCCGGGAGCTGCGCCAGCCGGCTCGCACTCCGGCACGGCCAGCACCACGTCGGCGGCCAAGGTGAATCTCGATGTCACCCTCGCCGGGCTCGGTCCCGGCCCCACCAAGCACTGGGTTCTGCGCTGCGATCCGCCCGGCGGCAACACGCCGGACGCGGCCAGCATGTGCCAGAAGCTGCTCGCGCACAAGTCCGTCTTCGACAAGACGCCAACTCACATCATGTGCCCGATGATCATGGCCGACGCGAAGAGCTACATCGTCAACGGCACCTGGTTCGGCAAGCCGATCCACGAGTCAATCGTCGATGGCGGCTGCAGCCTGGGGCGCTGGGCCCAGCTCGGCGAGATCTTCAACTGACGCCTGGGCCCGCCGGCGCTACTTGAGCAGGCGGGACAGGCGCCGGTCGGCCAGCGGCTTGCCGCCGGTCTGGCAGGTTGCGCAGTACTGCAGCGCCGAGTCGGCGAACGACACCTCGCGCACGGTGTCCCCGCAGACCGGACATGCCTCCCCGGTCCGGCCGTGCACGCGCAGGCCCGCCTTCTTCTCCTTCTTCAGGTCGCCGGCGGCGAGCCCATCGGACCGGCCGATCGCCTCCCGCAGCGTGCCGACGATCACCTCGTAGAGCGCCTCGACCTCGTCGGCCGACAGGCTCGAGGCCAGCCGGAACGGCGACATCTTGGCGGCGTGCAGAACCTCGTCGGAATAGGCGTTCCCGATGCCGGCGATCAGCTTCTGGTCTCGCAGCACGCCCTTGATCTGCATGCGCCGGCCGGACAGGATCCCCGCGAGCGTCGCCGCGGTGAAGCCGGGATCCAGCGGCTCGGGCCCGAGCGATACCACGCCGGGGATATCGGCCAGGTCCTTGACCAGGTAGACGGCGAGCCGCTTGCGCGTTCCGGCCTCGGTGAGATCGAAGCCGGCACCGTCGGCGAACCGCAGCCTGAAGGCCAGCGGCCCCTTGCCGGGCTTGGGCGGCAGCTCGGGCAGCGAGTCCCGCCACCTCAGCCACCCGGCCCTGGCCAGATGCGTGACCAGATGCAGCGGCGGGCCGCCACCCTCGGGCGAAACCACGAGATCAAGGAACTTGCCGCGTCGCGCCGTGCCCGTGATGGTCGCGCCGCGCAGCGCGGACAGCGGCGGGTCGTAGGTCTTCAGCACCGAGAACTCGGCGATGGACGCCTGCTCGATGACGCGGCCGACCGCGCGCTCGCGAAGATCCGCGGCGAGCGCCTCGACCTCGGGTAGCTCTGGCACATTTCGATTGTGCCGCACGGGTGCAAGTGCGCAGTGTCGCAAACTAGCACCAGCCTGCGAGCTCCGAGCTAGCGCGCGAGCAGCCTGGTCAGGCTTTCCTTGATCGCCGGCCGGGACCCGAACACGAGCAGGAACAGGGCCTCCCTGGCCAGGCGCTGCGGATTCGCGCAGGCGAGCAGGCCCCGGCTGCCGCTCACGGCGAGTGCCGTCCCGGCCGTGCGGAACGCGAACTCGGCCGCCGCGGCCCGCGCGGCCGGCATCTCGTCCGGCCCGGCGGCGTCCAGCCGGTCCCGCAGCACCGCCAGCTCGGCATCGAGGGGGCCCGGCCCGATCAGCTCGCAGCACCGGGCGCCGACACCGAGCGACAGCGACCCGTTGGGCCGCAGCCCTTGCGCATCCCGCGCCAGCCAGTCCGCGTGCGGAATCAGGGAGCAGACGAGCTCGTCGGGGACCTCGTGACTAGTGAAGGTCAGTTCGGCAGTGACACTGGCGTTGACAGCCACCAGATCGAGCCGCTCCGCCGTCAGCGTCGCCGAGGCCAGGGCCGGAATCAGCGCCCCGACGACGTTGCCCGCATCGTCCCTGGCCAGCGTGTAGATCACGTCGACCAGGCCCCAGCCGGTCACCCACGGCGCGGTCCCGTGGAGCACATAGCCGCCGCCGGTCCGGCGGGCGCGGAGGAGCGGGGGGCCGGGCCAGGCCCCGGCGAGCGCGTTCCCGGCCCGCCGTCGGCCGGCCGCGAGCGGCCCGAGCCACTCGGCTCGAAGCTGTTCGTTGGCCGATGCGATCAGCGCCCGGACCGCGCCCCGGTGCTGAAGCCAGACGAACGTCGTGGTGAGGCAGCCGCCGGCCAGGATCTCCGCCACCCGGCAGAATGTGACGAGATCCACATCGCTGCCCCCGTAGCTGACCGGGGCCGCCAGCCCGTACAGCCCGGCCGCGGCCAGCGCGTCCAAGTGCCCGGCGGGCACCGCCGGCGCCGCATCGACTTCCATCGCAGATGGATACAGAACGTCCTGCGCCAGCTGCCGCGCCCGGTCGATTACCCCCGCGTTGGTCATGGCGTCATGCTTGCAGACCAGCGTTAAGCTGCGGATCCCGGTGACAAGGACAGCATCTGGCGCCTAAGCTGCGGCCAGCGCGTGGAGGGCTGGCGAGCGCCTGCCACTGCCGCGAAGGGCGCATGGCAACGTATTGTGGGCGAGGAGGGATTTGAACCCTCACATCCTTTCG
Source organism: Streptosporangiaceae bacterium (assembly GCA_036758685.1). Taxonomy (GTDB): domain Bacteria; phylum Actinomycetota; class Actinomycetes; order Streptosporangiales; family Streptosporangiaceae; genus JAJYUU01. Next base: position 14,817 of record DAIOWC010000040.1, on the reverse strand, counting down.
GACACACGGACCTGAACCGTGCGCGTCTGCCGTTCCGCCACTCGCCCGAGGCAGCAGTCAGGTTAGCACGTCCGCAAGCTGTCCCTCATCGCCGATACGATCGGATACGGGCCGGGAGAGGAGGCACCGAGGGTGGGAGTGCTACAGCGCTTCGAGCATCGACTCGAGGGGATGGTCGAGGGTGCCTTCGCGCGGGCGTTCAAATCAGAGCTTCAGCCGGTCGAGGTGGCCAGCGCAGTTCAGCGCGAGATGGACGACCGCGCCGCGATCGTGGCCCAGGGCCGGACCCTGGTGCCCAACGACTTCGTCGTCGAGGTAGCCGATGACGACTACGACAGGCTCGAGGTCTACGCCGACAGCCTCGGTATCGAGCTGGCCACGCTGGCCCGCGAGTACGCCAAGGAGCAGGGTTACTCCTTCGTCGGCCCGGTGCGCATGCGCTTCGCGGGCGTGCCCGACCTGACGACAGGCACGTTCCGCATCCTGTCCGGCGTGATCAGGGGCACCACCGTCGAGGACGGCGAGATCCGGCGTCCGTCCACCGACCTGCCCCAGCCTTCGGGCGGCTTCCGCGGCACGCCGCGGCTGCTGGTGTCGGGGTCGGAGCCGGGACCGGACGGCAGCACGCAGCGCACGTACGAGATCAGCACGCCGCTGATCATTCTTGGCCGCGGCACCGACTGTGACCTGCGCCTCGTTGACCCAGGCGTGTCGCGCCACCACGCGGAGATCAGGGTCGAGGACGGGGAGGTCGTGCTCGTGGACCTGGGCTCGACCAACGGCACGTTCGTCAATGGCCAGCCGGTCCGCCGGGTGATCCTCACTGACGGGACGAGGGTGACGCTGGGCCGCACTACCCTGGTTTTCCGCCGCGACAGCATTTACTGACATAAGGACTGGGAACGTGCGGTGGCCCACGCCCAAGCACGTCCGTAACGCCAAGGACCTGAGACCAGAATGAACGCGCTCGAGCTGACCCTTATCAGGATCGGGTTCCTGGCCGTCTTGTGGCTCTTCGTCATCGCCGCCGTCGGCGTCATCAGGACCGACCTGATCGGCCACTCGTCGGCAGGCAGCCGCCGGCGCAACAAGCAGCAGGCCGCCGCGCCGCGGCCGGACACCCGGCCGGCCGCAGCGCCCGCGCGGACCAAGGCGCCGCGCGCGTACCGCGGCGCGCCGCAGCAGCTGCTGGTAACTGCCGGGGCGCTGGCGGGTACAAGTCTCGGCCTTAGTGATCAGCAAATCACCATAGGCCGGGCGGGTGACGCTACTCTCGTCCTCAGTGACGATTACGCCTCGACCCGGCATGCCCGCCTCTTCCCCCAGGACGGTCAGTGGCTGGTCGAGGACCTCGGCTCGACCAACGGCACCTACCTGGACCGGCAGAAGGTCACCCAGCCCACGCCAGTGCCCGTAGGGGTACCGATCCGAATCGGGAAGACTGTTCTGGAGCTGCGCAGATGACCCTCGCACTGCACTTCGCGCTCCGCTCAGACGTGGGCTTGCTGCGCGAGGGCAATGAGGACTCCGCTTATGCCGGGCAGAGACTGCTCGCCATCGCCGACGGCATGGGCGGGCATGCGGCCGGGGAGGTCGCCAGCGCGGTTGCGATCAACGCGATCGCCCCGCTCGATGAGCGGGGCCTGACCGACGGCGACGAGATGCTCGACGCCCTGGCGGCGGCCGTCGCCGCCGCGCGCAGCACTCTGCACGACATGAGCATGGCCGATCCGGCCACCGAGGGGATGGGGACCACCCTGACGGCCCTGCTGTGGGCCGGCTCACAGGTCGCTATCTGCCACATCGGTGACTCGCGGGCCTACCTGCTGCGTGACGGCGACCTGTACCAGATCACCAGGGATCACACGCTGATCCAGTCCCTGGTGGACGAGGGACGGCTCAGCCCGGAGGCGGCCGCCAACCACCCGCAGCGCTCGCTGATCATGCGGGCGCTGCAGGGCAGTACGGACGCCGACCCCGACCTCACGCTGCATACCGCGGTCCTCGGCGACCGCTACCTCCTGTGCTCAGACGGACTGACCGACGTCGTGAGCGATGAGGCCGTGCACGAGACACTTGTGTCCGTGCCCAGCGCCGAGCAGGCCGTCCACCAGCTCATCGCCCAGGCGATCCGCAACGGCGGCCCGGACAACATCACCTGCATCGTGGCCGACGTCGTGGACACCGTCGAGGGGCCGGTGATGCCCACGAAGGGTCATCAGATCGCCGGCGCCGCCGCCAACCCTGATCCCCGGTCGGTGCTGAGCAGCCAGCCTGCGGTCGCCGCCAGCACGGGCCTGGATGAGCCGCTGCAGGCGGCCGCCAATGGCCATCGCCGCCACGCCCGCATCGGCGAGGAGGACGACCTCGCCGCCGCCGCGCCCGCCGGCAGGCGACGGTGGCCGCTCGTGACCTCGATCCTCGGCGTGCTGGTCCTGCTGATCCTCGGCGGCGTCTTCGTCACCTGGCGTTACATTCAGGGCCAGTACTACGTCGACAGCGACGGCTCGCAGGTCATCATCATGCGGGGCATCAGCCAGCCGATCGCCGGGCTGCACCTGTCGTCGGTCTACGTTCGGACGCACGTCCCGGCGACCGAGGTGCCCACGACTCTGCAGCTGCCGACCCAGCCCGGGCCCTTGTCGCAGGCGCGGCAGACGGTGACCACGATCCAGCACACGTTCAACTGCAAGCAGGTCCAGTCGGCGCTGACCGCCTACAACCAGGTGTGGGCGACGTACACCTCTCAGGTCACCGCGTACAAGAAGCTGCCGGTCGCCACCAGGAAGAAGCGGCACGCGCCCGCTAAACCGACGCTGACCAAGCCGACGACGCCTTCGTACTGCTCCCAGGGGACGGGCTGATGGCCGCGGCTCTCCTGGACCAGCCGGTCCCGATGTCGCCGAGCCGACGGCGGACCGAGCTGGTCATGCTCCTCTTTGCCCTCGCGGTCGTGCTGCTGGCGTTCGCGGCCGCGAGCCTGGGCCTCTCCGGCAAGATCTCGGGCCTGCCGCTCTACATCCTGCTCTACGCGGTGCTGATGGGTGCCGCGCACCTCGCGGTCGGGCGTTTCGCGCCCTACGCCGACCCCTTGCTGCTGCCGCTGGCCGCGCTGCTCAACGGCCTCGGCCTGGTCATGATCTGGCGGCTGCAGGAGTCCGGCCGCAATGGCAACCCCGGCGTCCAGATCGGCGAGCTGACGTCCTCATCCACGACCATGCAGGTGCTGTGGACCGCCGTCGGGGTTGCCGTCTTCGTCGCCGTCCTCTTCTTCATCAAGGAAGCCCGCATCCTGCAGCGCTATACCTACACGCTCGGCGCGGTCGGCCTGGTGCTGCTGGCCATCCCGGCGCTGCTGCCCGCCAGCCACAGCTCGGTGAACGGGGCCCAGGTCTGGATCATCTTCGGCGGGTTCTCGGTCGAGCCCGGCGAGTTCGCCCGGCTGGCGCTCGCGGTCTTCTTCGCCGGTTACCTGGTCGCCAAGCGGGACGTGCTCGCGCTCGCCGGCCGGAGGTTCGCTGGCATCGACTTGCCCCGCGCGCGCGACCTCGGGCCGGTGCTGATCGCCTGGGCGGCGAGCCTGCTCATCCTGATCTTCGAGACCGACATCGGCACCTCGGCCCTGTTCTTCGGCATGTTCATCGTCATGATCTACATCGCCACCCAGCGGACGTCCTGGCTGCTGATCGGCGTGGCCCTGTTCCTGTTCGGGACCTTGATCACCGCGAACCTCTTCCATCACGTGATGGAGCGGTTCACCAGCTGGCTGCACCCGTTCACCATCGCCAACGCGCAGGGGATCTCCTACCAGCTGATCCAGGGCCTGTACGGGATGGCCTTCGGCGGCATCTTCGGCACGGGCCTCGGCCAGGGCCAGCCGTACCACACCCCGCTGGTGCAGAGCGACTTCATCTTCACCGCGTTCGGCGAGGAACTCGGTCTGGTTGGCGGGATGGCGCTCCTGCTGGTCTTCGGCCTGCTGGTCCAGCGCGGACTGCGGGCCGCACTCGCCGTGAAGGACCCGTTCTCGAAGCTGCTGGCTGCGGGCCTGTCGTTCGTGCTCGCCCTGCAGGTCTTCGTGATCGTGGGCGGGGTCACGCGGCTGATCCCGCTGACGGGCGTCACCACCCCGTTCCTGTCCCAGGGGGGATCGTCGCTGGTGGCCAGCTGGCTGCTGATCGGCCTGCTGATCCGCGTCAGTAACTCGGCCAGGCAGCCGGCCCCGCAGCCGATCCAGGACGAGGGCATGACCCAGGTGGTGCGGGCCGCATGAACAAGGCAATCATGCGGATCTCGCTGGCGTGCCTGGCGATGTTCGTGCTCCTGCTGATCAACATCAACTACGTGCAGGCGTTCGAGGTCAACTCGCTCGCGGACAAGCCCCTGAACTCCCGCGTCTTCGACGAGCAGTTCACCTTCCAGCGCGGCGAGATCCTCGCCGTCGGAAGCAACGGCAACAGCGTGGTGATCGCCAAGTCGGTGGCGGTCAAGGGCACGAACACCTACCGCCGCGATTATCCGTCCGGCCCGGAGTACGCGCCGGTCACCGGTTTCGACGGGATCTACGGCCAGTCCGGCATCGAGGCGGCGGAGAACAAGGAACTCAACGGGAGCGACCCGCGCCTCGCGATCCGCAACTTCACCAGCCTGCTGACCGGCAAGCAGAAGCAGGGCGCCAACGTCCAGCTGACCATCAACGCTGCCGCGCAGACTGCCGCCTACAACGCGCTGGTCAACGACGGCGGCCACCCCGCCGCGGTCGTCGCGCTCAACCCCTCGACCGGCGCGGTCCTCGCGATGGCGTCCTACCCCTCTTACAACCCGAACGAGCTCACGACGCTCGACGGCACCCAGTTCGACAAGAACGACAACGCGCTGCTGCGCGCGGCCGGGAACCCGATGCTGAACCGGGCCATCCAGGCCACGTTCCCGCCCGGCTCGTCCTTCAAGATCGTCACGAGCTCGGCCGCGCTGTCCAACCACGTCGTGGCCAGCGTCGGCACGAAGGTCCAGGCCCCGCAGCCGCTCAAGCTGCCGAACGGGAACTTCCTCAACAACGACGGCGACGAGCAGTGCGGCGACGGCGACCCGGCCATGATCGAGGCCTTCTACCTGTCCTGCAACACGGCCTTCGCCAAGATCGGGATCAAGGTGACCGCCCCGGTCCTGCGGCAGCAGGCGAGCCTGTTCGGGCTGAACCAGCCGCTGAACATTCCCCTGGCGGTCGTGCCGAGCGTGCTGCCCCCGGTGCCCGATAACGATCCCTCGCTCACGGCATTCTCCTCCATCGGCCAGTACAACGACCAGGTCACCCCGCTGCAGGAGGCGATGTTCTCCGCCGCGATCGCCAACCACGGCAAGCTGATGACGCCGTACATGGTGCAGCAGGTGATCGGTCCCGGCCTGTCGGTGATCCAGCAGGCGACGCCATCGACGCTGAGCCAGGCGGTGACCCCGCAGGTCGCCGGTGAGGTTCAGTCGATGATGCTGCAGGTCACCCAGAACCCGAACGGGACCGCGTACCGGACCGCGGGGCCGCCCGCCACCAGCATCGTGATCTACGGCAAGACGGGCACCGCGGAGAACGGCATCAACAACTCCAGCACCGACGACGCGGTGTTCAGCTGCTTCGTGCCCGCCAGCTCGGGTCAGCAGCCGATCGCGGTGGGCGTCATTGTCAAGGGCGGTGGCTTCGGTGCTGATGCCGCCGCCCCGATCGCGGTGCAGATCATCAAGGCCTTCGAGGGCCAGTCGTGATCACCCGTGAAGCCAGCGGTCAGACGGCCCGGTCGGGACGGATCGCCGAAGATGTCACGAAGAACGGGATATCCCAGGGCGCGGGGCTGCCGCCTGGGGCTGTCATGGTGGCCGCAGCCCTCGAACTGCAGGACGGGAAGTAAGTGCGAGACATGACCCAGCCGCGGCTTCTCGGCGGCCGCTACGAGCTCGACGGCATCGTCGGGCGCGGCGGAATGGCCGAGGTCTTCCGGGCACGCGACATCCGTCTTGACCGCATTGTCGGTGTCAAGACTCTGCGGAACGACCTGGCCCGCGACCAGACGTTCCAGGCGCGCTTCCGCCGTGAAGCGCAGTCAGCCGCCTCGCTGAACCACCCCTCGATCGTCGCCGTCTACGACACCGGCGAGGACATGGTCGGCGGCATCCCCGTGCCGTACATCGTGATGGAGTTCGTGGAGGGCCGCACGCTGCGCGACCTCCTTCGCGACGACCGGCGGCTGCTGCCCGAGCGGGCGGCCGAGATCACGGACGGGGTGCTGCGGGCGCTGGACTACAGCCACCGCAACGGCATCGTGCACCGCGACATCAAGCCCGGCAACGTGATGCTGACCCGCAGCGGCGAGGTCAAGGTCATGGACTTCGGCATCGCCAGGGCCGTGTCCGACTCGCAGATGACGATGACCCAGACCGCCCAGGTCATCGGGACGGCCCAGTACCTGTCGCCGGAGCAGGCCAGGGGCGAGCGGGTCGACGCCCGCAGCGACCTGTACTCGACCGGCTGCCTGCTGTACGAGCTGCTCACCGGACGGCCTCCGTTCACCGGTGACTCGCCGGTCGCCATCGCCTACCAGCACGTCAAGGAGGAGCCGATCCCGCCGTCGAGGATCGACCCCGAGGTGCCGCCCTGGGCCGACGCCATCGTGCTCAAGGCGATGCAGAAGGACCCGGCGGATCGCTACCAGTCGGCCGGCGAGATGCGCAACGACCTCCAGCGGGCCATGGCGGGCGCGCCCGTGGCAGCGCCCATGCGGACCGAGGTCTACGGCGCCGGTACCCGCCGGATGGGGGCCGCCACCCAGACCGTCGGCCGGACCGCGGCGATCCCGCCCTACAACTACGGGCCGGAGGACAACGGCACGGGCGAGCGCCCGCCCCGCAAGGTGTGGCCCTGGGTCGCGGTCATCATCGCGGTCGCGGTGCTCGCGGCGATCCTCATCGCCGTGAAGCTCATCAACGGCAGCAGTAACGGCGTGGCGGTACCGAACGTCGTCGGCTCGTCCCTCACTTCGGCCGAGTCCCAGCTCAAGGCAGCCGGGTTCACCGTCGGGTCCCTCACGGGGAAGCGCTCGGCCACGGTGCCCAAGCGCGACGTCATCTCCACCTCGCCCGCGCCCGGGGCGAACGCAAGCAAGGGCACCCCGATCAACATCGTGTACTCCGTCGGTACCGGGACCGTCTCGGTGCCGTACGTGCAGGGAATTCCCCTGAGCACGGCCGAGTCGGATCTGCAGAAGGCCGGCCTGGTGCCCGTTGTCGTCCACATGACGGCTCCGGCGGGCACGCCGCCCGGTCAGGTTTTCAGCCAGAATCCGGCCGCGAATACGCCGGTGCAGGCGGGCACCAAGGTCACGATTGACGTGCCGCCGAACCCGGTGGCCGTGCCGAACGTCGTCGGCCAGACCGCAGCCGGTGCCACGGCGATCCTGTCCGGTAATCCGTACGACTTCTCGGTCACGTCGACTCCCGCCTCGGCGTCGACGAACTGCTCGCCGGGCACCGTCTGCTCGACGTCGCCAGCGGTCGGCTCCAGCGCCGAGCCGGGCCAGACCATCGTGATCTTCATCGGGACCGCGGCCGCGACGACGACGCCGCCAAGCTCGCCGCCGCCGTCGCCGTCGGGATCGCCGTCAGGGTCACCGTCGGTCTCACCGTCCGGTTCTCCCAGCCCGTAACGGGCTGACCGCACGACCCGATCTGGCCTGGGCTTTCTTAGCCCAGGCCAGACTGGTCTACGGGCAGGTGAATCGCTGCCCACGGATAGACCAGGAACCAGAGCAACAGCGCCACCGCGACGGCCAGGATCGTCATCTGGGCAAGCCGCGCCCCGGTGCCGCCCGGCAGACGCCGCCAGATCCAGCCGTACATGCTCAGCCCTCGATTCCCGGACCACGCGGCAGCGTGGCGACCAGAGCGCCGGTCACGACAATGCGGTTGGTGCCGGTCCACGGCGGGTCGCAGGTGATGAGCGTGATGAGCCGCTGACGCGGGGTGGCGCCGGGGTGACCGGGCACCGGTGACAGCATCGCGGTGTCGTCCGCCGAGACCAGGTCAGGCTTGCCGGTCACCCGGTACTCGTAGGTCCCGGCGATCGTCTCGACGTAGACCAGGTCTCCGGCGCGGAGGCTGGGCAGGCTCCAGAACGGGTTGCCCGCGGTCACCCGGTGCCCGGCGACGGCGAAGTTCCCTACCTGACCGGGCAGCGCGCTGCCCGGCACGTGCCCCGGTCCGAGCGCGAGCTGCGGCAAGCCGGTCCCCTGGACCACCGCAAACTGCCAGCTGCGGCCGAGGCGCGGGATGCGCATGAGCGCGAACGGCTGGCCCGGGGTGAGATTGTCGGGGTCGGTCAGCACGGCAAAGCTCGGCCCGGTCGAGCCCCACTGCTGGTGGAGCTCGCTCACGAACGTCCGCTGGGCGCTGCCTTCCCTGACCGCGGTACCCCAGTACATGTAGGCCATGAAACCGAGGACGACGACCCCGAGCGAGATGAGAATCTCGCCCGCCGCCCGCAGGTAGAGCCGCACGCACCCTCGCATCGGTTTTGTGGCACCGGTCACGGAAAGTATTTGCAGCCTAGCGATTCGTAGTCTCAGCTGGGGAGAGACGCGCTGATCCGGAGAACTGCCCTGGCCGCGCGCATCGCGCCATGCGGCTGGACCAACTACGCTTACCGCGACAGGCGTACTTTGGGTCAGCGCCTGAGTCGCCGGGCACCTGGCCGGCGCACAGAGCAATCCGATCAGGAGAAGGCCGTGCCGAAGTCCCGCGTCCGAAGCAAGGCGGTCTACACCCCCCCGCCACGGTCATCCAAGGCCAAGGTCAGCCCGCCGTGGCTAGTGCCGACGATGCTGGGGAGCCTTATCGTCGGGCTCGTCTGGATCGTGATCTTCTACGTCAGCCAGCAGAGCCTGCCCATCGGCCCGCTGGGCGCCTGGAACCTCGTGGTCGGCTTCGCCTTCCTCGTCGGAGGCGTGGTCCTGTCGACCAAATGGCATTAGCGCGCGCGCTTACAAGATCACCTGGTGCACAAGGTTGTAGTCGCGCAGGGCTATGCCTAGCGCGAGCAGCGCGAAGACCACGATTGTCGCCGCGACCTGAATGACCGCGCGGTTCTTCCGCGGCGCGTACGCGTAGGCCGCGGTGATCACGATGCCCGTGACCAGCCCGCCGATGTGGTCCTGCCAGGCGATGTACGAGGCGCCCACGAAGCCGATGACCAGGTTGAGCACGATCAGCGTGACGACCGGCCGCCAGTCGACACCCATCCGCTTGGCCAGCACGAACCAGGCTCCGAACAGGCCGAAGATGGCCCCCGACGCTCCGAGCGCACCCTGGTTCGGCGGGGCGAGGAGATAGAACGACAGCGCGCCGCCGACCGCGCTGGCCAGGTATACGCCCAGGAAGCGGACCGGGCCCAGGACCCGCTCGACCGCGGGACCCACGATCCAGAGCGCCCACAGGTTGAAGGCAATGTCGAGCAGCCCGAGACCGCCGGTCGGGGGCAGGAACGCGCTGGTGAACACCCGGTACCACTGGCCGAAGGCGACCCCGACCAGCTGGCCGTTGCTCGGGTCCCTGGCGCCACCCAGCATGGCCCAGTCGTTGGCCAGGCTCGGGCGCGCGAGCAGGACGAGGTAGAGCACCACGTTGATGGCCATGATCGCGTAGGTGACCCTGGCGCCGGACTGCGCGCGGCCGCCAAACATCCCGACGGCTCCGCGGGCGCCCTGATTTCCCTGCTTGATGCACTCGACGCACTGGTGGCCGACGGCCGCCGGGCGCAGGCAGTCAGGGCAGGCCGGACGCCCGCACCGCACGCAGGACACGTAGGTCTGCCGGCCCGGGTGGCGGAAACAAGTGGGGGCAGGGGCCTCCGGATGCTGCTGAGGCTGGTCCTGCGGCTGGCCGTAATTCGGGGGGCTGGCCATGGTACCGATCTCCGCCTATTCGCTGTCGCTGCGCCCGATTTCGACGGACTCCAGCACGACATCCTGGACCGGCCGGTCGCCGCGGCTGGTCTGCACGGTGCTGATCTGGTCGACGATGTCGCTGCCGTCGACGACCTCGCCGAAGATCGTGTGCTTGCCGTTCAGCCAGGGCGTCGGCACGGTCGTGATGAAGAACTGCGACCCGTTGGTACCGGGGCCGGCGTTGGCCATCGCGAGGAGGTAGGGCCGGTCGAAGGACAGGTCCGGGTGGATCTCGTCGCCGAACTTGTAGCCAGGCCCGCCAGTGCCGGTCCCCAGCGGGTCCCCGCCCTGGATCATGAAGTTCGGGATGACCCGGTGGAATACCGTCCCGTCATACAGCCGGGCCTGGCCCGTCTGGCGCGTCGCCGGATTGGTCCACTCCCGTGTCCCCTCGGCGAGCTCGACGAAATTCCGCACCGTCTTGGGCGCGTGATCTGGATAAAGCCGGACGACCACGGGGCCCCGGCTTGTCCGCAGCGTCGCGGTCAAGGTTTCTGTCATACCAGGAATCCTGCCACGCTCCCGGCGCGGTGAGGCCACGCCACTGCGGCTAAGCGGCCGCCCCGGCGTGATTGACCCCTCGGACCGGGGGAAGGTGGTGTGCCGGGGGGAGCTAGACAGCAGGAGGTTTAAGTGTCACTTATGAGCAGAAAGCAGTCCGCCAATGAGTCCGGCCTGCGTGACCAAGCCATCGGCATGGCCCGGCAGGCCATCCCGGCGGCGAAGAACGCCGGCGCGATCGCGGCTCAGCAGGCCGTGCCGCTGGCCAGGAACGCCGGCACGAGCATGAAGGCGGGCGCCGATGGCGCCGCCGCCTGGGCCACGCCGTACGCCAATGCGGCCCGGACCTGGGCGGCACCGCAGCTTGAGCAGGCCGCCACTGCGGTCAGTGAGAAGCTCGCGCCGATGATCTCGGAAGCGCTGATCGCGGCCGCGCAGAAGATCGATGTCGAACAGCCGAAGCGCCGCCGCCTGAGCAAGCCGGTCGTGCTGGTCGGTTCACTCGTGCTGACGGCCGCCGGAGCCGCGGCCGCCATGCAGTTGATGAACCGGAACGGGAACGGGAACGGGTACAGCGCGGCCATGCCCGCCAGCGACACCACCGAGGGGTATGAACCGGCTAATGGCGACATTCCGGACCCCGACTCGGACGGCTATCCGCCGATCACCTGATTCCGATCACGGGGCCGGCCGGCGCGGTCGGCCTCGTGATGCGGTCCCGTGACATCTGTCATGGTCAGATCACGACGGCTCCTACATGACGCCGGGCGCGCTGCTGCCTAGCCTGGTGGGGTGAATCGCGAGCTGCCCGGCAAGCCCGACGACTGGGCTGAGCGCCGAGCGCGACGCATGCTGCTGAGCGTGCTGATCGTGATCTTCATGTTCCTGCCGGCGATCCATCTGCTCGGCAAGCACAACCTGACCGCTTCCGACTGGCTACAGCTGAGCTGCGTCGTTCCGTTCGTCGGGCTGCTCCTATGGCGGGTGAACACCGACGATGTCGCCGCCGGGCCCCTGACCTGGCTCACTCTCGGCGCCATCGTCGTACTCGGCCTGACGCTGTTCATCGCCGGCGGCCAGAACGGGACGTACGTCACGGCCCTCGCGATCTCCTCGGCCATCTGCGGCCGGTACAGCCGGACCCGATGGCCGACCATCACCGTCTCGGCGATCTGCGCGATGGCCGGGATCGCCGTTGGCACGGCGTATCACTCCGGGTTCGGCGGCACGTTCTCGGCGGCCGCAGTAGGGCCGCTGGGCGGTTTCCTGGCCTATAGCGCGGCCAGGCGGGGTGAGACGACCGAGATGCTGCGCCGGACGCGGGCGGAGCTGGCCAGGGCGGCGGTAGCCGAGGAGCGGCTGCGGATCGCGCGCGACCTCCATGACCTTCTGGGCCACTCGCTGTCGCTCATCACGCTCAAGGCCGAGCTGGTCGGGCGGCTCATACCTGCCGACCCCGAGCGCGCGGCGGCCGAGGTGGCCGAGCTCGAGTCGGTGGCGCGCCAGTCGCTGTCCGATGTGCGTGGCGCCGTGGCCGGGTTCCGGCAGCCCGACCTAGCCGGGGAGCTCGTCGCCGCCAGGCAGTTGCTCGATGCGGCCGGGATCGCGAGCCACATCACCTCGGCCGGCATCGACGGCCTGCCCAGGGACGTCGACGCGGCCCTGGCCTGGGCGGTCCGCGAGGGCACGACGAACGTCGTCCGCCACTCGAAGGCGACGCAGGTGTCCATCCGGGTCGGCGCCGACCCGGCCGCGGTCACCGCGGAGATCAGCGACAACGGGCCCGCCGTCCCGGCCGACCTGGCGGCAAGCAGCCGGCCCGCGGTGGTGACGGCGGGTCCCGACGGGCGCGCAGCAGTACAGGCCCGGCCGGTCTTCGCCGGATCCGGCCTGGCCGGGCTGGCCGAGCGCGTTCGCAGTCTGGGCGGCGAGCTGGCGGCGGGCTCGGTGGAGCCGCAGGGCTTCCTTTTGCGGGTAGTCGTCCCGCTGTCCCCGCAGGCGTGAGAATAGGCGGGTGACAGTGCGGATCATGATTGCCGAGGATCAGACCATGGTCCGCCAGGCGCTGGTGGCACTGCTGGGCCTCGAACCCGACATCGAGGTCGTCGCCCAGGCTGCCGACGGGCACGAGGCGATTGCCATGGCCCGCAAGTACCAGCCGGACGTGGCGGTCCTCGACATCGAGATGCCGGGCCCGAGCGGCATCGAGGTCGCCGGCCAGCTCGGCCAGTCCGGCTTCACCGGCAAGATCGTCATCGTCACGACGTTCGACCGGCCCGGGTACCTGCGCGCGGCCATGGCCGCCGGCGCCAGCGGCTTCCTGCTCAAGGACGCCCCCGCAGCCGACCTGGCTTCGGCCATCCGGAAGGTCGCCGAAGGCCAGCGCGTCGTCGACCCGTCGCTGGCCGCCGCGGCCCTGGCCCAGGGCGAGAGCCCGCTGACCGACAGGGAGACCGAGGTCCTGGCGGCAGCCGCCGGGCACGACGCGATCGCGGACATCGCCGGGCGCCTGCACCTGTCTAACGGCACCGTGCGCAATCACCTGTCGGCCGCGATCCAGAAGCTCGGCGCCAGGAACAGGGCCGAGGCCGTCGAGATGGCCCAGCAGAAGGGCTGGCTGTAGCTCATGCTCCTGGACCGCGTGGTGCGCACCTCGGCCGGGGTGTCGGCGGTGCCGGGACGACTCGCCAAGGTCGACCAGATCGCGGCGCTGCTGCGGGAGGTCCCCGCCGACGAGATCGCCGTGGCGGTGTCGTTCCTGTCCGGGGACCTGACGCAGCGGCAGATCGGCGTCGGCTACGCGGCCCTCGCGGATCTTATTGGCTACGGGCAGGCACCGAGGCAGGCGGACGACCCCCCGGAGCCCCAGCCAGTGCTGACACTGACCGAGACCGACCAGACCCTGGGCCGGATCGGGGCGCTGGCCGGCCAGGGCTCGCAAGCCGAGCGGCGGGGTCTGCTGGCCGAGTTGCTCGGCCGCGCCACCGAGTCCGAGCGGGAGTTCCTGGGTCGGCTAATCGGCGGCGAGCTGCGGCAGGGCGCGCAGGACGGCGTCATGACCGATGCGATCGCAAAGGCCGCCGGGGTGTCGGCGGCCGACGTGCGCCGCGCCCATCAGCTCAGCGGGTCGCTGCCGGCCGCCGCCGCCGCGGCCCTCAGCGCCGATGGCGACACCGCGACCGCGACGCAGGCGCTGCGCGCGGTCGGCCTGCAGGTGGGCCGGCCGATCCGGCCGATGCTGGCTGCGTCCGCGCCGACGGTCGCGGCCGCCTTCGACCGGATTTCGCCGGCCGCGGTCGACTGGAAGATCGACGGCATCCGGGTCCAGCTGCACCGCCTCGGCGACGAGGTCCGCGTCTTCACCCGCACGCTGGATGACATCACCGACCGGGTGCCCGAGCTCGTCACGGCCGGACGGTCGCTGCGGGCGTCGTCGGCGGTGGTTGACGGCGAGGCAGTCGCGCTTCGCCCCGACGGCCGCCCCCGGCCGTTCCAGGTCACCTCGGCGCGAGCCGCGAGCCAGTCTGAGCAGCGCCAGGCGGGCCAGGTCCCGCTGACCCTGTTCCTGTTCGACATGCTGCACGCGGACGGGGAGGACCTGATGGACCTGCCCGCCGGCGAGCGATTCGACCGTCTCGCCGCGGTGGCCCCGCCCGAGCTGGTGATCCCGCGGCTGGTCACCGGCGACGTCGCCGAGGCCGAGGCGTTCTTCGCGGCGGCCATCGCCGCCGGGCACGAGGGCGTGGTGGTCAAGTCGGTCGACGCTCCGTACGGGGCGGGCCGGCGGGGCAGCGACTGGATCAAGGTCAAGCCGCGGCACACCCTGGACCTGATCGTATTGGCGGCGGAGTGGGGTCACGGCCGCCGTCAGGGCTGGCTGTCCAACCTGCACCTCGGCGCACGGGACCCGGCTGGCGGCGGTGCCGTCATGCTCGGCAAGACGTTCAAGGGCCTCACGGACGCCCTGCTGACCTGGCAGACGAAGCGGCTGCTCGAGCTGGCGGAGCCGGCCGCGGCGGACGGCAATCGCCGCGGCGTCGTCCGGGTGCGTCCGGAGCTCGTCGTGGAGATCGCTTTCGACGGCGTCCAGGCCAGCAGCCGGTACCCGGGCGGCGTGACGCTCAGATTCGCGCGCGTGCTGCGGTACCGGCCGGATAAGACGGCCGCGGACGCGGACACGATCGACGCGGTGCGCGCGCTCTGGACCGGGGACGACGAGGGCGAGGACGATTAAGCGGCGGCCCGGACCCGGTGGAAGAACCTGATCCGGGCGATGATCCACACCGCAGCGACCCCGTCCCGCCACGTCAGCTTCTTACCCGCCTCCCGG
>DAIOWC010000039.1:0-32802 GCA_036758685.1 Streptosporangiaceae bacterium | reverse complement strand
AAGTCGCGCGGCCCGACGCCGAACCGGTACTTGAATGCCCTGGAGAAGTGCGATGCATCCTTGAACCCGACGCTGTAGGCGATGTCGGTAACGCTCCGGCTCGGCTGACGCGGGTCGCGCAGCAGCCGCGCCGCCAGGTCGAGCCGCTGCTCGAGGACCCAGCGGTACGGCGAGGTCTGGTCCGCCTGGAACAGCAGGTGCAGGTAGCGGACGGAGAGCCCGAGCGCCGCGGCCACGGCGGGCGGCGTCAGGTCCGGGTCGCTGAGGTGATCGGTGATGTACCGCCGCGCCCTCAGCAACTGCGCCTGCCGCGGTAGCGCCGGGCGGACGCCGGAGGCTCGTTCCGATAGCGCCGTCACCAGCAATTCGAGCACGGTCCCGCCGACCTGTCCGGTCACCTCCGGGGGCAGGGCGGGCAGCTGCGCCGGCACCCGGCGCAGCACGGACGAGAACAGCGCGCCGACGCCGCGATCGCCGCGGATCGCGCTCGCGGTGGTCCCCGGCACCACCTGGTAGTGAGCGAGGAGCACCTCGCGCGGAATCTTCAGCACGACAAGGCGGAACGGATCGGGGCAGGAGATCAGGCACGGGCGAGCACTGTCGTAGATGGTGAAGTCACCCGGTCGCAAGACTGCCTCGCGGCCATCCTGCGCCACGACCGCGCGCCCGCGGATGGACAGATTGACAAAGAAATCATCGTCGGGCGCGGCGCGGATCATTTCCGGTGACCGGAACACTGCGTGCGGCTGCGAGTCCACCGTCGCGACCCGCATGCCGCCGAGGCCGTCGGCAGTCACCGCGGCGCGAAAGCCCGCGGTGGGCTCGCGCAGCGGCATGACATCCAGCCACGTGAAGGTCGCGCAGACGACGTCGCGCCAGTAGCTCAGCTGCGACCGCTCGTCGACCGTGGCCGTCGAGTACGTGCGTGTCATAGCGCCGGTTCATCAATGAGCGGCTATCGGTGCATCCAGCGTCAAGCATCGGTGCGCCCACAGTCAAGCGTCCGCTGATGACGGTCATTAGCGTCTGGTTGCCGCTGCGGAAAATGGACAAGGGAGCCGACAATGGCCACGGCCGACGACGTCATCAGCAACTACATCGAGATCGAGTCGCGCGTGGACAAGATGCGCGATAAGTACGCGCTCAAGGAGGGTTACGTCGACGGCGAGGGCTCGCCCTGGGTGCCGTTCATTCCCAATGTGTTTATCAAGCACCTCACGTTCGACATCCGCAGCAGCAGCGCCGCGAACGTGCTGTGGGTTCAGGCAGGCGGGGAGCTAGGCCGGCACCGGCATCGCGGGCCGGTGTCGGGCTATGTGATCGAGGGCACCTGGCTGTACCGGGAGTACTCCTGGGTGGCCAAGGCCGGCGATTTTGTCCGGGAGAGCCCGGGCCGGACCCACACCCTGTACTCCGAGAGCGGCATGAAGACGTTCTTCTGGCTCAACGGGCCGCTGGAGTTCCTCGACGAGGAAGACCGGGTCGTCGAGACGGTCGATGTGTTCTGGTTCATCAACCACTACGAGACCTACTGCCAGGAGCAGGGCATCCCGATCGACGAGCGCCTGTATCTGTGACCGCGCGCCCGGCGGCGGGCCGATGAGCGCACTCGACAGCCCGGCCGGCCGCACCGCGCCGCCTGCCAGGGACGTGGACTTCGTCCAGTCGCTGGCCCGCGGGCTGGCCGTGATCCGGGCGTTCGGGCCGGGGCGGGACCGGCTCAGCCTGAGCGACGTGGCCCGCGCGACCGGACTGACCAGGTCGGTAGCCCGCCGCTGCCTGCTCACTCTCGCCAGTCTCGGCTACGTGCGCACGGAGGGCAGGCTGTTCTCACTGCGGCCGCGCGTACTTGAGCTCGGCTACGTCTGGGCGTCCAGCCTCGGACTGGCCGACCTGGCCAGGCCGCACCTTGAGCAGCTCGTAGCCGCGCTGGGGGAGTCGTCCTCGGTCGCGCTGCTCGACGGCCAGGACATCGTCTACATCGCGCGGGTGCCGGCCAGGCGGATTGTGACCGCGGCCATCACCGTCGGGACGCGGCTGCCCGCTCACGCGACGGCCCTCGGCCGGGTGCTGCTGGCCGGGATGGCCGAGGACGAGCTCGCCTGCTGGCTGGCGCGGGCCAGCCTCGAGCCGCGGACCGGCCGCACCCTGACGCGAGCCAGCAGGCTGAGGGCGGAGCTGGCGAAGGTGGCGCGCCAGGGCTACGCGATCGTGGACCAGGAACTAGAGGAGGGCCTGCTGGCGGTGGCCGTGCCGATCCGTGGCGCCGCAGGCAGTGCGACGGCCGCCGTTAATATCTCCGCGGATGCCAGCCGGGTCAGCGTTGGCCAGCTGCAGGCGCGCTGCCTGCCTGCGCTGCGGGAAGCAGCCACGCTCATCGAGGACGACATGCGCGCCACCGTGGGCCGCGCTGCGGGCCTGACCACAACTGGCGGTTCACGTGGCCCTGATCACCACCTTCATGACCTCGGCCGGGTTTGCGATCGCGAAACGGATCGCTGACGGCGCGGCGTCCAGGCCGAATTCGTGGCTGATCAGCCGGCGGAGCACCTGATCGTTCCGCTCCACGACCGCGACCGCCTCGGCGAACTCCGCCGCGCCGCAGCAGCTGACGCCCAGCAGGTCAAGTTCCTTCTCGGTGAGGCTCCCGATCCTGACCGCCGCCGTCTCGTTCGACATGCCGACCTGTACGGCCCGGCCGGCCGAGGCGACCATGGCGATCATCGCCTCTACGGCTGCGCCAGCCCCAGTCGCGTCGAACACCACCGGCGGTCCGGCCGGGCTCGCCCATCGCCGCGCGAACGCGACCACCTGGGCGGCACCCTGCCACCGCAGCGTCTGGGCGCCCATCTCCTTGCTCAGCGCGAGGCGGCCATCGAGTAGGTCGACGACCAGTACGTCGGCGCCCCGCTCGCGGGCGACCAGGCCGATGCACTGGCCGATGGGGCCGGCGCCGAGCACCACTGCCCGCTCACCCGCCCGGACTGCCGCCCGGTTGACCGCCCGCACGGCGATGGAGACCGGCTCGGCCAGCGCCGCGAGAGCAGCATCGTCGACCTCGATCGGGAACAGCTGCTCGTGTCCGATGCACAAGCGTTCCTGCAGGCCACCGTCGAGGTGAATGCCGGTCAGCCGGAACTGGTCACACGTGTTCGGCCGGCCGACGCCGCACGGATAACACTGGCCGCAGGCCTGCAGCGGCCAGACCGCGACCCGCTGCCCGTCCCGAAGGTGCGGCGGGCACCCGGGCCCGAGCGCGACGATCGTCCCGGCCAGTTCGTGACCCTGCACCCGCGGATACTGCGAACCGCCCGCCGCGTCCGACAGGTGCCCCGTGAAGAAGTGATAGTCCGAGCCGCAGATCCCGACCGCTTCCGGGCGGATCAGGACCTCGCCGGGGCCAGGCCTGCCCGGCTCGCGACGGTCGGCGAGCACCATCGAGCCAGCGCTCACGGTCACGGCCGCGCGCATCAGCTCGGCCCGGCGGGCTGGTCGGGCTGGGCCGGGGGAGCAACCTTGCTGCCGCGCAGCAGATAGGCGGATCGGAGCAGCTCAGGGTTCGCGCGCAATTCGCTGGCGAGGCCGGAGTAGCGCAGCCTGCCGCCCTCCAGTATGTGGGCCTGGTGAGCCAGACCCAGCGCGACGGCCGCGAACTGCTCGATGAGCAGCACGCCGACGCCAGACTCGGCGATGCCGCGGATCACCGGGAGCAGCCGGTTGATAACCACCGGAGCCAGGCCGAGCGACAGTTCATCAATCAGCAGGAAACGCGGCTGTGAGACGAGCGCCTGCGCGAGCACGAGCATCTGCTGCTCGCCGCCGGACAGTGCGCGGGCAGGCGCAGACAGCCGCTTGGACAGCTCGGGGAACAGGTCAAGCACCCGGTCACGTCCCGCCTTCGCCTGGTCGCCTGGCAGCGAGTACGTCGCGACCCGGATGTTGTCATCGACGGTCAGGTCGGTAAGCAGTCGGCGCCCCTCCGGGACGATCGCGACGCCGGCGCGCCGGATCTGCTCCGGCCGGTGCCGCGCCAGGTCCCGTCCGCCGAGCAGGACGGCTCCCGACCGTGCCCGCAGGACGCCGCCGACGGCGAGCACCAGGCTTGACTTCCCGGCCCCGTTCGGTCCGAGCAGCGCGGTAACCTCCGCCGCCGGGATCTCGAACGTCACATCCCGCACGACCGTGCGCCGCCCGCGCTCGACGGTCAGCCCGGTCAGGCTCAGCCGGCTAGCCGCGGGCTCCCGCTGCGCGGGCAGCGTCGGCCCCGGTGTCCGTGGCGCCTGCGTCATAGCACCTCCGCCGTGCCCAGGTAGGCAGCGATCACGCGCTCATCCCTGAGCACCTGGGCGGTCGGACCGGACGCGATCAGCTTGCCGAAGTCGAGCACGGCGGTCGTATCGCAGCAGGCCGACACCAGGCTCATGTCGTGGTCAACCAGGATCGTCAGCGCCCCCGTCCGCTCCGGTATACGCCTGATGACCGCGGCGAGATTCTCGGTCTCGTCATCGGGCAGCCCGGCGGCGGGCTCGTCGAGCAGCACGAGCCGCGGTCGCCCGACCACCGCCCTGGCCACCTCGACCAGCCGGCGCTGCCCGGCGCCGAGCGTGCTCACCCTGGCCCGCGGATCGGCCTCGAGCCCCACGAACGAGATCGCGCCGAGGACGTCATGGCGCCAGGACGGGCCGGCTCTCCTTGACCGCTCGTGCGCCAGCGCGACGTTGTCGAAGACGGACAGCTCCTCGATCGCTTGCTCCGTCTGGAACGTCCGCCGCAACCCCCACCGCGCCCGGCGGAAGGCCACCATCGACAGCAGGTCGTCACCGAACGCCCGGACGCTTCCGTCTGCCGGCCGGACGAAGCCGCTGAGGACGTTGAAGAACGTGGTCTTCCCCGCGCCGTTCGGCCCGATCAGTCCGCAGGTGCCCGGCTCGAACGAGACCGTCATGCTATCCAGCGACGTGACCCCGCCAAAGCGCACAGTGAGGCCTGCTATTTCGATCACTGGGCCTCGCTTCCGGCCGACGCCGGCCTGCGCAGGAGGCCGAGCAGCAGCCGCCCGAGCCGGGCCAGGTCCCTGGGCACCTGATCGGCTAGCCCAGCAGGCGCGGTCGTGAGCACCTGGAGGACGCCGAGGCCGAACAGGATCGTCAGCCAGTCCGCCGGTACGCCCCAGTTGTTCAGCAAAGCCGGCAGCAGTTCAAGTAGCAGCGCGGCGACGACCGCGCCCCACAGGCTGTAGGCGCCCCCCATGAGCACGACCGCCAGCAGGATGATCGAATCCTGGGCCGGGAAGTCGATCGAGTAGATGTAGTGCACCGCGCCCGCGTACAGGCCACCGGCCACCCCGGTAATAAACGACGCCAGCGCGAGCGCCCACAGCTTGTACAGGGTCGTGTTGATGCCTGCCGCCAGGGCGGCGGACTCACTCTGCCTGATCGCCGCCCAGGCCCGGCCGGGCCTGGACCTGATGTGCGCGAGCACGAGCAGGAACATCAGGGCCGCGACGATGACCGTGTACCGGAAGTACGCCGGGTCGCCCGAGGCAATGTCGGGACGGCGGATCGGGGGAATGCGCACGAGACTGCCGTTATAGCCGAGGAAGCCGTGGCCCCCGTTGGGGAAGTTGGTCGTCGCCAGCACGATGGAGAACGCTCCCGCGAGCATCAGCGTGATCAGTGCCAGGTACAGGCCGCGCAGCCGCAGCGCCGGCAACCCGATCAGCGTGCCCGCCACCATCGTGAACAGGCCCGCCTCGAGCAGTACGACCGGATAGGGCTGCGCGGTGGCGAACAGTAGCCGGGCAGCCACCCAGGCGCCGACAGCCAGGACCGCGATCTGGCCGAGCGATACCAGCCCGACCCGCCCGACGAGCACGCCGAGGCCGAGCGCGACGATCGCGTAAATGCCCACCTGCGTCATCGTGTCGACGTAGTAGAGGCTGATCAGCTGCGGCAGGGCGAGCAGCGTGAACAGCAGCAGGACCGTCACCACGGCTGTCCGCGCGAGCGTCCCGGCGGGCATTATGACTCCTCGCGGGAACTCGTCATCACCCGGCGGCGCACGAGCACCAGCAGCGCCGCGGCGGCCAGCACGAACGGGGTCATGTCGCTGTAGTTCGACAGCGACGAGATCGGGACCAGCATGTTCTGCACCAGGCCGATCACGATCGCGGCTGCGAACGTGAAGGCGATCGACCGCAGGCGCGCGATCAGTGCCGCGGCCAGCGATGAGATCACCAGGAACGTGAGCGTGGTGGCGTCGAGCGCGACCATGTCGGCCAGCAGGAGCCCGGCGATGCCAGCCAGCACGCCGCAGCCGAGCCATGCTGCCGCCTCCACCCGCCGCACCGGCACCCCCAGGGTGGCTGTGATCTCCCGGTCGTTCGCCATCGCCCGCATCGCGGTGCCGAGCCGGGTGTGGCGCAGGAACAATGCGGTCAGCACGGTGATGACGACTCCAGCCGCCAGCCCGATGACCTGTGTCCAGTTGATCTGGATCTGGCCGACCGTGAACCCGCTGTTATCAGTCGGCAGGCTCAGGGCGCGGGACTCGCCGCCGCTGGTGGTCCACAGCAAGTCCATCGTCCCGAACAGGACGAGCAGCAGCCCGAGCGTCGCGGTCGCCTTGACCAGCGGATCGCGTTTAGCCAGCGCCGGCCCGAAGAGCATCCCGTAGCCGACGGTCACGCCGGCGGCGAAAAGCACGCACGCCAGCCACCCGGACCAGCCGGGTCCGCCCGCGTTGGTCACTGACCACGCGATCAGCGCGCCCATAGCGCCGACCGCGCCGAAGGCCAGGTACACCACGCCGGTGGCCCGGTAGAGCACGACCAGCCCCACCCCGGACAGGGCGTAGACCCCTCCGAGGGCGAGGCCGGTCACGATGAACGGCTGGAAGTCCTGCCAGCTCGGCATTACGCAGCCCTGGTCAGCCCGTCCGGGCCCGGCCCTCGCGGCCGCTCACGGCGCGAGCGCCGCGACGCCGGCGAGCTTGCGGTAGGCCGCGATCTGCGGATCGACTGACGAGATCTGCGTGCACCCCTGAGCGGTCACCATCTTGCCGTTATCAGGGGTCACGGTGTAGTCCTCGTTGTTTGGAATATGCATTGCGTACGTGCCGTACGTCCAGAGCTGGCAGAGCATGCCAGTGTTGAAATTCGACACCGCGCGGAACGCCGCGTTGACACTTGCGACCGTGTACGGGCCGGTTATTGTGTCGAGGGCGTGCACCGCGATCTCCGCCTCGGTGAAGCCCATTTGACTGAAGCTGCCGATACCACCGGAGACTGCCTTTCCGTACTTCGCGAGAATGGCCCGGTAGAGGCTCATCGTCGGCGTGTTAGTGACGTCGGGCGGGGTCAGCTCAGCGTTTACGAACAGCTTGTGATCCCACTTGGGGCCGAGTGCGGCAGCCAGGAAGTCGGTATTGCATGGCGTCGAGCAGCCCCAGATCTTGACCCGGTCCTCGAGACCGAGCTTCTGCGCGGCCTGCAAGATCACCAGCGCCTCGGGCGGGGTGAAGTTCAGTACAACGGCGCCGTTCGGCCCCGCGGCATCGACCTCGCGGATTGCCACCGAATCCGCGTTCGTGATCGGCACATTCTCGGTCAGCTGCGTGATCGGAACCCTGGCCGCGGCGGCCAGCGCCGCCGGACCAGCAGCGATGTACCCCGTACCGGGGACGTTCGACTGGTCGAAGGCGATCTTCGAGACGTGCTGAGTCAGGGCGTACTGCACGGCGCCGTCGGAGCTATAGCGCGGGCCCATGTTGACGGCCGCACTGCTCGGTGTTGACCAGCACTCGGGCGCGATGCCGGAGTCGATGATGTCGTAGCCGAGCCGCTGCCAGTAAGACGAGTCGATCGAGCACTCGATGATGCTGGTGTTGCCCACGATCCCGACGACGTGATCTGTCTGGACAAGCTGCTTGGCCTCGGCGGCAATCTGCGCGGGGTTGGTCTGCTCGGTCTCGATGTAGTACTTGACCGGATGGCCATTGATGCCGCCATTGGCATTGACGCAGGCGAAGTACGCGGCCGCCATGTTCGCGATGTCGGTGAAGGAGGTCCCGGCTTCGTTGGTGACGATGCCGCCCAGTGCGATCGGCGTTCCGGTGGCGGTCACGCCCGGCTTCGTGCCGCATTGCGAGGTGGCGGTGGCCGCGGCGCTCTGGCTGGCGGCCGAGCTCGCGGCCGGGCTGCTGGTGTTGCCGGTGCTCGTCGGCGAGCTCGCGCACCCCGCCAGTACCGCCATTCCAATTACCGCCACGAGCGCAAGATGTCCTCGCACATTCGAAGTGTGCTTGTACATTTGCATCTGCCTCCACCTCCTGGTGGCACGGCATAAACCCGCTCGGATTGGGCGGGGTGAGCCGATATTAGAGCGCTGCCTGCATAGGCGCAAGGTTCAATCAGGTGCAAGCCGTTAACATTCATCTCGCCTTGTGTCTGGCACCAAATTGGCCGCGTTTCTTTTGTGCGATAACACAAACGGGGAGGCAACGAGCACCGTCATTATGGGAATGGCCCAAGACGACACTGGGCCATTAGTAGCCGAGAGGAGTGGCCGTGCTGCACATAGGAGTCAATCTCGGATTCGGCAAACTCCACCGGGACCTGTCCGACGAGCAGATGTATCAGGGCGAGCTGCGGATCGCCGAGCTAGCTGATGAGCTTGGCTTCGACAGCCTGTGGGCAGTCGAGCATCACTTCGACGACTACGCCATGTGCCCGGACAACGTGGTCCTGCTCGCCCACCTGGCCGCGAGGACGCAGCGCGTGCTGCTCGGGACCGCCGCGGTGATCCTGCCGTGGAACAGCCCGCTCCGCGTCGCCGAGAAGATGATCATGCTGGACATTCTGTCCGGCGGTCGCGCTCTGTTCGGCATGGGCCGCGGCCTGTCCCGTCAGGAGTACGCCCCGTTCGGCATCCCGATGGACGAGTCCCGCGCCCGCTTCGACGAGGCAGCGCCCATGATCGTCAGCGCGCTGGAGACGGGCTTCATCGAAGGCGGCGGGCCGTTCTACCCGCAGCCGCGCACGAGGCTGCGGCCTGATCCGCGCGCCTCCTTCCGCGGCCGCCTGTACTGCGTGGCCGGCTCACCCGACTCGATCGTCTCGTGCGTGAGCCTCGGTGCCGCCCTGATGTCGATCGTCACGCGCCCGGTGCCCGACCTCATGCCGGTGTACGAGGAGTACCGGCAGCAGTATCGCGCTCTGCATGCCGCGGCTCCGCCGCCAGTCTCTCTGAACGTCAACATGTACTGCCACGAGGACGCGGCCGTCGCCAGGGAGCGGTCGCAGCGTCACATCGCCACGTTCTTTGCCTCGAACGTTCGCCACTACGAGATGGCGGGGGAGCACTTCGCCACCACCGCCGGCTATGAGCGCTACGCCGAGCTGGCGGGCGCTCTTCGCGAGGCCGGCCTGGAGAACGCATCGGCCGCGTATGCGGAGTCCGCGCTGTGCGGGACTCCGGCCCAGATAGTTGCCAAGATCGCTGCTATCAGCGAGGTACTTGGCGACTTCGACCTCGTCGTGCTGCCGAGCTTTGGCGGAATGCCATACGAGCACGCCGAGCGCAGCCTTGAGCTGTTCGCCAAGGAGGTCATGCCCGCGGCCAGGGACCTGGCTCGATGATCAGGACGCTAGCCGCCGAGCCCGAGGGAGGCCTGTGGCCAAGCTGACTGTGCAGTCCGTCCCGATGGTCGCCGAGCACAACGCCGCGATCCCCATGCGCGATGGCGTGGTCATGCGGGCAGAGGTCTACCGGCCCGCGCGCAGCGGCCCGTTCCCCGTCCTGCTGGTCCGCACTCCCTACGGCGAGCCCATGAGCCGGGGCGTTCCGGTGCTGCCGGCGATCGACGCGGGCTTCGCGGTGGTTCTGCAGCACTGCCGGGGCACCGGCACCTCCGACGGGGACTTCGCGCCGTTCGCAAGCGAGGCCGACGACGGCGTCGACACCATCGAGTGGTGTGCTGGGCAGGCCTGGAGTAACGGGCTCGTGGGCATGTACGGGCCTTCTTATCTCGGCATGGTCCAGTTCGCGGCGGCTGTCAGCGCGCCGTCCGCACTGCGCTGCCTGCTGCCGACAGTAACTCCCGCCGACTACTTCGGCGGCCTGGTGTACCGGCAGGGCGCCCTCCAGCTCGGCCAGCTACTCGGCTGGTACACGCTCAAGTCCGCGCAGACGCTCACCTACCGCGCGGCGGCCGGTGAAGACATCTCAGCCGACATGCCCGCCCTGCTCGCGCACATGACGAGCATGGCCGCCGACTACGACCACCTGCCGGCCAGAGACGCGCCCGCCGTGAGCCAGATCATGCCGACGTGGCAGCAGTGGCTCGATCACGAGGAGCGGGACGAGTTCTGGCGTGACCTGAGCTACGCGGCCAGCCGCGATCGGATCACGGCCCCGGCGCTGCACGTCGGCGGCTGGTTCGATCTCTTCCTCGGCGGGACGCTGGACAACTTCATGACGCTGCGCGAGAGCGCGGCCACTGAGCACGCGCGGCGCAACCAGGCACTCGTTATCGGCCCGTGGACGCACGCAGACCAGACCGGAGTCGCGGGCGAGCTGCACTTCGGGCTGCTGGCCTCGGCCCAGGCCATCCAGCTCGAGCAGCTGCAGCTCACGTTCCTGCGGCGGTTCGTCGCGGAGGGGCAGACCGAGCTAGCTGGCAGCCGCGTGAAGCTGTTCGTCATGGGCGACAACGTGTGGCGTGACGAGGATGACTGGCCACTCGCCCGGACCCAGTGGACTCGCTGGTACCTGCACTCCGGCGGGGGGCTGTCGGCAGCTCCGCCGGGCGCCGGCGCTCTGCCCTCGAAGTTCAGATTTGACCCTCGCGACCCGGTGCCGACCGTCGGGGGAGCGACGCTGATCAGCGGCGGGCCGGGCGGCGGTATCAGCTGGATCGGCGGTCCCCGCGACCAGCGCGTGATCGGAACGCGGCCGGATGTGCTGGTCTTCACCAGCGAGGAACTGCCGGAGGACCTGGAAGTAACTGGCCCGCTTCGGGTGACGCTGAACGCGGCCACCTCGGCGGCAGACACCGATTTCACCGCCAAGCTCGTCGATGTCTGGCCGGACGGCCGGGCGATGGGCGTCGCCGACGGCATCGTCCGCGCCCGCTTCCGGAATGGGTCGGGCCTGAGCCGACCCGTCACCGCCGGCCGCGTCGAGTCCTACGAGATCGACCTGATGGCCACGAGTCAGGTATTCAAGGCCGGTCACCGGGTCCGCGTCGACATTTCGAGTTCGAACTTCCCGTGCTTCGACCGCAATCCGGGAAACGGCGCGCGCGCCGCGACCGCGACGCACGATGACTTCGTCGTGGCCGAGCAGACTATCTGCCACGACGCCGGGCTGCCGTCCTACATAACACTCCCGGTCATTCCGCGTGGTGGCGCATCGTCGTCGCTCTGAAGATCGCCAGGCATCAGCTGTGGCACCGTTACCCGGCCCCACGCGTGCGCGGGCGCGAGGGGCCGTGGTTCCATCGTGGAGCTGCACGTGCTGGCCCGGATGAGACCGATATTGACGACAAGCCACGATCCGCAACCCGACCGGCCGCCGCCGGCTGATGAGCGGCGACGCGCCCAGCGCTCGCCCGCCACGGGGCCCGCATCCAGGCGGCGGGCGCGGTCGTGGCCGGTATCCCGGAAGGCCATCGTCACCAGGGCAGCGGCCCTTGCGGCCGCGGGCCTGGCGATCTACCTGCTGCTGCCGAGCCTGACCAGAGTGGTAGCGTCCTGGCCGCGCCTGCACACTCTGAACGGGATCTGGCTGGCGGCCGCGCTGGTCGCCGAGGTGGCCTCATTTACGTGCACCTTCGCCTTGCAGCGGCTTGCCCTGCAGACGAGCGAGTGGTTTTCCGTGGTCACTGCGGGGCTCGCCGGAAACGGCGTGTCCGGCATCCTTCCGGGCGGCGCCGCGGTCGGGGCCGGACTCCAGTTCGAGATGCTGGCAAACGCCGGGTTCGACACCGGTGCCGCGGCGGCCGCGCTGGCCGCCTTCTCGCTGCTGGAGGTAGGCGCGCTGCTGGCTCTGCCTGTAGTTGCGCTGCCGGCGGTGCTGGCCGGCGCGGCCGTCAGCCCTGGGCTTGTGCATACCGCGCTGCTTGGACTCGGGATGTTCTGCCTGCTCGCCATCGTCGGTGCTCTCCTCCTTCGAACGGACCGGCCGCTGGCAGCGGTCGGCCGCGCCGTGCAGGCACTGCGAAACCGGATCACCCGCGGCCGCCGTCCGCCGCTGACCGGCCTGGATACTCGGCTGCTATCCGAGCGCGACACCATCAAGTCGGTGCTGGGCCACAACTGGTGGCAGGCCCTGCTGCTGACTGCCGGCCGGCTCGGGTTCGACTTCGGCTGCCTGCTCGCCGCCCTGAGAGCCACCGGCACCCATCCCCGGCATGGCCTGGTGCTACTGGCCTACGCTGCCGCCAACGTCATCGAACTCGTCCCGATCACCCCGGGCGGGCTCGGCCTGGTCGAGGCCAGCCTGACCGGCCTGCTGGTCCTGGCCGGCGTCCACAGCGGCGACGCGCTCCTGGCCACGCTGGCCTACCGGCTCGCCTCCTACTGGCTTCCGCTGTGCTTCGGACTGCCCGCCTACCTGGCCTACCGACACCGCTACGGCCGCCTTGCGCACCCGTCCCGGCGCTGAGTCCCGGCGCTGAGGCCCGGCGCATTCGGGCTGCTCGACGGCTGCCAGATACGATTGCTCAGCTGCCTCGGGGGATGGCGGCTTCGGGTGGCGCCCTGCCTGCTGACTCTCGGAGATCACTTGTGCCCGCTGACTATGACGAGATCCGGGCGGAGAATATCGCCCGCTACGGCTGGGACACGGCCGTGCTCGAGCTGCTCGGCCAGCTCTACAGCGAGCGAACGCACTTCATCTTCGAGCTCATCCAGAACGCCGAGGATGCCGGCGCGACCGACCTGACGTTCACCCTCTTCGCCGACCGGCTGGAGGTCAGGCACGACGGGCGCGACTTCACGGTGGCCGACGTGCGCGCCATCTGCGGCGTCGGACAGGGCACCAAGACAGATGACCTGACCCAGATCGGCGAGTTCGGGATCGGCTTCAAGGCGGTCTACGCGTACACCGACAGCCCGCGGATTCACAGCGGCGCCGAGAACTTCCGGATCGAGAAGTACGTCCGGCCCTATCCGGCGGAGCCGCTCGGGCAGCCGGCAGCCGAGACCGTCTTCGTGTTTCCCTTTGACCGCGCCGAGGTCCCCGCCGCAGTAGCCGTGGAGGAAATCTCGGCGGCCCTGGCTGGCCTCGGCGTCGAGACGCTGCTGTTCCTGCGCAACATCGGGCGGATCGCCGCCGGCGGCCCGGCCGCCAAGAGCCGCGTCCTGGAGCGGGCATCGGCCCCACGGGCGGGCTCTGGCCGGCGAGTGTCGCTGTCGAGCGGGTACCCGCACGGCCGCGGCGATGAGGAATGGTTCGTATGGGAACGCAGGCTTGACGGCCTCGGCTATCCGGATCAGCGGGTCGAGATCGCCTTCATGGCGCGCGCCGCCATCGACTCGACTCGGCTCGTAGCAAGCGAGACCTCGCCCCTGGTTGTCTTCTTCCCGACGCAGAAGGAGACGTTTCTCGGCTTCGTAATCCAGGGCCCGTACCGGACGACGCCCGCGCGCGACAACGTTCCCGAGCACGAGGAGTGGAACCGGGCTCTGGTCCGCGAGACGGCCACCCTGCTCGAAGCGGTGCTGGCCGGCCTCAGGGACGAGGGGCTGCTCACCGTCGAGGTGCTGCAGGCGCTGCCGCTGGACGCAGCTCACTTCGGCCCGGAGAGCATGTTCCGTGCGCTGTTCGACCAGGCGCGCGCGACGCTCGAAACCGAGGCGATGATTCCTGCCGCTGATGGCGGTTACCGCGCCCTGCGGCAGCTCAAGCTGGCCAGCGGGGCCGGCCTTCGCGACCTGCTGACGCCAGATCTGCTCGGCCAGCTCTACGGCGAGGACGGCCCGATCGCGTTCGCCTCCGATGCGATCTCGGAGATCCAGACCCCTGTCCTGTGGGGGTATCTGCGCGAGGACGCGGGCCTGGACGAGGTGACGCCGGAAACCGTGGTGGCCCGCCTCACCGCCGGCTTCCTCGCCGGGCAGTCCGACGACTGGATCGTCAGGCTCTACCGGTTCCTGTACGGGCACCCGGCGCTATGGCAGGCGCCCGGGCCGGTCATCCGGCTCGAAGACGGCACCCAGGTGGTGCCGTTCGACGCGCGAGGCAGGCCAGCTGCTTACCTTCCGGGCCCGGCCGAGACGGAGTTCGCAACTGTCCGCCGCAATGTCGCGCAGCATCCCGACGCACGGCAGTTCCTGACCGCGATCGGCTTCACCGAGCCTGACATCGTCGCCGAGGTACTGGATCACGTCCTGCCCCGGTACCACGACACCGACGTCGAGAAGCTGGACGCGGCCCAGCACGACGCTGACATCGAGCTGCTCGCGCGTGCGCTCGACGGGGCGTCTCTGGCCAGCCGGGAGCAACTCCTGGAACGGATACGCCAGACAACGTTCCTGGTGGGGGAGAACGCGGCCACCGGCCAGCAGCGGCTGATGCGGCCCGGTGACCTGTATCAGCGCACGAGGGCACTGGAGTCCTATTTCGATGGCAACCCCGAGATCTGGCTGGCCGCCGATGGCTACGGTCCCTGGCTCACTCAGCTACGCGCAATGGGCGTCCGGGAAGCCGTGCGGATAGAGGCACGCCCGGCGGATGAACTCGGCTACGTGAGCATTGCCGACGATTTCGCCCGGCATGAGCGCGGAGTCGCCGGGTTTGATCCGTCGGCCAGGATCGACGGGCTGGACCACGCCCTCAGGAACCCGAATGGCGTGCGCTCGGAGTTCGTCTGGAACAGCTTGCTCGTTCCCTCCAGGCACCTGATCGCAGGGGTCGTCGAGAGGTCTCATCGCATGGGGTTCGAAGACTCTGAGCGTGAGCACATGCTGTCACCTATCGGCGAGGTAGCCAGGGCGGCGGAGTGGCTTCCAGCTGCGGACGGGACGTTCCGCCGTCCGGCTGAGATGGCCGCGGCCGATCTGCCGCTGTCTTACCAGCGGGACGACACGCTGGCCGAGGCGCTCGCGATGACCCGGCCGGTACTCGACGAAGCCAGCCGGCAGCTGGGGCTTCCGCCTGACTTCCTGCGCAGGCTGAGCAGGCATCCCGACCTCGTGGCGTCGATTCAGCGGGAGCTCGAGGCCCGCAACGGTGAGGGGCTGTGAGCGCCACCCTCGTCGCCAGAGGTCTCGCCGTAGCTCACGGCGACCAGTCCCTGTTCGCCGGCCTCGATCTCGTCGTGGCTCCCGGCGATGTCATCGGCTTGGTCGGCGCCAATGGCGCGGGCAAGTCGACGCTGCTGCGCGTGCTTGCCGGGCTGACGCCCAGTGACGCGGGCACGGTCACGCTGAGCCCGCAAGAGGCAACGATCGGCTACCTGCCGCAGGAGCCAGCGCCCAGCGCGCGGGAGACCGTGCGGCAGTTCCTGGCCCGGCGCACCGGGGTGCGGGCGGCAGATGAAGCAATGCAGGCCGCCGCGCACGGCCTCGCCGAGGGAGCAGCGGGAGCCGACGACGACTACGCGCGGGCGCTGGACCGCTGGCTCTCGCTGGGCGGTGCGGACCTGGACGAGCGCGCCGATGCCGTCACGGCCGGGCTGGGATTGCGGGTAGACCTGGACCACGAGATGACCGCCCTGTCCGGAGGACAGACGGCGCGGGCCAGCCTGGCCTCGCTGCTGCTCAGCCGGTACGACGTATTTCTGCTCGACGAGCCGACCAACGACCTGGACCTCGATGGCCTGGCCCGCCTTGAGTCGTTCGTGGGGGGACTGCGGGCAGGCACCGTCCTGGTCAGCCATGACCGCGAGTTCCTCACCCGGACAGTGACCCAGGTCGTCGAGCTCGACCTGGCGCAGCAGCAGGTCCGGTCATACGGCGGTGGCTATGCCGCCTATCTGGCCGAGCGCGAGGTGGCCAGGCGGCACGCGCGGGAGGCGTACGACGAGTATGCCGACACGCGTTCGAGCCTCGAGGAGCGTGCCAGGTCGCAGCGCGCGTGGATGGAGAAGGGCGTCAAGAACGCGCGCCGTAAGGCGCCCGACAACGACAAGATCGGGCGCAAGTTCCGCACCGAGGCCACCGAGAAGCAGGCAGCGAAGGCGCGTCAGACGGAGCGTTTGATCGAGCGACTCGAGACCGTTGACGAGCCGCGCAAGGAGTGGGAACTGCGCATGGAGATCGCGGTGGCGCCGCGGGCCGGAGCGATCGTCGCATCGCTGCGCGGCGCGGTCGTCCGGCGCGGAGCGTTCACGCTCGGCCCGGTCAACCTCCAGATCGACTGGGCCGAGCGGGTCGCGATCACGGGCGCGAACGGATCAGGCAAGACGACTCTGCTGGGCGCCCTGCTCGGGCGGATCCCGCTGGATGAGGGCTATGCCTCGCTGGGCGCCAGCGTGGTGGTTGGCGAGGTCGATCAGGCCCGTGGCGTCTTCCTGACGGATGCGCCGCTCATGGAGGCTTTCCGCGAAGCGGTCCCTGAGCTTCTGCCTGCGGAGATCCGAACCCTGCTGGCGAAGTTTGGCCTGCGGGCAGCGCATGTCATGCGACCGGCGGCAACTCTTTCGCCGGGGGAGCGGACCAGGGCGGCGCTGGCGTTGCTGCAGGCACGTGGAGTCAACCTGCTCGTGCTCGACGAGCCGACGAACCATCTGGACCTGCCGGCCATCGAGCAGCTCGAATCCGCGCTCGAGGCCTATCCGGGGACCCTGCTGCTCGTCACCCACGACCGCCGCATGCTGGAAGCGGTGACGATAAACCGATGGATCGACGTGGCTGACGGTCAGGTCACCGAGTAACGGCGGAGCCGGTATCTGCCCAACGTGATGCCCAGGCTGGGCCTGAGGACTACGTACGACGTCGTCAGGTGATCATGCTCGGCCGCGCGCGAACGCCGCGACGGCTCCGACGATCGCCCCGACCACCACCTCGTTCTGCGTGTGCGCCTCGGGAAGGAACGGCAGGACGAAGCCGGTGCGGATCGAGCGATAAAACCAGTCGGTCGTCAGATGGGCCGTTGGCACGCTCGCGTCAGTGGCGAGGAACTCGGCCACGGTCGTCTTTCCGGCGCCGGGCGGTCCGGTCAGGATGATCACGTCACCGCTCACATCGCCGGATGCTAGTCGTGACTGCGCGTCGCTCGCTATCGGCTGCGGCGGCGTTGCTTGATCTTGATGTAGCCGTGGACCGGGTGCCCGGTCACGATGATGGTCGGCAGGCCGGGTTCGGCGGTCTCGGCGGCCTTGTTGTGGATGTTCGAGGTGTTGGTGCTGGCCGGCCCGATCCGGGCGGCCCAGCCGGGCGGGAGGATCAGCCGGATCCACCCCGTGTGGCCAGCCGCCTCGACGGTGACCTCGCGGTGGGCACAGGTCGCCCGGGTGAAGTCGATCGTGATGATGCCCGCCCTGGTTTCGGCGATGATCCGCCGCGGCACGGTCCACTCGCCGGACTGCCTGATATTGGGCGAGGTGGTCTTGAGGACAAGAGTCTCGGGTTCGGCCACAGACTCATGCCGCGGAATGAGATCCGCCTGGATCGGCAGATCCGCTACCAGGGCCCGGAGCTGCCCGTAGGTGCCCGCGCTGTAGGCCTGGCCGAGCCGGTCGTCCAGTTCATCGAAGTCGATCCGGCCTTCGGCGACGGCGACCCGGAGCTTCTCGGCGACGGCCTCCCGGTCGGCGTCCGCTGCCCTGACCGTGTCCGCCGGGCTCATGGCATCGGAGGGCTGCTCCGGACTTGTCATGAAATGACTATATGGGCAGTCGCCGCCACCGGGCGCGTTGCAGTGCTACCCGTATCGCTGCGTGTACGCCTTCGCGGCCGTGGTGAAGCAGTCGAGCGGCGCGCGCAGGATGCCGGCCCCGATCTGGCCGCCGCCCTTTCCGGCCAGACCGCCGTCGATGACCGGCTGGATGCCCGAACCGGTGACCTTGAAGACGTCGATCCCGACCGGCGTGCCGCGGAAGCCGAAGTACGGGATGAGGAAGTCCGGGTGTTCGGCGACGGTGATGTCATACATCCGCGTGTTCATCGCGACCATCTCGGCGGCCGAGCCGCCCTGGTAAGCCTGCAGCCCGAACGCGGCCGCCTGGGCGAAGCCGCCGAGCCCGACGGTCTCGGTGATGTGGCTCTCGCCGCCGATCCACTGAACGTCATCGTCGGTGAACCCGTCGAAGAGCTTGCACGAGACCTCGGGCAGCGGGCCGAGGAACCACTCGTCGCCCAGGCCGCTGACCCGGATCGCGAAGTTGCGGCAGCTGATGGTCATGGCGGTGACGACGCTGGACCCCGGCACGTCCCTGGCGGCGTCGGCCATCGCCTTGGCGGCCGCCATCGACAGCCGCAGGAACGAGTAGTCGCTGGCAAAGAAGAACCGGAGCGCGGTCAGCGCCTGCTCAGACGACGTGTCGACGGCGTACTCGAGGAACTGCGGCGTGAGCTCCCGGATAAACAGCGTGGTCGCAGCCGTATTGCGGCTGTGCAGCTCGTCGCCCATCCGCAGCGCACGGCCGATGATCGGCTTCAGCGGGACGCCGCCGGCACGCCGGATGACATCCTGCAGCACCGGGGCGAGCTCGTCGCGCAGGAAGTCCAGGCCCCGGCGAACTTCGTCGTTGTAAGAGCCGTAGTTGAGCCGGTGACGGGACTCGCCCTCATAGAAGTTGCAGTACGCGTGGTTGCCCCGCTCGGTGTTGTGCACGACGAAGACCGGCATGGACGCGGTGTAGATGCCTGCGACCGAGCCGACGCAGCCGTGGTCATGGGTCGAGGCCAGGACGATCCGGCCGTCCCGGAGCCGGGCATCGGCGTCGGCTTCGTCGCGGGCCAGCCCCTCATAGAGCGCCCCGCTGACAACGGCGCTGCGCTGGCCGCCGTAGTACTCGTCCCAGGGCATCGGCGGCCCGGAGGTGAGGATGACGTTCGGGGCCATGCCCGGCACGACGTCGCCCGCGGGCTGCACGTCGACCAGGACCGGCTCGGCGCCAGTCATCCGCGCTACGGCCTCGGCATTGGCCGACCCACGCTGTGTTGCGAAACTCTGGGCGCCCGAATTCTCCGTCATCTCCATCTGACCTCGCTCACCACAACCGCAGGTAGCGGTCTAGTTCCCACTTGCTGACGACGGTGTTGTATTCCTGCCACTCCGCGCGCTTGAGCTGCGCGTAGTGCGAGTGCAGCTCGGTGCCCAGCACCTTCTGCGCGAATTCGCTCTCCTCGAACGCGGTGACCG
The DNA here is from genome assembly GCA_036758685.1 of Streptosporangiaceae bacterium. Classification (GTDB taxonomy): domain Bacteria; phylum Actinomycetota; class Actinomycetes; order Streptosporangiales; family Streptosporangiaceae; genus JAJYUU01. The sequence goes on along the minus strand of DAIOWC010000039.1, from coordinate 13,492 downwards.
CGTCGCCGAGCGTCCACGGCAGCCTTCTGATGCCCAGCCCGGCGAGGTCCTCCTCCGACATCTTGTAGGTGTCGTTGTTCATCGGGTCCGGCGGTTTCAGCTCGCGGCGGATCCCGTCCAGTCCCGCGGCCAGCACGAGCGCGGCGCTGAGGTAGAAGTTCACCGCGCTGTCGGCGGTCCGCACCTCCAGGCAGCGGCGGTTGATCGGCAGCCGGCACATGAGCGTCCGGTTGTTGTAGCCCCAGGCCCGGTACACGGGGGCCCAGGAGATCTCCTGCATCAGCCCGCGCGGCATCAGCCGCTTGTAGGAGTTCACGGTGGGCGACAGCACCGCCATCAGCGCGGCCCCGTGGTCCAGCACGCCGGCCGTGAACTGGTAGGCCACGCGGCCGTAGGCGTTGTCGCGCGCGGCGGCGACGAGGTCGGCGCTGCCCGCGGCCGGCCGGCCGCCGTGACCGCCGTCGAAGGCATTCCGGCCGGTCCTGATGTCGGCCAGGCTCACGTTCAGGTGCGCGCCGGAGCCGAAGCCGTCCTGGAAGGGCTTGGGCATGAACGACGCGAAGCAGCCGAGCGTCCGGGCAACGTGCTTGGCCATCAGCCGGAAGATCAGCATGCGGTCGGCCATCTGCACAACGTCGGTGTAGCCGAAGTCGAACTCGTACTGGCCGTCGCCGCCCTCGTGATCGAACGAGTACACGTCCCAGCCGAGCTCGTTCATGTACTCGACCATCGGCCCGAGGAATCCGTCGGCCAGCATCGTGGTCTCCAGGTCATAGCCCCTGGTCGGCACGTTGGCCAGGTCTTCGGGGACCCACGGCACGGCGCCGTCGGGGGTGTCCCGCAGCACGTAGAGCTCGGGCTCGACGCCCATCTTCATCTCGAAGCCGAGCGCAGCGGCCTCGGCGACCTGGACCTGCAGCAGGCGGCGGAAGTCGAACGGGTAGGGCTCGCCGTGGAAGAGCAGGTTCGCGGGCGCGACCGCGTACCGCTTGTCCCACGGCAGGACGGTCATCTCGGCGAGGTCGGGGATCCCGGTGCACTCATCCTCGTTGGGCCCGAGCTCGCCCATGCCTTCCAGGGCACCCACCGTGTACAGCTCCGAGCCCGCGGCGGCGTCCGCGAGGTGCGTGACCGGCACGCACTTCGACTTCGGCACGCCGTGGACGTCGGTGTACGCGCCGAATACGTACTTGACGCCCTGAGCCTGAAGCCGTTGCTGCAGTTGCTCGATATTGGTCACCGCACTCCCTTGCTGATGTCACCCGCTGACCGCCTGATAGCGCAGCAGCTTGCCGTCGCCGATGGTGAGCAGGACGCCGCGCAGCACGCCCTCCCCGTACTCCGAGCCGACGTTGATCGCGGTCGTCCGGCCGATCGTGACCGAGCCGCCCGACTCGTGAATGTGCCCGTGCAGTCCGAGCAGCGGCTGGACCTGCTCGATCGCCTCGCGAACCGCGACCGACCCGACCGGCGCCGTCATCTGCGCGCCCGCAGAGGTCTTGACCTTCAGGTCCTGGCCCAGCAGCGGCGCGGTGTCGAGCCGCGAGTTGTACGGCGGGACGTGCACGTTGAAGATCGCGTGCTCGGGATGCTCCAGGCGGCCGGTCATCTCGGCCAGGTGCGCGCGGATCTCGTCCTCGCTGTACTCGCGGTGGGTGTCCCACGGCGTCGGGTTCGTGTACCCGGTGCTCAGCATCTCCATGCCGGGCGCCAGCTCGACGATCTCGCCTTCCACGAACCGGAGCCGCTCCTCGCCGTGCGTGAGCAGGACCTCGTCGACGGCCAGCGGATCGTCGTTGCCGGGCGCGTTGTAGATGACGACGGGACTGCCGTCCAGCCTGGTCTTGGCGTACTCGACCCACCGCTGGACCGTGCGGCGCATCACCCGGTCGAACAGGTCCTCAACCTGCTCGGGGTGATCGGCGTAGTGCTGGTACTCGTCCGGCTCCATGCGCTCGGTGTACAGCCCGCTGTTCGCCGCGCGCTGCTCGAAGTCGGCGACCGAGCGCTCGTCGAGTGCTTCCTCCTTGCCGTGGAATTGCGCCGCGTACCGCGAGTTGCCGGTGCTGACGATAGGAACGACGATCTTGGCGCTGATGTCGCCCCCGAGGAGCAATGTGTCGGCGCCGTAGAACTTCGCGGCGGCCACGAACTTCTTGAAGCAGACCTCGGATCCGTGCAGGTCAGAGGCGAAGAAGATGGTCCGCTCGCGATCGCTGCGGGGGAGTTCCTTCCGGCGGCTCAGCAGCCCCATCAGTACGTCGCCTCCCGCTCGTCGACGTCCTGCCACCACTGCTTGCGCTCGCCGACCTTGTCGCGCATCCGCCAGGCCAGCGTCTTCGGCTCCGCCTCGATGACGTCCCGCAGGCGCTGGGCGCCCAGGCGGGCTCGCTCCGTCCCGCCCGGGCCGACGTCGACCGGGCAGGGCTCAGTCCCCGCGGGGCACACTCGTTCCAGGTTCCTCGTCGCGGTGTGGTGAAATCCCCAGTCTCTGGCCAGCACCCTGGCGATGTGCCCGGCGTCGATCACCTCCGGCGCCGGGGCGGGCGCGTCGCCGCCCGCCCCGCTCGCGTCGTGCGTCGCGAGCAGCACGCTGGCGTCAATCACGTCGGTGGTGGTCATCTCGATGATCTGCAGCTTCTGCAGCAGCAGTTCCTCGAGCGGGATCGTGACCGCATGCCGGGTGAGCCGGTCGCCCAGCTCGATCGTGTGGCAGAAGTCCAGCTTCTCGACGAAGACGTCGATCTCGGTCCCGTTCTCGGCGTGCTCGAAGCTGTACCTGCGGCCCTCCATCGCGATCAGCAGATCCCGGTCGATGACGTAGCCGCGGCTCTCCAGGAGCTTGCGCATGCCCTTGCGGTGCCGCTGCGGGACGATGAAGTCGATGTCCTTGGCGGCCCGGCCGAGCCGGTCCATCAGCGGGCCGGGCTCCGGGCAGTGCAGCCGTATCCCCGCCGAGCCGACGACGCGCAGCGTCACTCCCTGCTGCTCGGCCGCCGCGACGATCGCGACGGCCTCGCGCTGCAGGTCCGCCCAGGAATTGACCTCGGAGAGCGGGTTAGCAGGCCCGGTCATTCGATCGGGATCTGCTGGAACGCCAGGCTGATGTCAATGCCCTGCCGTTTGCGGTATCTCCGTACGCCGATGTACCAGGCCGCGCCCAGCACGATCGCGGCGAGCGTGACCCACGCCTCGACGGGCATCTTGGAGGGGTGGATCAGCGCGCCGGCGGCGATGGGGTCCCGCCACAGCAGCACGAGCATCGCCGCCATGAACACCGCGGAGATCGCCCCGGCGACCGGCATGACCGGGATCCCGAGGAGCTTGAAGTTCTTGGCCGGCGAGGCCTCGTACATGGACTTGCGCGTCAGCGGGAACAGCACGGCGGCGACCATCACCGCGCCCCAGATCACCAGCAGCACCTCGATGAAGGTGAGGAACGCGACGGCCTTGAACGCGATGAACCACATGAACACGATCGCCCCGCCAGTAGAGACACCGATCGCGACGATCGGGGTGTGCACGGTCTCGCTGACGTAGCCGAGCCCATTCGGGGCGACGCGGTCGAATGACCAGGCGATCATCGACCGCGTCGTATACGCCATCTCGGCCGGGATCCAGAACCAGATCCAGGCGGCGAATGTGGCCAGGATGACCACCGAGAGCACGATGTTGTGCCCGAGCAGCCCGGCGAGCACCGCGAACCACGGGGCCGTGCTGGTCGTGCCGCCGCTGACGCCGGTCAGCGCGTTGTAGGCGACGGCGCCCTGGAAGTTGTAGCCGAAGTCCTTGTTCGACAGCAGGGCGAACAGCGCGATGACCAGGCCGGTGGCGACGACGGCGCCGATCATGCCCAGCAGCTGGGAGCGGCGGACCTTCTTGACCTCGCCGCCGATGCCGACCGACTGGACCGCGCCGAGCAGCGGCAGCAGCGGCCAGATGATGAACTTCCAGCTCTCGCCGAAGCTCGTGCCCGCCGGCGCGTAGCCGTGCTTCTCGGCGGTGGCGATGACCTGGTTGTAATGGAGCCCGGTCAGGCTGGTCAGGCTCGAAGAAAAGCCGTTGCGGCTGCCAACGATCATCGCTACCGCGATGACGGCCAGGCCGGCAACCGCAACGACGAACAGGATGCGCTGCACGGTGAAGTACCGGCGCGTGCCGGAGATCAGCAGCGCGCCGGCGATCACGATGATCAGCGTGCCGATCCAGAAGACGCCAGCGGGCTTGGCCACGGTCGTGCCCCAGGAGACCAGCGTGGCGTTCTTGGCCACCGTGCCGACCGCGCCGAAGAACGAGGCGAGCCCGACCTGCACGATCAGCCCGGCGGCCAGGGCCGCGTAGTACAGCAGGATGATCGTCTCGATGAGCGAGAAGACGAAGGCCACGCCGGGATTGATCGTGCGCGACAGGAAGACGTACACGCCGCCCGAGCGGGGGAACACGACCGACCAGCAGTAGAAGGCGGCCGCCACGAAGACCATCCCGCCCGCGGCGAGCAGCGTGGAGATCCAGGGCTGGGCGCCCGGATACAGGCTCGGGCCGTAGTACTGGTTGTAGGCGATGGCGATCCCGACGGAGACAAGTCCGACGTTGAAGATGAAGACGTCGAGCGTGCTGCCAACGCGGACCAGCCCGGATGCCTTGCGCGAGAAGACGCCTGGCGCTACTGCCGGCGAGGTCACGGATTCAGCCAACGTGCCACCTCCAGTCTCGGTGGGCGGATGGCTGGAGCGTAGGTTCGCCGAATTTCGGATGTCAAGATTCTAATGCCTACATCGGTCGAATATCGACTATGATCGATATAGAGGCGACGATATTCGAATCACCTGGAGCCCTATGACCGATCCGGGACGCCGTCGGCCGAAGCGGGTGATCGGGGCTGTGGCCGGTGAGCCAGACGAGGCCGCGGCGGCAGGCGGGCCGGGTGCGCCCCGCGGCGGCGAGATGCTGGACGAGCTCGACAAGCGGGTCATCAGGCTGCTGCAGGACGACGGGCGGATGCCCAACACCGAGATCGCCCGCGTGCTGCGGGTCTCGGAGACGACGGTGCGCAAGCGCATCTCACAGCTCGTGTCGCGGGGCCTCATCAACATCGTCGCCGTGCCGACGCCGCGCGCCGTCGGCATGAACCTGTCGGCCATCATCGGCATCTCGATCCTGCTGCCGCATATGCGCGAGATCAGCGAGCAGCTCAAGCGCCAGCGCGAGGTGCGCTACTGCGGTGTCTCGACCGGCCGGTACGACATCATCGTCGAGGCGTTCTTCTTCGACCAGCAGCACTTCCTCGACTTCATCTCCAACCGGCTCGGCCGGATGAAGGGCATCACCGGCCTGGAGACATCGATCATCCTCGACGTGGTCAAGTTCTCGTACGAGTGGGAGATCGCCTGAGATCTGGCTCGGCTAGCCCGCGGCCGGGCATCCCGCTGGCGGCACTGTGTGACTTTGGTGGCGGCGGGGCGACACCAGAGTCACACAGTCGGCCCTCGGCGGCGGCCAAAGCCGCCCTTCTAGCCGCGCGCGAGGATCGCGTGCGCTCGGCGTACCAGCGGGAGAACGCGGTCGCCCTTGCCGCCCTGCCGGTCGTCATTGCTGTTGCCTTGCTCGTAGCGGTGGAACAGCTGCGCGATGACGATCGCGGTCTTCCAGCAGCCGAAGGCCTCATACCAGCCGATGTCGGCCAGATCCGCGCCCGTGGCCGCGGCGTAGCGCTGCCTGACCTCGGCCCGGGAGGGCAGGCCGATGGCCTCCTGGCCGGCCGGGTGCATCGGGCGGTCGTCCGCGGTGTCGGCGGGATCCGGCCAGTAGTTCAGGAGCGTGCCCAGGTCGATCAGCGGATCACCGAGCGTGGCCATGTCCCAGTCGAACACCGACAGCACGCGATCGGGGTTGCCGGGATCGAACTGGCAGTTGTCGATCTTGAAGTCGTTGTGCAGTACCGTCGAGCGCTGTGTCTCCGGCCTAGCCGCGGTGAGCTCGGCGCCGACGCCGGCGACCAGGTCATCGGGACTGTCCGGTGCTATGGCCGCCCAGCGCATCCGCCAGCCGCGCAGCTGCCGGTCGACGAAGCCCTCCGGGCGGCCGAGGTCAGCGACGCCCGCCTGCTCCGGGTCGAGCTGATGCAGTTCGGCGAGCGCATCGACCACCGCGAAGCCGATCCTGCGGCCGACGTCGCGGTAGCCGGCCATGCTCGGCGGGACGCTGCCCCAGACCACCTGGCCATCGCGGTACTCGATCACGAGAAAGTCCGATCCGGCGACCGCCTGGTCCTCGCAGAGCAGATACGCTCGCGGCGCGCGGTCATAGTTCCGCCACAGCCTGGACAGGGCGCGGTACTCCCGCTTCATGTCGTGCGCGCCCACGGCGATCTCGCCGAACGGCGGCCGGCGGATCACCAGCCGGCGGCCCGCGAACTCCAGCAGGTAGGTCAGGTTCGCGGCCCCGTTCGGAAACTGCCACACGGTCTCAAGCGGGCCGAGGTCATCCAGATTCGCTCGCAGGTACGCGGCCACCCGGTCCCAGTCGAGTTCGTCACCCGGCCGCACGGCGGCCCGCTCGGGCGGGTAGTCGGCAGTCACGCTATGCAGACCTCCTGGCACGTCAGCTTCTCGCAACCTACGAGGTCTGGCACGAGCCCTCAACTCTGAGCCCGGCGCCCGCCCTCTTCACACGATTTCTTACACGGAGGGCGCGAAGATAAGCAGTATGAGCGACGAGACCATTACTGACAGCACGGGCCACTTCCTGTCGAGCGCCGAGATCAGCGATGCGGCCAGGGCGATCTTCGACGAGGACATCGCCGAGGTCGGCTTCGTGATGAACGCCTCCAGGCTATGGGCGCACCAGCCGGAGGCCGGGGCTGGCCTCTTCAGCCTCATGACCCAGGTCACCTCGGGCCGGCCATTCACGCTGCGTGAGTGCGGCATCCTGGTCACCGCGTCCGCCTCGGCACTGGGTGATTCCTACTGTTCGCTCGCGTGGGGGACGAAACTGGCCCGGAAGGCCAGCCCGGAACTTGCCGCCGGCGTGCTCCGCGGAGACGACGTCGGCCTGACTGCGCAGGAACGGGCAATGGCGGAGTGGGCGCGGCTGGTGGTCCGGAACCCGGGCGCATCGACGGCGCAGGACGTGCAGAGCCTGAGGGACGCCGGGTTCTCTGAAGAGGACATCTTGGCGATGACCCTCTACATTGGACTCCGCGTGGCGCTCGCGACTGTGCACGACGCGCTGGGAGCGTGCCCGGACGCCGAGTTCAAGACGGCCGCGCCGCCCGAGGTCCTCAATGCGGTGACGTACGGGCGGCCCATGGCCGCCGGACCCACCGCGAGCTAGCCGAGCGCGGCCGCTCTGGCCAGCAGGGCGGGATTCGTGACCTGGCTGGCCAGACTCTGCACCAGAGCCAGATTCGCGCGGTCCCCGGCCTCGGCCTGATGCACCAGGGCCCAGGCGGCGAATTCCGGCAGGTCCGTCCGCAGAGCGTCGCTGTGCAGGCGACGCGCGAGCGGGAGCACGAGGTCGGGCCGGTGCCGGGTGGCGATTTCCAGCTGGCCGAGCCCGACAAAGCACGATACCCAGACGTAGCGATCCGGCAGCCGGTCGCAGCGGCGGCGGGCATCGATGATCCACTCGCTGGCGGCCTCGCCATCACCCTGGTGCGAGGCGAGCAGGGCCAGGGCGCGGCCCGCCATTCCCTCCCAGCACGGATCGCCAAGCTGGCACGCGAGCGCGAACGCCTGCTCGGCATCGTCGTTCGCGTCGCTCCAGCGGCCGTCGGCGGCCAGGGAGTGGGCCCGGATCGACTGGGGCCACGGCAGGAACGCGTTCCATCGCTCCTGCTCGCAGAGAAGGATGCTCCGCTCCGCCGCGGCCATGGCCCGTGCGGCCTCGCCGCTGAGCAGCAGCGAGCGGGCCATGACGCCCGTCGACCACGCTTCCTGGCGGCTGCTGCCGGCCGCCGCGGCCGTCCGCGCTGAATCGCCGAGAAGCTCCACGGCCTGGTCGTGGTGGCCCTGGTCGGCCTCGTTCATCCCGCGGATCGCCAGGATCCCGGCGGTCAGCACCGGGTCGTCGGCAGCGCGCGCCTGGGTCGCGGCCTCGCGCAGGGCCCGGGCGGCCAGTCCGTGCCTGCCCGCCTGGACATCCACGAACGCAAGCTCTCTCAGAATGTCCGCCGTCAGGGACTTGCTGCCGACCGCCCTGGCGCCGAGCAGCGCCCGGTGCAGGATGACCGCTCCCTCCCCGTCAAATCCGCGGATCGCGTGCACGAGGGCCGCTCCGAGCGTTCGCAGGACGTCGGCTTGAAGCAGCGGGTCGTCGGACCGCTCCGACTCCTCGGCCGCCCGCCGCAGAGTCTCGATGCCAGCGTCGACCGAGCCGGCGTCCAGCGCCGCGGTGCCCGAGCGCAGGAGCGAGCGGGTAACGACGCTGGAGCGCAGCCCGGTCCGCGGCGGCCCCGTGGGCGCAAGCGCCGCAGCGCGCAAGGCGGGCGAAGCGACCAGGCCCTCGCGCGCGAGAGTCGCCTCGCACGCGGCGAGGTGAACGGCTGCCCTCGCCGGATGACCGGCGCTGACCAGCGCGCGCAGAAACAATTCCTGCGCGCCTTCGTCGAGCGGATCCTGGGCGGCAGCCCGCCCGGCGACGTCAGCGGCGGCCTCGAAGTCCCCGGTGGCCAGCAGCCGCAGCGTCGCCTGGCGCAGCTCTTCCATCGACCTGGCCGCGCACCGTCCGCGGGCCAGTATCAGCCACACGTCGAATGCCGGGCAGTTGCGCGGCTCGACGCCGTGCAGCAGCTCCCCGTCGATCTCGCCGGCCGGCAGCGAGCCCTCGTTCAGCGCCCGGACGTCGATCCACAGCGAGTCGTCGGCGAGGTCCACCGGATCACCGCGCATCAGCCGCGGGTCATCGAAGCAACGCCGGAGGTCGGCCAGGCTCCAGCGGAGCGCACCCAGCGGATCGTCGGCCTCGGCGAACAGCTCGGCCGCCAGCTCGGATCTCGACAGTGGCCGGTCAGCGAGCGCCAGCCGGGCAAGCAATGCCCAGGACTTCTGGCCGCGGGGCGGCTGGCGCGGCTGCCCGTCCTCGTCCGCAAGACGCGGACGTCCGAGCAGCCGCACCCGCACCGTCATGGCCGACCCGGCTCAGCCTGTCGCCACTGCTGCCGGCTGACCCTGCAATGCGTGCACGTCCGCAGTCGTGAGGCCGTTTCCCGCGATGCCCCAGTCGCCACTGCGCACCTCCTCGACCAGAACCCAGGTGACCGGGCGCAGGTTCTCGCCTTCGATCTCGACCATCGTGTCGGTGATCTTGCTGATCATCGCCTGCTTCTGCTCGGCCGTGAAGACTCCCTCGATGACCTTGACCGTAACCATCGGCATCTTCGTACTCCCTTTCATGATGATTGCTCGATGGCCCAACTGTCGTGCCCGGCCGTGTGAGGCCGTATGTGAGATTCCGGCCGTCAGGCGACCTGGGGCGCAATGCCCGCGAGAAAGGCCGCGAGCGCCTGCCACCAGGCGCTGGAGTTCTCGAACTGCGGGCAGTGGCCGGCGTCCGGGATAACCGCGAGGGTTGCCCGGCCGACGTCCGCGGCCATCCGCTGCGAGGAACCGCGGAACGGCTTGTCCTGCTCGCCGACGATGACCAGCACGGGCAGCGAGCCGGGCAGCGTGCGCAGGTCGTCGAGCCGGTCATCCGCTGCCGTGAAGGCCTGGGCCATGGCCGCGTACATCGCCGGCGAGGTCGCCCGGAACTTGCGATCGCAGAACTCGGCGTATCCGGGTTCCTCGGCCAGCAGGCGCTGGTTGGCCGGGGTGTCCAGGGGCCCCCGCCGCTCGGCGATGATGGCGGCGAGCGCTTCGATGCCCTCGGTGCGGACAATCGACACCGCGGCCTGGACGAGCTCCGGGTCGAGGTTCTTCAGCGCTCCGTGGGCGGTGTCCATCAGGATCAGCCCGTCCAGCCGGGCCGGTGCGGCGCTGGCCATGAACTGCGCGACCATACCGCCCATGGAGTGACCGAGCAGCACATACCGATCCCAGCCGAGCGCGTCGGCCAGTCCGAGCATGTCGACGGCCATCAGCTGGAACGAGTAGGCGTCCTCAGCGTCCGGCTTCGAGCTCGCCCCGTGCCCGCGCAGATCGGGCGCGACCGCGTGCCAGCCGGCTTCGGCTAGCTGGTCAAGCCAGGGCGTGAAATCCTCCTTGGCCCCGGTGAAGCCGTGCACGAGCAGCAGCGGGCGCTGCCCGGCGCCGGCCTCGGCGATCGATAGCTTGAGGTCGCCCACGGCGACGGCTCGCTCGGTCACTGCCATTCGGTGCTCCTCTGCCGTCCATCCTCGGTCACGAGCATGCCAGCGCATAGTACGAGCGGACAGTGCGCAATTGCCTCGGCGTGATGCCTGTGGAAAGGTCGCAATCATGACGATGCCTCCGCCGGATGTGCCTGAGGCTGGGCTCTGGATGCACGTCAGCGACGTGTTCCACATCAAGGGCCGCGGCACCGTCGTGACCGGCCGGCTGGACGGAGCCGGCCTGCTGAGCACCGGCGACTCCCTGGTCTGCGACGGGCAGCGCTGGCCAGTGAGCGGCATCGAGCAGTTCCGGGCCATCCTCAAGACGGCCGAGCCCGGATCCAGCATCGGCGTGCTGGTGCGCGGCGAATCGGCCGTAGACGTGCTGCAGCGCGGCAAGCTCGTGCAGTTCGTGCCCGGCGCGGGTCCGGCGGCCGCCGGTCCGCGGAAGAGACTGAGGCGCAGGCGCGGCTGACGCGGACCGGGCGTGCCGTCCGCTGCCGCCGGCGCGTGGCATTGTGGGTCCATGCAGAGCGTGTATGAAGCCGCGGGCGGAGACGAGGGCCTGCTGCGCCTGGCCGAAGCCTGGCACTCGCGGGTACTGGCCGACGAGGAAGTGAGCCATGCGTTCAGCCACGGATACCATCCGCAGCACAGCGAGCGGCTGGCGGCGTACTGGGCAGAGGCCCTGGGCGGCCCGGCCGCTTACTCCGGCCGCTTTGGCGACGAGACGTCCGTGGTACGGATCCACAGTGGCAACGGCGAGCACGAGGAGATGGACCGTCGGGCGATCGCGTGCTTTGACCAGGCCCTGCAGGACACCGGCCTGACGGCCGAGCCGCTGCGGCAGGTGCTGTACGACTATTTCGCCTGGGCGACGACCACGACCATGGCGCGCTACCACGGATCCGCCGGCGACGTTCCCAAGGGCCTGAGCATTCCGCAATGGTCCTGGGATGGCCTGCAGAGCTGACGCAGGGTCTGGCGCGGCTCTGGCGATTACTCCGCGAGCTCGAGGTGCATCCGGATGGCCGGGCCGAACCTCGTCCCGGTCTCGTCCCCGGCGACGAAGCCGGCCCTGGCGTAGAAGCCGAGCGCGCTCGGGTTGGCGAGCACCTGGACCCGCCGGAGTCCGAGAGAGCGTGCCCGCGCGACCACGTCCCCGACCAGCGCGAGCCCGGCTCCCTGGCCCATCCAGTCCGGATCGACGAACAGGTCGTCAAGCTCAAGCGCATCCCCGTCGCGGAGCCAGGTCGCGAATCCGATGATCCGGCCGCTCGCGACCGCGGCTCGCGTCCGGCCCTCGGAGACCCCAGTGTCGGCCAGATCGAGCGTCTCCGGGTGAGCGAGCAGATGCGCCCGGTCCGCGTCGACTGACAGCGAGGACCGGCGGAAGACCGCGCTCAGCACGGCCATGTCGGCGGGCTCCGCGTCGCGGATCGTGATCGTGGTCATGCGTCACGCGGGACGCGGCCCATGAGGTAGAACTCCGCGTTGGGCTGCAGCGCCGTCAGGTGGGCGAGGCGGTTCGACGCCGCGAACAAGGCGGTGATCGCCCCCACGTCCCAGATCTCGTCGTCGCTGAGCCCGGCGGAGCGGGCTGCGGCAATGTCCGCGTCGCCGAAATTCTCGGGGGAACGGGCTAGCGCGAGGGCCAGGTCGGCAATCGCGCGGCCGCGGTTGTCCAGGCGGACCTGCCAGGGATTCGCCGCCACCTGGTCGGCCAGGTGCGGGTCCTTCGACCGGACCCGCAGCAGGGCGCCGTGCGCGACGATGCAGTACGTGCAGTAGTTGGCCGCCGAGGTGGCGACGACCACGAGCTCGCGCTCGGCCTTGGTCAGGCCGTCGGGCCGCTCCATGAGCGCGTCGTGATAGTCGAGGAACGCCCGCAGCTCGGCCGGCCGGTGCCCGAGGGCCCGGAAGATGTTCGGCACGAATCCCGACTTGCGCGCGATCTCCCCGATCCGCTCGCGCAGGTCGTCCGGGAGGTCGTCGAGTTCAGTCATCCCGAACCGGCTCTCCGCCATCGTGCCCTCCCGGTCAGCCACCCGCTGCAGTCATCCTGGCCCAGTCAGCGCAAACCTGCTGCCAATGTGTTCCTGACAGGGGATAGCCGGACGAACACGGCCGGGCCTACCATGCGCACTGTGGCCCAGGGTTTCATGACGGCGAAGCGGCTCCTTGTCGGCCGGCCGATGCAGAGCGAGAAGCTTGGCCACACGCTGCTCCCGAAGAAGATCGCGCTGCCGGTATTCGCCAGTGACGCACTGTCATCGGTCGCCTACGCAACGCAGGAAATCCTCGTGGTGCTCGCCGCGGGCGGCCTCGCGTTCATCGGCTACACGCCGTGGATTGCGCTGGCGGTCGCGCTGCTCATGCTCGTCGTGGTGGCGTCGTACCGGCAGAACGTCCACGCCTACCCGTCGGGCGGCGGCGACTACGAGGTCACCACGACGAACTTCAGCCCCCGGGTCGGCATGACCGTGGCCAGCGCGCTCATGGTCGACTACACGCTCACGGTCGCGGTCTCGGTCTCGTCCGGCGTCGCCAACCTTGCCTCCGCGTTCCCCGCGCTCAACTCCCGCGTCACGCTCATCGCGGCCGTGACCGTCGCCGCGATCGCGGTCCTGAACCTGCGCGGCGTCCGCGAGTCGGGCACCGGCTTCGCCATCCCCACGTACTGCTTCATCGGCGTCGTCATGCTGATGATCATCTGGGGCGGGGTCCGGCTGGCCATGGGCCAGCATCTGCACGCCGAGACCGCCGGATACATGATCAAAACGACGGGAACGTTCGCGGGGCTGGGGCTGATGTTCCTCGTCCTGCGGGCATTCTCGTCGGGCTGCACGGCGCTGACCGGCGTCGAGGCGATTAGCAACGGGGTCCCCGCGTTCAAGCAGCCGAAGAGCAAGAACGCCGCCACCACGCTGGCCCTGCTCGGCGGGATCGCGGTCACGATGTTCGCCGGCGTCACCGCCCTGGCTCTGATCAGCCACGTGCACGCGGGCACGCTGGTCGGTACGCCGGCGGGCTACATTCAGCCGACCGTGATCGCGCAGGTCGGGCGGGCGGTATTCGGCTATTCCTCGCCGCTGTTCTACATCCTGCAGCTGTTCACCGCCCTGATCCTGGTGCTGGCGGCCAACACCGCGTTCAACGGCTTCCCGGTGCTGGCCTCGATCCTGGCCCGCGACGGGTACCTGC
>DAIOWC010000038.1:0-33351 GCA_036758685.1 Streptosporangiaceae bacterium | reverse complement strand
CGACCTGGATTTCGCGAGGGTCAGGGAGCGGCTGTACGACATCGCGGGCAGCCTGCACCAGGTCGCACCGAGCGGCGAATTGCTCGAGCCGCGACGACTGCTCGACGCCTACGAAAGCACGGCTCCGGAACCGCTGACTCGCGACGAGTACCGATGGCTCCCCGGGGCTCTAGCCCTTGTACCCCTGCACTGGGCTGCCACCGCAGGGCTCGTGGGCGACGGCATCCGCGAGGCCGAAGGCGCGATGACCGCCGCCGAGGCCTGGTGGTCGCGCCGGGCTGAACTCTGGTCGTAGTCCGGCGGCCGCGCCAGGGGGAGGCAAACGATGCCTGGCACGGCACTAGTTCCCGGCGGGCCGCAAGCGCCTGGTTGCCCCGGCGGCGTTCCGCGTTTCCTCAGGCGTCGGCGCGCAGCAGGGACAGCAGCATCTGGCGCAGGGCGAGCTGCTCAGCGGCCGTGAGCGGGCTGAGGAAGTCGGTCTCGATCTCCGCCGCGATCGAGGCAAGGTCGGCTGAGAGTCGCTGGCCCGCCGGGGTCAGCGTCAGCACCCGCCGGCGCCGGTCGGCCGGGTCCACCTCGCGGGCGAGCAGGCCGCGCTCGGCGAGAGTGTCGATCAGGGGGACCGCGTTGCGTGGGTCGATGGTGATGAGCTCGGCGAGCTGATGCTGGCCAAGCGGCCCGGACTCGCTGAGCGCCTGCAGCACCTTGAACTGGCTGGGGCTGACATGGAGCTGCGCGAGCACATTGGCCCACAGGTGCCGCGCCTGTGATCCGGCCATCGACAGCAGGTACCAGGTGCTGGCCTGGAACGTCAGCGGGCCGATCCGTACCGGCTCGGCGTCGGGGCCGGCGTCCGCGTGCATAGCCGAAGTTTAACCGCGTGGCACGATAGGCGTTAATCATGATAGACATATCTCATGTCTATTTCTGCAGCTCGAACCCGCCACGTCCCCGACGGCCTCATCCTGGCCATCGCCTGCGTGGCCCAGTTCATGGTCGTGCTTGACGTCTCGATCGTGAACGTGGCGCTGCCGTCCATCGGCCGTGACCTGCACTACACGCCGTCCGGCCTGCAATGGGTGGTCAACGCGTACGTGCTGACGTTCGCGGGGTTCCTGCTGCTCGGCGGCCGGGCCGCCGATCTGTTCGGCCGCCGGCGGGTGTTTCTGTTCGGCCTGGGGCTGTTCACGGTCGCCAGCCTCGCCGGGGGCGTCGCCCAGGACTCGACCTGGCTCACCACCGCCCGGGCGGTCCAGGGCATCGGCGGGGCGCTGCTGTCTCCGGCCACCCTGACGATCATCGTGACCACATTCGCGCCGCAGCGACGCGCCTGGGCACTCGGCATCTGGAGCGCGGTTGCCGGCGCTGGCGGCGCCGCCGGGGCAATCCTTGGCGGCGTGCTGACCTCGGCCCTGTCCTGGCGCTGGGTGCTGTTCGTGAACATCCCCATCGGCATCGTCGGCGTGATTGCCGGGCTGGTCTGGCTCACCGAGTCACGGGCGGCCGATCGCGACGGCCCGGCTCCGCGGCTGGACATCGTGGGCGCCATCGCCGTGACGCTCGGGCTGGGGGCGCTGATCTACGCGATCGTCGGGACGGAAACCCATCCGTGGGGATCGGCGCACACCCTGATCCTGCTCGCGGCTTCCGTCGTCCTGCTGGCGGTCTTCGCGGTGATCGAGCTGCGAGTCGCCCGCACGCCGCTGGTTCCGTTCGGATTGTTCCGCTCGCGCTCGCTGACCGGCGCGAACATCGTGATGTTCCTGGTCGGGGCCGCGTTCTTCGCGATGTGGTACTTCCTGTCCCTGTACCTGCAGAACGTTCTCGGCTACAGCGCCCTGCGGGCGGGCATGGCGTTCCTGCCCATGGCGATCACCATCATCATCGGCGCTCAGGTCAGTTCCCGGCTCATGCCACGCACCGGAGTGCGGCCACTGCTGCTGGCGGGAACGATCTGCGCGACGGTCGGCTTCGCCTGGCTCTCGCGCATCGTGCCGGCGGCCTCGTACTGGGAGCACGTCTTCGGGCCTGGCTGCATCATCGCGCTCGCTCTGGGGCTGCTGTTCACACCGCTCGCGGCGGCGGCCACCGCCGGCGTTTCGTTCAGCGAGGCGGGCCTCGCGTCCGGCGTGCTGAATACCTCGCGGCAGATCGGCGGGTCGCTCGGTCTGGCGGTCCTCGCGACCATCGCTACCGATCGCACGCAGGCCCTGCTGACCAGGACGGCCGGCTCGAGCGCGGCTGCCCTCAACGACGGGTACGCCAGGGCGTTCGAGGTCGCGGCGGCCGTGACCCTGGTTGCGTTCGCAGCTTCGTTCGTGGTGCCCGCGATTCGCAGCCCGCGGGCCGCACCGGGCGCGGCCAGCGGTCAGGCCGCGAAGCAGCCAGAAAGCGCACCGGACGCTACCGTCGCGGGCTCAGGCGGCCAGGCCTGACCCCGGCGCTGCCGAGGCGGTCACTTTCGTCGACCACGCGCGCGGTCAGCGTGACCAGGTCCGCCTGGGTCGGGTTGGCGACCAGCGGAACGGTGATCGGCTCGCCGAAGACCATCCGCACCCGGCGCATCGGCCGGAACCGGCCCCCGCCGAGGACCCGGTCGGTTCCGGTCAGGTGGAACGGCACGATCGGGGAGCCCGTCGCGAATGCCATCCGGGCCACGCCGGTCTTGGCCCGGTAGCGCTCGCCTGGCCTGGTCAGCCGGCCACTCGGGAAGATCACAACGAGGCCGTCGTGGCTGAGGACGCGCTCGCCGAAGGCGGCCGCTTCCGCCGCCTTGTCGGTGCCACGGTCAACCCGGATCTGGCCCATCCACCGCAGCAGCGGACCGAGCACCGGCTGCCGGAAGAGAAACTCCCCGGCCAGGAAGCAGACGTTGCGCCGCAGGCCGCCGAACAGCAGGATCGGGTCGCTCGGGCTGGGGTGATTACCGGCGAGGATCACCCGGCCGTGCCGCGGTACGTTCCCGCCGCCGACCTTCTCGACCCGGACGAAGATCTGCACGCGGGCCGCGGTCATCAGGGCCAGCCGGATAATCCGGGTCACCAGCCAGACGCGCCGGCGCAGGGACACCGGACGCGGGCCGGCCGGATCCGTGATCCCCTCCAGGCGCTGGCCGCAGGCGGTCATCGCGGACTCCGGACTCGCGGCCACCAGACGACGACGCCGGGCACCAGCAGCGCGAACGCGGTCGTCAGGCAGTAGGCCCAGGCCGGATGCAGGCCGTGGCCGCCGTGAATGCGCAGGAAGAAGCCGGTGGCGAGGTACAAGGCGAAGAACGCGGCCGGCACCGTGAACCATAGCGGCCTCGCGCCCGCGGCGGCCATCGTCGCGAAACTGGCGACGATGGTGAGGATCAGCCCGAGGGCGAGGCCCGCAGGCACTGCCCCGAAGCACATCCCGGCCGATTGCTCGCACTCCCGGTGGGTGGCCGCCGTGGCCCAGGCAACGTCGGCCGTAACCAGCCAGCCCGTGCCGGCACCGGCCGCGGCGATGAAGGCCGATCGCGTAACTGCCGGGTAATTCATGTCCATGCTGCACGACGGTAGGGGGACGGCGGCCGGCGCGACACCGGCGAAGTACCCAACTCGGGCCAGAGGAAAGTACTTAGACGGTGGCCTGCCGGCGCGCGCCCGGTCCCGCGAGGGCGCGGCCGGCCAGCGTGCCGGTGAAGGCGCCGCCCGCGATCGTGACGCGGCCGTTGACGATCACGTCGGTAACCCCGGTCGCGAGCCGGTGCGGATCGGCGAACGTGGCCTGGTCAGCCACCGTCGCCGGATCCAGTACGACGACGTCAGCGTAGTAGCCGGGCGCGAGGCGCCCGCGCCCCGAGAGCCCGAGCGTGCTGGCCGGCAGCGAGGTCATCCGCCGGACCGCCTCTGGCAGCGTGAGCACGCCCTCATCCCGAACGTAGTGCCCGAGCACCCGGGCGAAGCTGCCGTAGGCCCGCGGATGCGTCGGCGCCCGCAGGAACTCGCCCTCGGGCGCCATCGACACTCCGTCCGAGCAGATCGAGACCCAGGGCCGGGCGAGCGCCATCCGCAGGTTCTCCTCGGCCATGGAGAAGAACGCCACGCCGATCCTGGACCGGTCGCTCCCGATCAGATCCATCGCCGCGTCGATCGGATGAACCCCGAGCTCGGCCGCGATGTCGGCCAGCGTGCGGCCCTGGAACCGGCGGTTCGCCTCGGTGGTGGCGTGGAGCACGAGCACGTTCTCGGCGCTGCTGACGTCACCCCACCGGCCGCTCGCCTCGAGTTCCGCGCGGATCTGCGCCCTGGCGGCCGGATCGGCGAGCCGGTCATACAGCGCCTGCCTGCCGCCCTCGTGAAACCGGTCCGGGATGATGGTCGTGAGCCCGGTCGAGCTCGCCGTGTACGGGTACACGTCGGCGGTCACCGGCAGGCCGGCGTCCCTGGCCCGCTGCAGCTTCTCGATCGCGCCCGCCATCAGCCCCCAGTTGTCCGGGCCCGCCGCCTTCAGATGCCAGTGCTCGCCCGGCACTCCGGCGTCGCG
Organism: Streptosporangiaceae bacterium; assembly: GCA_036758685.1. Lineage (GTDB taxonomy): Bacteria > Actinomycetota > Actinomycetes > Streptosporangiales > Streptosporangiaceae > JAJYUU01. The sequence continues at coordinate 28,839 of DAIOWC010000038.1, read as the reverse complement.
GCAGATGGCCAGGAACTCCTCGGTCGCGGCCAGCAGCCCGGCGCCCTCGTTGCGGACGTGCGATGCGTACCGGCCGCCGTACGGCGCGGCTGCCGCGCACAGCGCCGTCAGCTCGGCGGTGCTCGCGTAGCTTCCTGGTGGATAGATGAGCGACGAGCCGATGCCGAGGGCGCCGTCGGCCATCTCCTCCGCGACCAGCGATCGCATCAGGTCAAGCTCGGCGGCGGTGGCCGGGCGGTCGTCATAGCCGACCGCGTGCGCGCGGAGCGTGCCCGCGCCGATGAACGAGGCGATGTTCTGGCTGATCCCGCGCCGCTGCGCGTAGCTGAGGTACTCAGAGAGCCGCAGCCACCGCACGTCATCGCCGTCGGCGCGCTCGCGCTCGGCCATGGCCGGGGTCAGCGGGCCCATGGAACTGCCCTCGCCGAAGATCTGCGTGGTGACGCCCTGGCTGAGCTCACCGAGCGACCGCGGGTCGGTCAGGATGCTGTAGTAGGAGTGGCTGAGGATGTTGATGAAGCCCGGGCAGACGGCCCGGCCGGCGGCATCGATCACGGTCGCGGCCGTCGCGCTGCCCCGCGAGCTCAGCAGCGCGATCCGGTCGCCGTCGATGCCGAGGTCGGCGCGCACCGGCGGCGCGCCGGTACCGTCGTAGATGTCGCCGCCGGTTATCAGTAGGTCGAGCACTGACAATCACCTCACCGTCGCTGGAGCCGGACCTCGAACGCATCCCGCAGCCCGTCGCCGACGGCGTTGAAGGCCATCACCGTGAGCAGGATGCACAGGCCCGGCGGGTAAATCAGCCACCAGTCGCCGGCGTAGGTGTACGTCACGCCGGTCGACAGCATGCCGCCCCAGTTCGCCGCGGGCGGCGCGATGCCGAGACCAAGGAAACTGAGACTCGCCAGCGCCAGGATCGCGTCGGCCACCTGGAACGTCGCGTTCACCATGATCGTGCCGATGGTGTTCGGGATGATGTGCCGGAAGATCATCCGCCGCCTGGTGCCGCCCATGGACCGGACCGCCTGGACGAACTCCCTGGTGCGCAGGCTGAGGGTCTCCGCCCGCACCAGCCGGGCGGGCACGAGCCACGCGACCAGGCCGATGACCAGGATCATGAGCAGCACGCTGGCCTGGAACACGGTGAACAGGTACACCAGCAGGAACAGCGTGGGCACCGCGAGCAGCCCGTCGACGACGCGCATCATCAGGCCGTCGACGATGCCGCCCGCGAACCCGGAGATCGCGCCGTAGGCGATGCCGATTCCGGTGGCCACCACGGCGGCCGCGAGGCCGACCTCCAGCGACGTCTGGCCGCCGAGCATGAGCCGGCCGAATTCGTCGTACCCCTCGTTGTCGGTGCCGAGCGGATGCCCGGCGCCGGGCGGGCGCAGCGAGTCCGGCAGGTTCGTGGCGATCTGGTTGGTGTGGTAGAAGAGCGGGCCGATGAACGAGAAGGCCAGCATGATCAGGACCACGATGAGCCCGACCAGCGCGGCGCGGTTCTTCACCAGCGTCTGCACGCCCAGCCGGATCGGGCTGCCGAGGGAGACGATCTCGCCGTCGGCCGCCATCTGTCCCTGCCTGGCCGCCTCGGTTACTGCCTCGCCCATCAGGCCGGCCTCCCGTACCGGATGCGCGGATCGGCGACCGCGTAGAGCAGGTCCGCGATCAGCGAGCCGGCCACCGTGCCGACGGCCACGACGATCGTGACGCCGAGCAGGACCGGGTAGTCCTGGGACAGGGCCGAGTTCCAGTACAGGAGGCCCATGCCGGGGTAGTTGAAGATCGACTCGGTGATGAGCGCGCCGCTGAGGATGCCGGGCAGGCTCAGCCCGATGAGGGTGATCACCGGCGCCAGCGCGTTCTTGAACACGTGCACGTAGAGCGCCCTGCGGTTGCTGCTGCCGATGGCCCTGGCCGTGCGCACGTAATCCATCGCCAGGTTGTCCAGCAGCGACGACCGCAGGTACCGGCTGAACGCCGCGATGTTGCCGAGGGCGAGCGTGAGCACCGGCAGCACCAGGCCCTGCGGATGCTGCAGGATCTGCACCGGGCCGCCCTGCGGCGCGATCGGCGGGAACACATGCGCCTTGACGGCCAGCAGCATCACGAACATCAGCCCGAGCCAGAACGTAGGCATCGAGTAGAACGCGAACGTGAACCCCGTGAGCACGTAGTCCGCCGGCCGGTTGCGCCGCACCGCCTGCAGCACGGCCAGCGGGATCGCCGCGATGAGCGACACCAGCACCGACAGACCGACCAGGATGACGGTGGCGGGCAGCCGCTCGGCCAGCAGCGAGGCCACGCTCTGGTTCAGCACGTAGGAGAACCCGAGGTTGCCGCGCAGCAGCCGGATGGCGTAGTCCACGTACTGGATCGGCAGGGCCTTGTTGTAGCCGTTCTCGATGTCGAATGCCTGGATCTGCGCGCTGCTCGCGTGCACGCCCAGGATCGCCCTGGCCGGGTTGCCAGGAAGCAGGTGGGCCTCGATGAACGTGATGAACGACACCACGATCACGACGATGAGGCCCTGCCCGGTCCGCCGGACGGCGTAGGTGCCCATAACCGGCTCCTAGCGCTTACTTCGAGTAGTACCAGTTCTCCGGGTACATGTCGCTGAATGGGTTCTCCTCATCTCCGCTGAAGCCCTGCAGGTTCTTCAGCACGACGCTGTTGTCGGACTGCTGCCAGGGCATCCAGATCATCGGCAGCTGCTGCGACAGGTAGTTGACGTACCGGGCGAAGTCAGCCGGGTTCGACCCGTACTCGGTGTCGTTGATCAGCGCGTCCGCGGTGGGGCTGGTGTAGTTGCCCTGGCCGTTCGCGCCGGTGTTCCACATGCCGTTGCCGGTCGGATACACGCCGAAGGTCGTGCCGCCGTACATGACGCCGTCCCACTTGCAGGCCGACTGGCCCATGGAGCAGACCCCGGTGACGCCGGTGATCTCGTTGAACTGGCCCTCGCTGAGCTGGACGGCGATGCCTGCCTGGCTGGCCGCGGACTGGAAATTCTCCATCATGATGCTGTACTGCGGGTCGCCGCTGGCGTACACGATCTTGAAGACGAGCTGCTGGCCCGCCTTGATGCCGGCGCCGCAGTCGTTCGCGGCGGTGCCTGGCCGGACACACGTGTCAGTGCCGCCCTTGTGGATCGACCAGCCGTGGCTGCTCAGCAGGCTGACCGCGGCGGACACGCTGAACGGATACGGGTTGGCCCGCTCGTAGGCGGTGGTGAACGGCGATGCGGGAGCGAGCGGCACCGGCCCGTAGGTTGGCGTTGCCTCCCCGTTGTAGGCGTACTTGACGTCCTGCGGCTGGTTCACGACCCGCTGCAGCGCCTGCCGGATGTAGAGCTGCCGGAACAGGTAGCCGGCGGTCGGGCTGTTGAAGTTGATGACGATGTAGTTGATGCCGTAGGTCGGGGTGCTGTAGATCTTGTAGCCCGCCGCCTCCAGCGCGGGGATCTGGCTGTTGTCCTCGCTCGGCACGTAGCCCTCGGTCAGGCCGGTACCCGCGAGCAGCGCGTTGAACTCCGAGGTGTCGCTGGTGAAGGGCCGCTCGATGAGCTCCTTGAGCTTCGGCTTGACCGGACCCGAGTAGTGCTGGTTCGGTACGAGGTCGATGTCGCCGCGGGTGGAGAACGCCTTGAGCCGCCACGGCCCGTCGACGGCCTGCCAGATCGGGTTCGTGGCGTAGGTGTCGAGCTGCTGGGCCTGGCTGATCAGGAACTTGTTCACCGCGACCGCGCCGGACTTGGTGAGGTCGTAGTTGCCGTCGGCGCCGCTGGCCGAGGTCCGGTCCCACTCCTGCTGCGGGAACGGCGTGATGTCGGTCAGCTCGGCGGTATCGAACCACTCGGGGGAGTAGGCCTTGGTCAGCGTGAACCGGACGGTGCTCGCGTTCACGGCGACCCAGCTCTTGACGTTGTCGGGGAACTCGCCCGGCGTGTACAGGCCGTAGTTGTCCTTGTCGGCCTCCAGCAGGTTCATGAAGAACGTGATGTCCCTGGCCGTGACCGGCTGCCCGTCCGACCAGTAGTACTTCTTCAGGGTGACCGTCACGACGGTGTCGCCGTTGCTCCACACCGGCGGGTTGCCGATGCTCATCTGGTTGTAGAAGCCGAACTCGTTGCCCGGCTCCCCGCCGTACCACAGCATCGGCTGGTACATCTGATCCTGGAACATCTGCTCGTTGAACGGCGTGACCTGCGGGCCGGTCACCAGCGGGTAGATGTCGTCGGCCGTGCTGCCCTGCTGCGTCGGCACGATCGCGGTCTCGCTGTTCGCGGCCTGCGACTCGGCCGTGGTCAGGCCCGCGGCGCCGGTGCCGTCGGAGGCGCAGGCGGCGAGTCCAGCCACGAGCGTGATGGCGGCGATGCCTAGCAGCGGCCGCCGAAGGTCAGCAAAGGATTTCATCGGGACTGGCTTCCCTTCGGAGTTCGAGCGGGGGGCGATCACAGCGCTGCAGTGACCCGCCGGGCCAGAGCAGCACCTCGGCCGGCTGCGGCCGGCCGTTGTAGCGCGACGTGAACGACGCCGCGTAGGCGCCCGCGTCCTGGATGGCCACCAGGTCGCCGCGGCGCAGCGGCGGCAGCTGATGCGTGCCGAGCGAGTCGGTGCTCTCGCACAGCGGCCCTTCCAGGAGGGTCGGGAACGCCGCGGCGCCGCGGGGCGATCTGGTCGCGATCGCGTGGACCCGGTGGTGGCTGCCGTAGAGCGCGGGGCGGATGAGCTCGGTCATGCCCGCGTCGAGCACCACCTGCTGTGCCGCCGGCCGGTCCTGGCGCACGTGCAGCACGCTGCTGACGAGCCAGCCGGCGGGTCCGACCAGAAAGCGGCCGGGCTCGATGGCCGGCCTGGCCGGCAGGGCCAGGCCGGCTTCGGCCAGCGCCGCCTCGAGCGCGCCGCGGAACTGCGCCGGGGCCGGGGCGGCCGGCCCGACCGGGAACCCGCCGCCGAAACAGATCGTGTCGAGCGTGCCGCCCGGCACAACGCGGGCGAGGTCGGCGAGCAGCGCGGCCGCCCGCACCCCGGCCTGCGCCCACGCGCGCACGTCCCGCAGGTCGGACCCGACGTGCACATGCACGCCGCGCAGGCGCAGTCCGCCGCCGTCGAGCTGGCCGCGGACGGCCAGGCCGGCAATCTCTTTGCGGCTCATGCCGAACTTGCTGGCGGCCGCGCCGACGGCCAGCTCCGCGCGGGTCTCCGGCTGTACCTGCGGATTCAGCCGCACGAGCAGGTCGACCGGCGCCGGCCCGCGGCCGCCGAGGCCGTACCGGTCCGCCAGCAGGCGCAGCTGTGCGATCTCGTCCGCTGACTCCGCCGATAGCCAGCGCAGCGGCGTACCGGCCGCGGACTCACGCACGGCGCAGTCAAGCTGCCAGTCCGTCTTGCCGATGCCTTCGAACGCCAGGCCGTCGCTGGCGGCTCCGCCGGACCGGGCGTGCTGCCACTCCCCGGTGGACACGACGCTCGCCGCCCAGCCCCGGCCGAGCAGGAAGCTGGTGACGGCCGGCAGGTCGTTGGCCTTCAGCGAGTAGTGCCGCAGCCAGGGGCCGCCGAACGCGGTCTCCACCTCAGCTGCCGCGCGGGCCACCGCGGCCATATCGAGGACGTACACCGGCGTGCCGTAGTCGCGCGCGGCCGCGGCCAGCGCGGTCCGCAGGCCCGTCGCCGCGCGCGCGTCACCGCAATCAGCCGTCCGCATCGTGCCGGTTTAACACGACCGCACGATGCGAGTCAATAATTGCCAAATAACTAAATAATAATGTAACTTAATGACCTGCTGAAACTTAGTTCCGTCCCTTCGCGCGCGGACGGACATCGGGCGCGGCGAGCGGCGGGTCCCGACGGAAGGGCGCAGCAGTGATAAGAAAACGAGCTATGGGCCTGGCGCTACGAGCGCTCGCCAGCTTGGTGGTCCTCGCGGCGGTCACGGCTGTGCCCGTGGCCGCGGCGCAGGCCGCATCGTCTCCCGCCACGTCCGCGGCGGCGGCTCTGACGGGAGCCTTCGAGGCGGCCAGGCACGTCCCCGCCGCCGACGTCGACGGCATCCGCGCCGGCAGCCTGCACATCGGCTCGGCCGGCGGCCATGAGTGGGCGATCGCGAGCTTCATGCCCGCCAGGTCGGCGGTGAGGAAGGTGGCGGCCGACTTCCAGGACGGCGCGGCCACCGGCGTCTTCACCGAGGCGGGCGGCAGGTGGCGCCTGGTGCAGTCGGGCCTGTACGGCTGCGGTGACGGCCTGCCGGCCGCCCTCAAGTCGGCATGGCATCTGGGTGACCCGGCGGCCTGCACGACGTCGGCCGCCGCGCAGCGCGACAGCGCCAGGCGGGCCCTGGCCGCGCTACCCGCAGCGGCCCGGTCGGCCGCGGCTAAGACCACCGGGGTCAAGAGAACTGCCGCCGCTCCGGCCGATGCCAGCACCGCCAGCCTCGGGCAGACGATCGCCGCGATCGCGCTGAGCCAGGTGGGCGTCGACGACAACCCGGTCGTGAACAACTTCAACGGCGTGGACTGCGACCCCTACACCACGATGATCGCCGGGTTCTCCGCGGACTCCGACGGCTGCGGCTTCAACTCCAGCTTCGGCGTCGAGAACGAGAACGAGACCTGGTGCTCTGACTTCAACAAGTGGGTCTGGGAGCAGGCCGGCATCACTGCGGACATGAACACCATCAACGCGGGCGCGGTGTCCTACTACAGCTGGGCGGTCGCCAACGGCCAGAGCCCGCAGCTCGACACCGGAACGCCGCAGGCCGGTGACAGCATCCTGTTCTTCAGCCCCGGCAACTTCCCAGACTTCGCCGACCATGTCGGCATCGTGACGTCGGTCAGCTCGGACGGCACTATCGACATGGTCAACGGCGACTTCGCCGCCAACCCCGACATCCACGTGGAGTACGACACCGGGATCACCAGCATGTCCGCCTTCGCGGCGTCCGTGGAGGGCCCTGGCGAGCAGTGGGCCATCGTGACTCCGCCCGCTGCCGCCCAGCAGCCCCGGCCGCTGGGCCTCATGACCGGCCCGGCGACGGCGGTCGCCGGCACCACCGGCTCGTTCCACGCGTTCGGTGCCGTCCCCGGCGGCTCGGTCACCGGCTACTACTGGACGTTCGGCGACGGCCGCACGACGAACGCCACCGGCACGGACGTGACCCATTACTTCAGCGAGCCCGGCACCTACACGGTGAGCGTGACGCTGACGTCGAGCTCCGGAACGGTCACCACCCTGGTGCGGAACGTCAGCGTGCTCGCGGCGTCGTCGGCGGTGACCTCGGCGCCGTACGACGGGATCTACTACGACCCGCTGCCGGTCCTGCAGTACACGTTCACCCGCTCGGCCGGCGGGCTCGCGGTAGATAGCTGGGACGGCGGAGCCTGGCTGCAGCTGGCTGTGCCCGGCGACCCGTCAGCGACGGGGAACTTTGCCGCGCTCAGCTACCCCGATGCCGCGAACGCGGACGCGATGACGCCGCACGCCTACTACCGCGCTGCCGACGGTTCGCTGGCGGAAACGTACCAGAGCACGTCGGGCTGGGTGACCCAGGAGCTTCCCGGCCAGCCCGTGGCCGGCGGCACGATCGTCGCGACGACCACCGGGAGCGGCGGCCCGGCGGTGTTCTTCGTCGACACGGCGGGGAACCTGGCGCAGTCGGTGCTCGGGCCGGACGGGTGGAGCACCAGCGAGCTGGTGACCGATGCCCCGCCCGTCAGCGCGGCGTCGCTGACGCTGGCGGACACGACTAGCGGTCCCGACATCTTCGCGGTCGGCCCGGCCGGCACCATCCGGGCGTTCTGGTCAGCGGGCGGCAGCTGGCTGAGCCGCGGCCTGCCGGCCAAGACCACGTCCGGCGGCTCGCTCGCGGCGACCACGACGCCCGGCGGACAGCCGGCCGTGTTCTACGTCGACGCGCACGGCGGCAGCCTCGCCGAGGCGACCGCCGCTGGCCCGACCGCGGCCGGGGCGTGGGTCGTCACGGACCTTCCGGCAACGCCCGCGGCGACCAGCTCGCTCGCGGCGACCACCTACCTGCTGCCGGCCGCGATCCCGGGTACGCCCGGCGACTTCCCCGGGCAGCCGGGCTCGGCGACGTCGTCCACCATCGCGGATCCGCTCGGCACCGAGGCGTTCTACCTGACCGCGTCGGGCTCGCCCGCCGTCGCCTACAACGACGGAAGCGGCTGGACGACGGCGACGCTGCCGGGCACGGCGACGGGCATCTACGCCGCTACCGCCTACCAGGTGGAAGAGGAGCCATCGAATCTGTTCCTGACCAGTGCCGCCGGGCTCACCGAGGAGACCACCGGCGCGCGAAGCGGCGACCCGTCCGGCACCTGGACGTCGCTGACGCTGCCGGACACGCCGGCGACGTGGGCGAACCAGATCGTCCTGTACGCCGCCGATCCGGGTGACGCGGCGGCCGCGCAGGCCGCGGCGGCCGCAGCGGGCCTGCCGGCCACCCAGGTCACGACGTCGTTCGCGACGGCGTGGGCGGACACGCTGAGCGGTCAGTACCTGGTGCTGGCGGTCGGCAGTCCGGCAGTCGCGGCGCTGTACTTCGACCTCTGCGGCTGGTCCAACCCGTCGGCGCTGCCCGCCGGCTCGACTCCGTTCTACTACTACCTCGGGCCGCTGAACTCGCTGCCCGGAGCCGATGCCTTCGTGGACGCGGCCAGCGACACGGCCGCGGACACGCAGGCACTCGCCACCGATCTCGCGTACTACGCGCTGAACGGCACGCTGCCGGCGGGTGTCACCTCGCTGCCCGCGGCCGTCGGTCCGCCGTACGCCTGCGTGGGATCGCCGTCCTAGACCCGGCCGGGGCGGGGCCGGGCTTCGTCAGCTGACGGAGCCCGGCCCCGCCGCACATCACCCGATCAGGGGGATGCCCGGGCGTCGGCACCGGCAGACGATGCGGAGGAGGACGGCAATCGGTCGGGAGGGCCTATGTCCGACGTCAAGATCGAGCACAAGGAGACAATGAGCCGCGACGAGGCGGCCGCCTGGCTTTCGCTGCTGTCGAAGGCACTCGCCGCCGATGGCGACGTGGATCTGCAGCTCGGCCAGAGCGAGATTCAGGTTCACGTGCCGGATCAGCTCGCCGCCGAGTTCGAGGTCGAGGTCGAGGGCGACGAGGTCGAGATCGAGCTGGAGTTCAGCTGGTCGAAGCAGAACAGCCGGGCGCGGGCCTCCCGGCGGTCAGGTGCTGCTCGATAGGCGAGTTATGAAGCGGTTGATGAGCCTTTGGCCAGCCGCAGGATCTCGTCGAACGCCTCCACGTTCCCCATCGCGTCGTTGACCGGGTTGTGGTCGTGGGCCGTCTTCCGGAACCGCTTCCAGCCCTGCGTTTCGCCCCAGTTCCGGTTGAGGCCGGCCCAGAAGTCGCTGATGCGCCGGCCCGAGTGCCCGAACGGATTCTCCATCCCGGCCCGGTCGAACATGCCGGCTATCCACTGCCAGTCGTAGGCGGGGTTGTCGCTCACGAACACAGGCCGGCCGGCGCCCAGATGCTCCCTGAGCCAGGCCGCGAAGCTCTCGGCCACCTCCAGGTCGTACGCGACCCGCTCGCCGACGAGGCTGATCGCCGGGTTCGCGGGGTCCGGGGTGGCCTCAAACAGGCGTCCGTGAAAGGTGTCGCGGGTGTCGTAGTGAACGGCCCCGAACTCGGTCAGCACCCCGTTGACCGGGCTGATGCCGCGGGCCTCGCAGTCGACGAAGATCCATGGCGTGGCAGTGCTCATCTTCCGATTAGTCTACGAACCCGCCCGCCGCCTCAGGCCTGGTCGGCTCCGGACCGCCGGAGAAGCAGCACGGTCGGGCCGAGCGTCCCGGCCAGCGTCAGCGCTATCACGGCCACGATCAGCGCGACCCCGGCCGTGACCGGGACATACGGCCAGGTCCCGGTGATCGCCCTGGTCATGGTCGACAGGGTGACGCCGCCCGCGGTCACGCCGAGGACTATGCCCGTCCCGGCGAGCAGCGCCGACTGCCATGCCGTGACGCCGAGCAGCTGGCCGGTGGTCGCGCCGACCCGGCGCAGGAGCAGGAGCGCCTGGCGCCGGCCCACGGTGGTCATCACCAGCGTGTTGATCACCGTGATCGCGGCCAGGAGCACGATCGAGGCGAGGATCAGCTTGTTCAGGTAGTCGGTCTGCGACTGCATCTGCTGATCCTCGGCGTTGACCAGCTGACGGCCGCTGACCTGCAGGCCGGGGAACCGGTTTCGCAACCCGCCGAGCGCGCCCGGCGGCCCTCCCTGCGCCAGGATCTGCCCGACCGCGGGCGAGGGCAGGTGCCCGGCGGCCGCGCTGGCCGGAATGAGCACGTCCGCGAAGCCGAACGACCGCGTAAAGATGGCCGACACCCGGGCCCGGTAGGGTGCGCCGTCCGGCAGCCACGCGGTGATCGTGCTGCCGAGGTGCGCGTTCATTTGACCAGCGCTCGCCTCGACCGCGCTCAGCGCGATCTGCCCTGGCGCCAGGCGGCGGAGGCTGCCCGCGGTCACGTGGAGGTCCAGAACGCCGGGCAGCGACCCGCCACTGACCACCTCTCCCGCGATCGTGTCCAGGTCGGGATCGGTCACGGTGATCTGAGCCGGCGTCAGCCCGACGACGTCAAGCGCGCCCGGCTGGCGCGAGATGGCGGCCAGGGCCGCCGGGGCGACCCCTGGCCCTGGAGCGGTGACGACCTCGGCCGCGGTGAGCCGCTGGCGTTCCTGGACGTCGGCGGTGTGCCCGGCCGTCGTGTCGAGGAAGTAGACGGTTCCGGCGAACGCGAGCGACAGGGCGACCGGGAGGAACGCCGAGGCCATCCGCCGGGGCTGGCTGGCGACCTCGGCCATCGCCAGCCGTCCGGCCACGCCGCCGGCCCGCGCCGGCAGCCGCAGGAGGAGCTCGGCGAGCGCGGCCAGCAGCGGGCCGAGCAGCGCCACGGTCACCATCAGCGCGAGCAGGAGCGACAGCGCCGTGCCGAGCTCCTGGGTGCCGGCCCCGCCGCGGGTAATCGCGACGACCAGTGCCCCGCTGCCGCCGAGCCCGGCAAGCCCGAGCCCGGTGCGGACCGGGTGGGGCCAGCGGCGGTCGGCGGCCGAGTCGCGCAGGGCGTCGGCCGGCGCCGCCCGGCCCGCCCGGCGGGCAGCCAGCAGCCCCGACAGCGCGCCGATCACCACGCAGCTGCCCACCGCGATGAGCAGCAGCCACGGGCTCGTCCAGGCGGCGGCGCCCGGCGGGAGCAGGTCGTGGCCGACCATCCCGCGCACGGCCCGCCTGGCCAGCCAGCATCCGGGCAGCCATCCGGCGGCGCCGCCCGCCACCCCGAGCACGGCCAGCTCGGCGAGGACTGCGCGGCGGACCTGACCGGGCGTGGCGCCGACGGCACGCAGCAGCGCGAACTGGCGGTGCCGCTGGCTCACCGACAGCGCGACCGTGCCCGCCACGACGAACAGCGCGATGACGATGATGTCGGCACCCGCGCTGCCGCCAAGTCCCTCGATGTCGGCGTCATCGCCGGCGATGGCCGGGTCCTCCGCTGCTCCGCGGGCGGCGCCGGTCGCCACCGTGTACTGCCCGCCGGTCACCGACCTGACTTCGGCCGCGAGCGCTGGGGACCCCGTTCCGTTCCTGGCGATCACGCCGATGAGGTCAGCCTGGCCGGGATGACCGTAGAGTGCGGCTGCCTGCGCCGGGGCGAAGAACACCGAGCTCGCGGATGCGGCGTCGGCCCGCCCGTCGGACGCGACCCCGGTCACTCGCAGCGCCGGCCGGTCCGCCCCGGCCAGCCGCACCACGGAGCCGGTGCGCAGGCCGCCCTGCCGGGCCAGCTGCAACCCGACGACGACCTGGCCGGGCGCTGCCGGCGGCGTGCCCGCAATGAGCCGGAACGGGGCGAGCCGCGCGCTGGTCCAGCTCTGGCCGGCCAGGGGCGCCGCGGCGGTGCCGGTGACCACGCGGCCGCCCGGCAGAATCAGGGCGACCGGGAACGAAGCGTCGGGGACCGCGGCCCGGGCGCCGGGCAGCGAGCCGAGCCGGGCGGCCAGCGCCGCCGGAACGCGTCGGTAGTCCGGCAGCGGCACCGTCTGCGGCCCGCCGTCCGCGCGGACCGTGAGCTGCTGGCGGCCGGTCACGATGACGTCCGCGGCGGCCAAGCGGTCAACCGCGCCGGTGGCGTGACTGCCGGTGCCGATGAAGGAAGCCGCGATCACGATGATGAGCGCGGACAAGACAAGGGCAACCAGGCTGCCGATCAGCGGCGCAGGACGGCGCAGCGATGCGGCGATGACACCCATCATCGCCGTGGCCCCTGCCGCTGCAGGACGGCGGCAACCGCCGCGGCGTCGGGGGCGGTCATCTCGGTCACGATCTGGCCGGCGTCGAGCATCAGCACCCGGTCGGCCCGGCTGGCGGCAACCGGGTCGTGCGTGACGATCACGACCGCCCGCCGGGGATCGTTCGCCGCCTCGCGCAGCAGGCCGAGGATGCCGTCGGCGGTGACCAGGTCGAGCGCCGCCGTTGGCTCGTCGGCAAAGATGACGTCCGGGCTGGTAATCAGCGCTCTGGCGATAGCGGCGCGCTGCTGCTGCCCGCCCGACAGCGTGTGCGGGAGGCGGCCCAGCTGCGCGCCGATGCCGACTGCCTCACCGAGCCGGGTCACGACGTCCTTGCGCGCCGGCCGGCCGTCGAGGCGGAGCGGCAGCGCGATGTTCTCGGCGACGGTGAGCGTCGGCACCAGGTTCAGCGCCTGGAAGACGAAGCCGACCCGGCGCCGGCGCAGGACCGAGAGCCTGCGGCGGCTCAGGCCGGACAGGTCGGTACCGGCGATCCGCACCGTGCCCGAGGTCGGAGTGTCAAGGCCGGCCGCGCACTGCAGCAGCGTGGACTTGCCCGAACCGGATGCGCCGACCACGGCAGTCAGCGTCCCGCCGGGGAAGCTGACGGTCACGTCGCTGAGCGCCTGGACGGCGTGGCGCCGGCGGCCGTAGCGCTTGGAGACGCTGTCCAGGACGACCGGATCGGGAGCCGGGACCGGCCGGCCGCGGTCGTCTCGGCCGGCCGGCCCGGCCTGGTTGCTGGCATGGGGGAAGCCGGTTGTCGCTTGCATGTGTTCCAGGCTGCTGCCGGCGGGCGCGGGAGGCATTGCTGCTATCACCCGGATCGGGGTAGGGCTAGCCCCAGTGAGCTACGGGGGCGGGCAGGATTTCCGCGGCCGGTCCCGCATTTCCTACGCTGGAAGCATGCACACTCTCCGGCCGGGCGCACCGCAGTGGTGAGCAGGCCGGATGCGGGGCAGCCGAGACCGTGGGCCGCCAGGGTGCTCGCCGGCCCGATCGCGGCGGATACCTGGCTGCTGACCGCCGCGCTAGCCTTCTCGCTGCTGACCGGGGCCTTCTTCTGCGTCGCGGTCGTGCTCGCGGTGACCCTGGCCGTCGCGCTGAGCTGGGTCGTAGGCGTGGGAGCGATCTTGCTGGCCGCGGCCCTGCGACTGGGGACCGTGCTCGGCCGGGCCGACCGGAGCCGGATCAGGCGCTCGTACGGGCTGAGGATCGCGCCGCCGCGGCTCCCGGTCCGGCAGCCAGGCCAGCCGGTGATCGCGGCTCAGCGCGACTGGCGGCGCAGCGCCGCTGCCTGGCGGCTGGCCAGATATCAGGTCATCCGGGCGCCGGTAGTCGCGGCGGCGGGTTTCGTCCTGGGGCTGTGCTGGTGGACCTTCATCGGGCTGGTGTTCGTCGTCCCGCTGCGGGGCCGATCGACGGCGCCTGCGTTTACCAGCTGGTTCTTCGGTCACGGCGTGCTCGGCGCGGGGGCGCAGGTGACGGCCGGCCTGACTGGTTTCGCGGTGCTGCTGCTGTTCCCGCCTCTGGTCCGGGCGTTCGCCCGCCTGGACGCGGCACTGGGCCAGCGGATGCTAGGGCCGGACCGGGCCGAGTTCCTGGCTGGCGAGGTCGACCGGCTGGCGCAGTCACGGGCGCTGGCGATTGACGCCGGCGACATCGAGAGGCACCGGATCGAGCGCGATCTGCACGACGGGGTCCAGCCGCGGCTGGTGTCACTGGCCATGCAGATCGACCGGGCCAGGGCGCGGATGGACCGCGATCCGGCGGCGGCGGATGACCTGCTGCGGCAGGCTCACTCCGATGCCAAGGAGGCGCTCGCCGACCTGCGGAGCATCGCGCGCGGCATTCATCCGGCCATCCTGGACGAGCGCGGTCTGGACGCGGCGCTGTCCGCACTGGTGGCCGGCGCTCCGGTACCGGTGGCGGTGTCGGTCCGCCTCCGCCGGCGGCCAGGTCATAATCAGGAGGCAGTCGCGTACTTCACCGCTGCGGAGGCGATCGCCAACCTGGCCAAGCACGCGTCGGCGAGTCAGGCGGCGCTGCGGATCAGCGACGAGAGCGGAGACCTGGTGGTGGCGGTAACCGACGACGGCGTCGGCGGCGCGGTGGTCACTCCCGGCGGCGGTCTCGCGGGCATGGCCGGGCGGCTGGCCGCCGTGGACGGCAGCCTGTCGGTGGACAGCCCCAAGGGCGGTCCGACGACGGTGACGGCGGTGATCCCGTGCGCGTCGTGATTGCCGAGGACAACCTGCTGCTGCGCGAGGGGATCTCCGCGCTGCTGCGCGACGACTCGTTCGATGTCGTGGCCGCGGTGCCGGATGCGCCGCAGCTGCTGAGCGCGGTTGCCGCGCTGGCACCGGATCTCGCGATCGTCGACGTGCGCATGCCGCCCACGCACACCGACGAGGGCCTGCGGGCGGCCCTGGAGATCCGCTCGCGCTGGCCCGGGGTCGGCATCGTCGTGCTGTCCCAGTACGTCGAGGAGCGGTATGCCACCGAGCTGCTGGCCGGCGACACCCGCCGGACCGGTTACCTGCTCAAGGACCGGGTGGCCGACGTGAGCGAGTTCATCGCGAGCCTGCGCCGCGTGGCCGGCGGCGGGACCGCCCTGGACCCTGAGGTCGTCAGGCAGCTGCTCGCCCGCGGGCGGGCCCGCGGCCCGCTCACCCGGCTGACGGCTCGCGAGCGCGAGGTGCTCTCGCTGATCGCCGAGGGCCATTCCAACAGCAGCATCGGCGAGGTCCTGGTCGTGTCGACCGGTGCCGTCCAAAAGCACGTCGCCAGCATCTTCGGGAAGCTGGAGCTGCCGCCGGACGACCGCAGTCACCGCCGGGTTCTCGCCGTCCTGAGCTACCTGCGCGACGCGAACTGACCGGGCGCCTCACTCGGTGCGGAAGGTAGCGGCCGGCGCGATCCGCGCCGCCAGGTGCGCGGGCCAGAGGGCCAGCAGGTTCCCGCCGACGAGCAGCGCCCCGATGCCGGCCACCAGGGCCGTGGCGGGCACCACCGGCAGGGGCACGACGCCGATCGAGTTCGCGAAGGTGGTCCACAGCCAGTTCCCGGCCGCAATGCCGAGCGGCACCCCGGCTGCGATCGCGATGACCAGGATCGTCGTGGTCTGCCAGCCGACAACCGCCCGGATCTGGCGGGACCGCAGGCCGAGGGCCTTGAGCAGGGCCAGGTCCCGGCGCCGCTCCCGGACGGAAGCCAGGATCGTGAGGCCGAGCGCCAGCACCGCGGCGATCGCCACGCCGATCGCGAGCGTCCGGGGCTGGCTGCCCATCTGGCTGGCGTTCCGGACCGGGGCGCCCAGCTGCGGGGACAGCGGGTAGAGGGAGCCCGCGTTGCCGGGCTGCGCGCCGACGGCCTTGATGATCCGTTTCGCCAGCGCGTTGCCTTCGGCCTGCGAGCTGACGTCGAAAACCGCTGCCGACGGATAGACGGGCAGGGCCACGTTCAGCTCCGGGTTGTCTCCGACTGGGCCGGAGTTCGGGCCGAGGAGGATCGCCAGGAGCGTGTCCTCCTCCATCATCGCGCCCCGCCCGAGCGAGACGTGGTCGGTGAGCACGACTCCGATTGAGGGCAGCGTTACGGTGCCCACCACGGTGATCGGATGACGGTCGTCGCCGATGTGAATTTTCTCGCCAAGGTGGAGCCGGAGCTGGCGCATGGTCTCGGCGCCGAACTCGACCTGGTTCTCACCCGTGAGCGGGTGGCCGCTGGTCGTGGGAGGCTCGACGACCTGGCCATGTGGCACGATACCCATGACCGGGAACTCGGTCGAGCCGAGGCTGACCTGCGCGAAGCCCAGCTCGGACCAGCCCAGAACACCCGGCTGGTCTCTGACCAATGGAACCAGCGGATCCTTGGCGCCTATGGGCCAGCTGCCCCAGCCGCCGGACGACTCGATGAACAAGTTCCAGTTCCAGCCGTATCGTGCCGGGTGCGTGGTCAGGCCGGTGAGGCTGGCGCCGAACACCAGCGCGGCGACGAGGGCGGCGACCGCGACGACTGAGCCCGTGAGCGTGACGAGCACGGGCGCCTTGAGCCGACCAGTTCCGCGCTCGAGCGCGTGGCGGATCCCGGTGACGACGGTCACCGGCAGCGCGGCGCGGCTGGCGGCGGCCACGAGGGCGGACGCCCTAGGTGCCGGGAGCTCGCGGCCCTGCCGGACCGCGCGCCAGGCGAGCCACGCGAGCTGGGTCAGCAGAATGAGCAGGAGCACGGCCCCGCCGCCTCCGAGCACCAGCCAGTCGGCCTGGAAACCACGCGCCGGATCGTAATCCCGGACCGGGCCGACGGGCGCGAGCGGCGAGACGGCGATGGCTCCGGCGATTGATAGCAGGATGGCACCGACCACGGCGACAACGCCCCACCCGGCGGTGGCTGCGGCGGCCTCGGTCCGGCTGGCGCCGATGGCGCGCAGCGTAGGCGCGTCCGCCGCCGGCCGGCTCAGCAGCTGGGCCAGCCCCTGCGCCATCAGCAGCGTGAGCGCGAGCGCGGCCAGCCCGCTCAGGACCGCCAGCGCCAGCGCCTGCGGCTCGATCGCCTGCTGGGCCTCGTGCTGGACCGTCGAGAGCCGGTGAATGGAGAACTGGTACGGGCCGTAGGGTCTCAGTACTGGGTTGCTCATCAGCGTGATCCCGTAGTGCTGCAGCCAGTTCTGCAGCGCGGGCACGCCCGCATCACCGTTCCGCATTCGCAATGAGGCCCAGCCGAAGTTCCACTGGCAGTCGACCGGGGCCGCGGGGTCGCAGCCCCGGAGATAGGGTGCCGTGGCGGCCGGTGTCATGATCGCGCCCGCGGTCTCATCGAACTGGTCGGCCAGCGCGGGAGACAGGTTAACGATCGCCGCGATGGTGAAAGTAATCCGCCGCGTCGGGGGCGGGTTCTCCTGCTTGATTTCACCGTTCGAGTAGGGGAGCCGGTAGAGCTGCCACGTCATCCGGTCGCCGACGCGGAACTGCGTCCCCTGCGCCCGGAAAGCGTTAGCCATGCTCTGCGTCAGCACGATCTGGTTGGCAGAGCTCGGTGACGGCATCTTGCCGGCCAGCACGGTGACCTTATCCTGCCGGTAGAACTCGCCGCCGATGGTGCCGGTGAGCGAGTTGGTGAGGAACGAATCGTCGACCTTGCCGTTGATGACCGGATCGCCGGACATTCCGATCCAGGCAGCGCTCGAGGTCACGCCGGGAGCATGCTCGATCGCCGTGATCGCCTGGAGAATCGGACCGGGGATATCCACCATGAAGTTGCCGTCGTTCACCGAGCGCAGGTAGCGGCCGTAGGCGGAGTCGGTGCGGCGCGCCCCCGCGAGTGCACCGAGAGCGACCGCGCCGAGCAGGCCGCCGATGAGCGCCACCACCACGGTGACGCGCCAGCTCTGCCGCCACGTCGCGCGGCCGGCATACCAGGCGATCCTCATGGCGTCATTGTGCGCCGGAATCCCCGCCGCCGGCAGGTGTGCGGGCACCACCCTTCACGGTGTGATAGCACCCGGCCACATAGACCGCGTACGATCTGCGGCGATGACCAGTATTCGGGTAGTGCTCGCCGACGACCACGTGCTCCTGCGCGAGGGGATCTCCCGGCTGGTCGCGGCGAACGCCGACATGGAGCTGGTGGGCAGTGCCGGCGACCTGCCCGGCCTGCTGGCGCTGGCCGAGCGCGAGCGCCCGGACGTGGTGGTGACCGACATCAGGATGCCGCCTACCGGGACCGACGAGGGCATTCAGGCGGCCGCCTGGATCCGCCAGCACCAGCCGGCCACGGGCGTGGTCGTGCTGAGTCAGTACGCCGTGCCTGCTTACGCGATCGCGCTGCTCGAAGGCGGCTCGGCGGGCCGTGCCTACATGCTCAAGGAGCGGATCGGCAACGTGGACGAGCTGGCCGCCGCGATCCGGACGGTCGCCGCCGGCGGGTCGGTTATCGACCCGACGGTAGTGGATCAGCTCGTGCGCTCCCGCGCGCACGACGGTCAGCTCGGCCTCGGCTCGCTCACGACCAGAGAACTGGAGATCCTCGCCGAGATGGCGCAGGGCAAGAGCAACTCGGCCATCGCGGCCGCGCTGTTCGTCACCGAGCGAGCGGTCGAGAAGCACACGAACTCGATCTTCGCCAAGCTGAACCTGAGCGAGGAACGCGACGTCAACAGGCGGGTTAAGGCCGTCCTCATGTACCTCAACGAGGAGCAGGCGGTCGGCTGAGGGGAGGCTGCCCTTCCTGTCGCCCGGGTGTCAGCACCCTGGGTCACTGACGTCGAGCGTGCGAGACTGATCATGTGGCTGGCTCGCATTCCGTACTCGTTGTCGATGACCAGGCGCCCTTCCGGCTGGCGGCGAAGGCAGTGCTGCGGCGGCTGGACGAGTTCGAGCTGGCCGGCGAGGCCTCCAGTGGGGACGAGGCGGTCGAGCTCGCCGGCCGCCTGCACCCCGAGCTGGTGCTGATGGACATCAACATGCCGCGGATGAACGGCATCGAAGCCACCAGACAGATCCTCGCGGCGCACCCGGGCACGGTGGTGATCCTCTGCTCCACGTACGACGTCCGCGATCTGCCCGACGAGGCGAGGTCAAGCGGCGCCGCCGGGTACGTCCACAAGGAGCAGCTGGCCGCGGACCTGCTGCGCCGGATGTGGGCGCATCGCGACGACGGCTGGCCCGGACCACGGGAAACCTAGGCTAGCGGGATTGAACCCTGCACCGTCGCTCCGTGGCCCGGCTGAGACTGCCAGCGCACCGTGCCGCCCATGGCGCCGAGCCGGTCGGCCATGTTCATGTACCCGTGACCGCCGCGGGCCGCCGCCACGTCGAAACCGGGGCCATCGTCGGCTACCGCGAACAGCAGGCCGCCCGACTCCTCCCAGACGCGCACGCTGACGGTGGCCCCGGCCGCGTGCTTGGCCGCGTTCTGCAGCGCTTCCAGGCAGCAGAAGTACACCGCCGCCTCGACGTCGGGCGGGTACCGGCGGAGGCCGGGGGCGCTGACAGTCACCGGCAGCGGGCTGCGGCTGGCGGCCGCTTCCAGCGCCCGGCCGAGGCCGCTGTCGGCCAGCAGCGGCGGGTAGATGCCGTGAGCCAGA
This sequence comes from Streptosporangiaceae bacterium, assembly GCA_036758685.1. Taxonomy (GTDB): domain Bacteria; phylum Actinomycetota; class Actinomycetes; order Streptosporangiales; family Streptosporangiaceae; genus JAJYUU01. The sequence goes on along the minus strand of DAIOWC010000038.1, from coordinate 9,425 downwards.
TCGCGCAGTTCACCGATCGTCGCTCGCAGGTCGCCGGCCACCTGATCGAGCATCTCGCCGGCCGCCGCGGGCTCGTCGTCGAGCATGTCGCGGGCAAGCCGCAGGCTCACCGCGAGCGCGACGAGGCTTTGCTGGGCACCGTCGTGCAGGTTGCGCTCGATCTTCCGGCGCTCCGCGTCTCCGCTCGCCACGATGCGGGCGCGGGACTCGCGCAGGGCCTCGGCCTGGGCCCGGAGCTCGTCGAGCGTCGTCTGTAGCGCCGAGTCAAGCTGCGCATTGTGGAGCGCCAGGCCAACCTGCCGGGCCAGGTCGGTGAGCACCCGGTCGTCGTCCTCGCCGAAACTGTCGCCTGCGCCCGGTCGTTCCACGACGATCAGCCCGAGCAGCTGCCCGGCGTGACCGACCGGCGCGACGCGCAGCTGCACGCTTTCGCGGCCGTCGAGCAAGGCAGGCAGCCAGACGGTTGCCCAGGCGCTGCCGGACACGCCCGCTCTGGTCACGACCGACCGCTCGCGCGGGGTCACGAGGATCGACCGCGGGCCGGCGTCGGGGACCGACACCGCGCGTTCCAGCACGTCACCGCTGCCGGTGTAGACCTCGGCGCTGGTCAGCGCCATGGTCTTGCGCAGCGACTCGGCGAGCTGCAGGAGCAGCTCGTCCAGGGGGATCGCGCGGGACAGTCGGCTGCCGAAAGTCCGCAGGGCCTCATCGGGCGCCTCGCGCGCTCCGTATACGGCGTGCTTTGCCCAGGCGAGCAGGCGCTCGCGGGCCGGCAGGTAGCCGACCGCGGCGATCGCGGCCGCGACCATCGACAGGCCGAGCAGCTCACGGTCACCGACGTCGGCCGCGCCGTTGCCGACGCCGAGCACCACGATTACGTAGACCACGGCGACCAGGGCGGTGAATCCGGTGACCGCGATCAGCTGAACGAGCACCCGGCCGCCAGCCGGCCGCAGCGGCCGGAGTTCGCCGGCGATCATGCCGGCGGGCAGGGCGATCGTGCAGGCCGCGGTGCTGGCCGCGACCGCGACCGGCCAGCCCACGAGCAGGTTCAGCACGGCCAGGGCAATCGCCAGGCCGGCGGCGGTAACGGCGCCCGCGCTGATCCACTGCAGCCGCTCGCGATCACGGCCCGCGGCCGCCAGGTATTCCAGGCGGGCCGCGGGCAGGGTCGCGGCGAGCGCGATCGCCCAGAGGGCCGCGCCCGCGGTGACGCTGACCGTCAGGTCGCGGCCGCCGAGTACCAGTCCCGCAGTGATCGCGGCCGCGTACGCCAGGATCGTGGTCAGCCGCCGGGTCCGGCTGAGCTGGGCGGGCCGGTCGGGCCGCGCCGGCCGGTGGCCAGGGACCGGGGGACGAGTCAGCCGGCCGTCAGGCAGCGCGAGCGCGAGATGCACCGAGACCGCCATGACCAGCAGCGCGCCGCCGCTGCCCGCCGCGACGGCGGCATGCCGGGGGGCGCCGGTCAGATGCCCGGCGAGCCGGTAGGAGCCGAACGCCGCGGCGGCGATGAGGGTCCCCGCGGCGAGCTGCCACTGCGGGGTCCGCTCGGCAGATCGGGCCAGGACGGCCGCAGAGATAGCGGCGGCCACGATCAGTGCCGCCGCGACCTGCTGCAGATCCGACAGCGCGCCCGGACCGCGCAGCGCGACCGCGGTGAGCGCGACGGCTGCGACCGGGAACAGGATGCCCGTCGCAACCCTTCGGACGCCGCTGCGGCCAGCGTCGCCGGCCAGCGGTGCCGCCCCGACGATGGTCGGCGGCGCCGCATCGGCCGGCCGGGTGGGCACCTGGGTCATCGCACGTGGGCGGGCACCGTCGCGCCCGGCGGGACTGCGTCCGGTGCGGTGTCGGGGCTGATCCGCCCGTCGAGCATGCGCACCACGCGCTCCGCGGCGTCGGCCACGGCGGCGTCGTGCGTGACGAGCAGGATGGTCTGGCCGCCGGCGTGGAGCCGGCGCAGCAGTTCGATGACCTCCTGCCCGCCGTCGGAATCGAGCGCGCCCGTGGGCTCATCGGCGAGCACCAGCGTCGGCTCGTTGGCGAGCGCGCGCGCGATCGCGAGGCGCTGCCGCTGGCCGCCGGACAGGACGCCCGGCGTTGCGGCGGCTTTGTCGCCGAGGCCCAGGAGATCCAGCAGGTCGCGGGCGCGCGTCTCGGCGGTGCGCCGCTTCCGGCCGGCGATGATCGCGGCCAGCGCCACGTTCTCCTGCACGGTCACGCCCTCGAGCAGGTTGAAGAACTGGAAGACGATGCCGATGTGACGGCGTCGCATCCGGGCCAGCTCGTCCTCACCCTGGCCGGTGATCTCATCGCCCGCGACCACGATGCTGCCCTCGTCGGCCAGGTCGAGACCGGCGGCCAGGTTGAGCAGCGTCGACTTGCCGCTCCCTGACGGTCCCGTGATGGCCACGAATTCGCCCCGGGCGACGTCCAGGTCGACGCCGCGCAGCGCGCGGACGGGTGCGTTCTCGGCCTCGAAGGTCTTGCGTACGCCGCGCATCTGCAGGGCGAGATCGGTGCTGGTCATGTCATTCCCCTCCGGCAACAGGATCGGGCCGCCGGCCCGGCTGTGTCATCAGCTTGAACGCCACGACGGGAGTGTCGCGGCCTTTCACCATCTGCGCGGGCAGCGGCAGCACGTCGACGGGCGCGGACAGGGCTTTGACGGTCGCCTCCGACAGCACGGTCTCGCCCGGCGCGGCCAGCTGCTGCAGCCGCTGGGACAGGTTCACGGTGTCGCCGACCAGGGTGTACTCGAGGCGCTCGGCCGATCCCAGCAGCGCTGCAGCAGCCTCCCCGGTGGACAGCCCGAGCCCGAGCCCGAAGGCCGGCATGCCCTCACGCTCCCACTCGGCGTTGATCTCGGACTGCAGGGCATGCATGGCGACTGCGGCGGCGACGGCCCGGTCGGCGTGATCGGCCTGCGGGAAGGGTGCGCCGAAGACGGCCATGACCGCGTCACCGACGAACTGCATCACCGTGCCGGACTGGCCGAGGATCGCCCGGTTCATCGCCGCCCGATGGGTACCCAGCTGACCCGCGAGCTGGCTCGGGTCCGCATGCTCGGCGATGGTCGAGTAAGACCGGATGTCGCTCATGAGCACGGTCACCGTTACCCGCTCGGTCTCGCCGATCGGGCGGGACTCGCTCCGCAGCTTCTCGGCCAGACCGCTCGGCAGCAGCCTGGACAGCGTCTCGCCCTGCTCTTCCCGGTCCACGATCGCCTGGTGCAGTAGCCGGAGCCGGCGGATCGCGCCCTGCTGGCCAGCCGAGACGCCGGCCGCCAGCTTCAGGAACACCGCCTCCACCTCGGCGTCCACGGCTTCCGCCGGCATCTTCCGCGCGGCGGCAATCGCCTTGATCGGCTTGCCTTCCGCGATCAGCCCGAGCAGCTCCTCCTCGGCCGGGAGCAGGCCGCCAGGGCTGATGACCGGCTGCAGCAGCGCCTCGACGATCGTGGGGTCGACCGCGGTGCCGCCGCTGGCCACGCTGCGGATCGCGTCGGCGAGCTGACTCCCCTCGGCCACGCGGTCCTTGAGCAGGTAGCCGTACCCCGCCGATCCGTCGGCCAGCAGGGCCACCGCGTACTCGGGGTCGTCGAACTGCGACAGGATGACGACGCCGGTACCCGGATGCCGCTTCCTGACCTCCTTAGCTGCGTCGATGCCCTCGGTGCGAAAAGACGGCGGCATCCTGATATCGGTGACCAGGACCCGGGGAGCGTGCCCGGCACAGCCCGCGATCACCTCGTCGTAGTCGGCCGCGACGCCGATGACCTCAAGGTCGGGGCTGCGGTTGATGAGCGCGCGCACTCCCTCGCGGACGATCAGGTTGTCGTCCGCGAGAAAAACGCTGATAGTGCGCCGGGAGGGCACCGCGTTGCCGTTCATCAGAACAGTTGTCGCATGCCGCCACCCGGCCTGACCAGGGGGCGACCGCCCGTTTCGGCGTGGTGCTGGCTTCCGGTCAACCCCAGTGGCAGCACCCTGTCAGCGCGGCCGCGCGCTGGCGAAGCTGGCGGCATGAGGTACGAGAGCAGCGTTACATCGGTGTCCTGGATCCCGTCCGAGGCTGTCACCGGCAGCATGCGCGTGGCGTTCGACTCCGGGATCGGACATTATGACGATCCGCCACCGGACGAGATTGTCGATCTCGCCGCCCTGCAGGCGGCCGACCGGTTCCGGTTCGCCAACCCGCTCCGGGCCTGGATCGAGGTGGCGGATGACGGGCGGATCACCGACGCGGGCTACTCCGCCGCCGGCCTGATCGGCGCCACGGTGGTCCGGCTCGGCGCTCTGAAGTACCGGTTCCAGGCCGCCAAGCTGCCGGACATTCAGCATGCGCCCGAGTTCGGTGACGGCTGCGTCCGGTTCGTGCAGACGGTCGGCGGCCGGACCGGCGCGCCCATGCCCCGGCGGGTGAGCCGCAAGCCGTTCGTGCAGTGGCAGGCGCCGCTCGTGTGGACAACGCTGGCCCTGACCCTGCACGCCGATGCGCGGACGGAGTTCGAGATGCCCGGCGCAAGCTCGTTCCCCCGCCATTGGATCTACGACTCGGCGGGTCAGCTTACGGCCAAGTCCGGGCTGACCAGCTTCAAGGACTGGACGGCGGGCTCCGGTATCCAGCACACCCCCTGGGGCGAGGAGGACTCGCCCGCGCTGGTGACCGCGGTCGGGACCGCGCTCGAGCGGGCCCTGTCGGTGCAGCTGATGCACGGCGCCCGCAAGCCCGCGTTCGCCACCCTCAAGCCCGGCGATACGCTCGTACGGCAGGGCGATACGGGCTCCGACCTGTATCTGGTGCTTGACGGGGTGATCCGCGTGGACCGTGACGGCGTTCAGCTAGCCGAGTACGGACCGGGTGCCATGCTCGGCGAGCGTGCCCATCTGGAGACCGGGCTCCGCACATCGACCCTGGTCGCCGTTACCCCCTGCCGGGTCGCCGGGGTACCCGCCAGCCAGTTCGACAGCGACTCGCTCGTCGAACTGTCAGCAGGCCACCGGCGCGAGGATGCGGTCTCGGGCGGCTAGGTGCGCATCAACGTCTGCGGGACCAGGGGATCAACCCCGGCGCCTGGCCGCGAGTTCGTCCGGTTCGGCGGCCATACCTCGTGTCTCGCGATCACGCCCGCGGGCTCGGCGGTGCCCGAGCTGCTGCTGGACGCGGGCACCGGGATCAGGGAGGTCACGCGACTGCTCGCGGGCGGGCCGTTCGCGGGCACGATCGCGCTGACGCACCTGCACTGGGATCACGTGCACGGTCTCCCGTTCTTCGCGGCCGGCGACCGGGACGACGCGTCGGTCCGCCTGCTCCTGCCGGCGCCGCCGGATGGTTCGTCGGCCGAGGCGGCCCTGGAACGCGGGATGTCCCCGCCGAACTTCCCGATCACGCCGGGCCAGCTGCGCGGCACCTGGGAATTCGCCGGACTCGAGCCGGGCACCGTCCGGCTCGGTGCGCTCACGCTGCTGGCGCGGGAGATCCCGCACGCAGGCGGCCGCACCTTCGGGTACCGGGTCAGCGACGGCACCACCTCGATCGCGTACCTGCCCGACCACAGCCCGACCGACCTCGGGCCCGGTCCCGACGGGCTCGGCGCGTACCACGACGCGGCGATGGAACTCGCCGGCGGCGCCGACATCCTCATGCACGACTCGTTCTGGTACGCCGAGGACTTTGACCCGGCGCGGACCCTCGGCCATGCGGCGGCCGAGTACGCCATCGGGCTCGCGGTCGCTGCGGGGGCGGGCCGGGTCCTGCTGCTGCATCACCGGCCCGACCGCACCGACAGCGAGCTGGAGAAGCTGGAAGCCGGGCTCCGCGACCGCCCCGTGCCGGTCGCGCTGGCCGCGGACGGCGAGGTGATCTGCCCGTGAGCCAGCCCGACGCCATCGTCGTCGGGTCCGGGCCCAACGGCCTGGCGGCGGCGCTGACGCTCGCCAGGGCCGGGCTCCAGGTGCAGGTTTTCGAGGGCGCGGACGAGCCCGGCGGCGGCTGCCGGACGGCCGAGCTCACCCTTCCCGGCTTCGCGCACGACGTGTGCTCGACCGTGCACGGGCTGGCGGCCGCCTCGCCGTTCTTCGCCGCCTCCGACCTGGCCGCGCACGGGGTGCGGCTGCTGGCCCCCGTGGTCGCGGCGGCGCACCCGCTGGACGGCGGCCGGGCCGGCGCGGTGAGCGGGTCGGTCGCGCAGACCGCCGCCGGGCTGGGCCAGGACGCGGCGGCGTACCGGCGGCTGATGGGTCCGCTGGAACGGCACAGCGATGCGATCATGTCGCTGGCCCTCGGGCCGATCCGGTCGGTGCCGAGGCATCCCGTCCCGGCGGCGCGGTTTGGCGCGGAGGGCCTGCTGCCGGCCACGGCACTGGCGCGCCGCCTGCGCACGCCGGAGGGCCGGGCGCTGCTGGCCGGCATGGCCGCGCACTCGATCCGGCCGCTGACCGCGCCGCTGACCGGCGCGTTCGGGCTGACGTTCCTGCTGACGGCGCACACCAGCGGCTGGCCCGTGGTCGAGGGCGGCAGCGGCCGGCTGATCGCGGCGATGACCGCGGAGCTTGCCGCCCTGGGCGGAACGATCACGACCGGGACCTGGATCAAGAGCCTTGCCGACCTGCCGCCCGCGCGGGCCGTGCTGCTGGACATCACGCCGCGTCAGCTGCTCGAGATGGCGGGTGACGAGCTCCCGGCTGGCTACCGCCGCGCGATGCGCCGGTTCCGCTACGGGCCGGGTGTGTGCAAAGTTGACTGGGCCCTGGACGGCCCCGTTCCCTGGCAGAACGAGGCGTGCCGGCAGACGGTCACGGTCCACGCCGGCGGCACCATCGCCGACGTCGCGCGGGCGGAGGCGGGCGTCGCGGCTGGCCGGCATCCGGAGCAGCCGTTCTGCCTGGTGACGCAGCCGGGAGTGGTCGACCCGAGCCGGGCGCCCGCCGGGAAGCACGTGCTCTGGGCCTACTGCCACGTGCCGCCGGGGTCGGATGTCGACATGACGGACCGGATCGAGGCGCAGATCGAGCGGTTCGCTCCCGGCTTCCGCGACCTGATCCTGGCCCGGTCGGTCCTGACTGCGGCCGCCATGGAGCGCTACAACCCTGGCTACGTTGGCGGCGACATCGCGGCGGGCGCGGCCACGGTGCGGCAGACCATCGCCGGGCCGTCGCTGCGCTGGAATCCGTACCGGGTGCCCCTCACGCGGGAACGCCGCTCGGGGACATACCTCTGCTCGGGCTCGACCCCGCCCGGCGGCGGTGTGCACGGCATGTGCGGCCAGTGCGCGGCCCGGACGGCGCTGCGAGATCTCCGGCGGTAGTGGCCGGGCGCCTCAGTGCAGCGGCGGCAGGGCGGCCTCCGCCGGTCTGTCGGCGGCAGGCGGATAGCCGCCGGCTGCCGGTGCCGTCTCCGGCAGCAGGCCGAATGCGTTGGCGACGGCCACTGCTCCCGCCCGGTTGCGGACGCCGAGCTTGCGGAACAGGCGCGTCTGGATGTTCTCGACCGTCTTCGGGGCGATGCCGAGCAGGCGCGCCGTCTGCCGGATCGAGTAGCCCTGAGCGCCGTACCGCAGGATGTCGCTCTCCCGGATGGTCAGCTCGGGACGCTCACCCGCGCCGGGAGCCCGCTGGTCCCAGCGCGCGCGCACGGCGCCGATCAGGGGCCGCATCGGCAGCGAGTCCACGACGAGGTAGCCCTGGGCGGTCATGCGCAGCACCGACAGGAAGCGATCATCGATGGTTTCGGCGTGCACCAGCGATGTCGCCCCTTCGGCGAGCGCGTCGGCGACCTCGCCGGAGTCGAGCTCTTTGCTATGCACAAAGATGGCGGGAACGGCGAGTTCCTCGACGATCCCCCAGTCCGCCGGCAGCGGGTCGACCAGGGCAGCGATGATCGGACCGCGATGCCAGCGCGCCCAGTGCGTCTGCGAGACGTGCGTGCGGTCGCGCACGAGCACGAACGGGAGCCCGTTGGCCAGAAGGAGCCGGGTTACCTGATCGAGGGCCCAGCACGGCTGGCCGGCCACCACGGTGAGCACGACGATGTCCTCGTTCGGCGGCTCGCGGTGCGCCCGCGCCGGGGCGGGGTGCTGGTCCAGGATTCCGAGCGACGCCGCCCTCGACACGGCGTGCGCCCCGCTGTTCACGTCCAGCTTGGCGTAGATCCGGCGCTTGACGTTCTCCACCGTGAGGGGACTGATCCCGAGCAGGTCGGCGATCTCCGGAACGCTGTGACCGGAGCCGGCGAGCACGAGTATCTCCAGCTCGCGGTCGGTCATCTCGCCGGTGCTCGCCCGCGCCGCATGGCGGCCGCGCCGGCGCCGGAGTACCGCCAGCATGGCCTCGAGGCCGTGGGACTCGGGCACGAGCGACGAGACGCCTGCCCGGCAGGCGGCCGACAAGTCCGCCTCGGTGGCGCCCCGGTAGGTCGCTATGACGTTCAGGTCAGGGAATAGCTGCATGAGCCCGGTCACCGGGCCGCAGATGTCGTGTAGCCGTGAGCCGGCATCAAAGATCGCCGCATCAGGCTGCCGCAGTTCACACAGCGCCGACATCTGATCGGGCTCGGCCACCGTACCGACCACGGTGACGTCTGGCCGTACCGAAAGTGACGACGACAGCGTGTCACGGAACAGTCGCGACTGCGACTGAACGGCTACCTGAATGACACGAGCGGGGGGCGAGGCCATTCGTTAAGCCTGCTATCCGGGAGTCGACAACAAGCGGGGTAAGCGTGGTACCGGAGTCTACGCCGGACGGGACCTGTCCTCCCGGCATTTCAGCTTTATCCGGTATCTGCTCAACCTGAATGAAACGGCGGGAAAGCGAGGCTAGGCGGTTAGCGTGAGGAAAGACAGATTCCTGTCGGGTGACGGGAACCCCCTGGGGGATAGGCGAATCAGGGCTCCTCACTGACGGTCGGTCGTACGTCCAGGGCCTTGGCCATCAGCCTGAGCTCGGCCTGGACAACCGCACTGGCGGACTGAACCCGGCCGTTGAAGGAGCGCATCCGGGCGAGCGAGGCCGATCCCGCCTGCTCGGCGGTAAGCCGGGCCAGGGCATCGGTGTCGCGGACCAGTTCCGCGGCGATGGCGGCGACGGCGGGCGGGAACGGGAACCGCGTCAGCCCGATGCCGAGCTGGGATTCCGACGTCGCCGCCGCGGTCAGAGCGGCCCTGGCCGCAACGAGGCTGTGCCTTTCGTTGGCGGCGTAAGCGGTCACGTCGGTGGCGAGCTGCCTCGTAACCGGAGTCGTGACGCCGGCGTACTGGCTGATCAGCATCGGCACGGTCGTGCATTGCAGGCCGGACGGCGACAGGTTGGGCTCGCAGTCAGCGGTGGCAAGCGCTGCCTTATGGCGCGCGCCGGTAGTGGCGGCGTAGCCAAGGCCTGCGATTACCAATACCGCAGCCAGAAGGGAAATAGCCTTGACTATGA
>DAIOWC010000037.1:9072-33498 GCA_036758685.1 Streptosporangiaceae bacterium | reverse complement strand
AGCGGAGCACCGCCGACGGACGGATAGTCGCGACCAGGATCCCTGCCGGGCCCACAAGCGACGAGCCGGCTACCGCCCCCCAGCGCGACGACGACCACAGGCTTCACGGTGACGAGCTCGGCCTCCAGCCAGTGGCGGCACGCGACAATCTCGGTCCGGTTGGGCGGCTTATGGAGCCTGCGTTTACCGCTCTTCTCCCACTTGAAGTGCTTGACGGCGTTCGTGAGACAACGGTGGCAGTTGCCCGCCGGTACAAGTCGCACCGCGTGCAGGCAGCCGCCTCGTCGGCAAGCTTGCGCAGGCTCGCCACCATGTGCGTCGGCCCACCCTTCGCGGCGCGGCCAAACCCGATGTGGCCAGCGGTGGGCGGACTGCCCTGATGTTTCATGTCATTGGCGGGGGTATGGGTATTGGCATGATCAGCCATCAGGTGACCAGACTGGCAATCGCTCTCCAGGAGTTCGACGCGGACGCGCCGCGGCTGCAGGCCTGGGGGAGTGTCGCCGGGAAGGCGCTGCTAGCCGGTCACCGCCTGCTCGTCTGCGCGGATTCCGCCAGCCGGCCCGAGGCGCTCCACCTGGCCGCCGAGCTCGGGACCGGCAGCGGCCCGGATCTCCCGCCGCTGCCGGTGCTTGTTGTCCCGCGAGGCGAGGTCGCGGATGAGGGCTTTGCCTACGCTGACGGAGTGCGCGAGCTCGGCAGCGAGGGTGACATCCTGATCTGCCTGTCGGTCGCGCGCCCGCTACCGGGGCTGGTGGAGGCGGCCAGGGTCGCGGGGGAGCGCGGCATGACCACATGGGCGCTGACCGGGCCGGAGCCGCGCGGTCTCGCGAACGCGTGCGCGGACTGGATCTCGGTGAGCGCCCCCGAAGCCAGCGTCGTCGAGGAAGTCCATCTCGTCGCTATGCACATCATGTGCGCGGCGGCAAGCTCGTGCGTGCGCGACGCAGTCAGGCTGCCGGACAGCGCCGCCTGAGCACGCGCGGGGGGAATCAACCCCGCCAAATCACATCAGATGGTGCCCTTCAGCCTGATCAGGCGTGGCGCTCCAGCCCCGGCGAGACGGCACGTAAGCGGTATCGGCGCGGTCGCTGACTGGTACAAGCAATCCGGCGCTCACGAGGTCATCGAGTTCGTGCCCTATCACCTCGTCCGGAAGGCCAGTCGCGTTGCTGATCACATCGCGCGTGGCCTGGCGCCCGCCATGCTCGAGCGTGGCGACGGCTTCGTAGATCCCGGCCATCGTGTCGCTGATGCTCTGCATATCGGCGGGCCCGCTGCCTGGCTCCCATGTCATATCTGTCACCTCCCGTTATCAGTTGGCCTACCCGGTGCGACTGGCCTAAACAGACCGCATGGGCGGGACCATGCCGGGTAGGGGCTGCGTGAGACAGACCAGGACCCGCGTCGGAGGAGGCGGCATGGCCACCACGCGACAGAAGGAAGCTGCCAAGCGCAATATCGCCAAGGCCCGCGCTGTAGAGAGCGCCAGGGCACACGGGGCGAAGGTGCCCCGCCAGTCCAAAGGCCTGAGCACGGCTGAGCAGGACCGGCTGCCGGACAAGGACTTCGCTTTCCCCAAGGAGCGCAAGGAGCCGCTCACCGATGCCCGGCATGTCCGGAACGCGATCGCGCGCTTCGACCAGGTTGAGGGCGTCAGCGACGCCGAGCGGGACCGGGCATGGAAGCGGATACTGACCGCCGCGAAGAAGCACGGGGTGGACGTGTCCGAGGCAAGCTGGCGGGACCTGGCCAAGGGCGGCAAGGACCGCAAGTAACTGCCCGGCGAGGCGAGCTGGCCGCCGCGTGCGGCCGCTAGTGGACGATCGTGACGGCCAGCGAGGCCGGGCATCCGCTACGGACCAGCTTCGCCACGTCATGCCAGTCGAGCTTGTCCGCGACGGCTTCGGCTACCGGCGAAGCGACGCCAAGTCGGATTAGCTGGGTAACCCGCCACGCGTGCACCACGCCAGCCTCCGCCGCCGCCGCGCTTTCGCGAACCGGTGGGGCTGCCGCTGTCGAGCTGCGCATATCTACCCTCCCCTCTGCCCTGCGATCATGTGCCGCTGAAGTAATCCTGCGGGTTTCCTTGCTACCCACGGATCGCGCTCGCAATCGGAATGCTGACCCGCGACTGGGCGGCAATTGCGAGCAGGCGCCCAGCCGCCGCTGCGGGCGGGCGGAGAGATGCCCAGATCGCGCGGATTGATCGGTCCAGGGAGACCTCCGGGCAGGACGCCGCAGCTAAACCGCACACTGGATGAATTCCCCGTAACGGCTTATTGACCGGTGGTCGGATTCTCCGACGGCACTCTCGACAGTGCGTTATGGGATTGCAACTCTGAATGTGTGGGAAATGACCTCGTCCTCGTCCTGGTGGTCGTCACCGCTCTGAGCTTCGACTTCACCAATGGTTTCCACGACACCGGCAACGCGATGGCGACGTCCATCGCCACCAAGGCGCTCAGCCCGCGCATCGCGGTCGGCCTGTCCGGGGTGCTCAACCTGGTGGGCGCGTTCCTGTCGCTGAGCGTTGCCGCGACGATCGCGAGCGGCCTGGTCGACACCGGGCTGGTCACGCTGACCGTCGTGTTCGCTGGCCTCGCGGGCGGCATCATCTGGAACCTGCTGACGTGGCTGCTCGGCATCCCGTCCAGCTCGTCGCACGCGCTGATCGGCGGCGTCATCGGGGCCACGATCGCCGCCGCCGGCGGGCACGCGGTGCAGTGGCACGGCCTGTTCTCCAAAGTCATCATTCCGGCCGGGCTATCGCCGGTCATCGCCGCGCTCGTGGCCGGCACTGGCACCTGGCTGCTGTACCGCATCAGCCGGAGCATGTCCGACGGCGCGCGCAGCCACGGGTTCCGGATCGGCCAGATCGGCTCGGCCTCGCTGGTCTCGCTCGCGCACGGCACGAACGACGCCCAGAAGACCATGGGCATCATCACGCTGGCACTGATCGTCAACCACTCCATCGGCGCCACGGCGACCACGCCGTTCTGGGTCATCCTGAGCTGCGGCCTGGCCATCAGCCTCGGCACCTACATGGGCGGCTGGCGGGTCATCCGCACCCTCGGCAAGGGCCTGGTGGAGATCGAGGCGCCCCAGGGCATGGCCGCCGAGTCCGCGTCGGCCGCGGTCATCCTCCTGTCCAGCCACTTCGGCTACTCCCTGTCCACCACCCACGTCGCGACCGGCTCGATCATCGGTACCGGGCTCGGCAAGAAGGGCGCCGAGGTGCGGTGGAACGTCGCGGGCCGGATGGCGACGGCCTGGGTATTCACGCTGCCGTCCGCCGCGATCGTGGGCGCGGGCGCCTACGCCCTTGCGCACGCCATCGGCGGCGACGCGGGCATCGTCATCGACCTTGTGCTGCTGGTCGCGGTGGCCGCCACGATCTACCTGCGGTCGCGCCAGAGCCGCGTCGGCCAGGACAACGTCAACGACGAGTGGACCGGCTCGGGGGCGCCGTCGGCGCCAGCCACGACCGCTCAGCCCGCCACGGCCTGACCGAACGGAATCGGTGCCATGAACTCCTGGATCAACCTCACCGCCCTCTGGCAGATCGTCGTCATCGGACTCGTCGTCGGTGCTGGCCTGCCCGCCCTGTTCGCAATCGGCATGCGCCTGCTGGGCCTGCACGGCGGCGCCAGGGCCCAGACCGCCGGCGGCGAGACGACGGACTCCGACGCGCTCGTCGGAGGCAGCGTGGCCGGCATGATCGGCGCCGCGCTCTGCTTCCTGATTGTGCTCGCGGCGATCGGCTGGAGTATCTGGGCGATCTACCAGTCCGGGCACCCGCACAAGTGACGTACCCGATGACGGAGCGAAAGGTCTGAGCGCATGGAGATGCCGGCGTTCCTGAGGTCGATCATCGGCTGGCTGCGCGCCGGGTACCCGGAGGGCGTGCCCGACGTCGACTACATCCCGCTGTTCGCTCTGCTCGGCAGCCAGCTGACCGATACCGAGGTGGCCTCGGTGGCGGAGGCACTCGCGAATGAGTCCGATCCGGACTCGGCGGAGGCGATCAGGAACGCCATCAAGTCCGTCACCCACGAGCAGCCGAAGGACTCCGACATCGCCAGGGTCCGGGCCAGGCTCGCGGCCGGCGGCTGGCCGCTGGCGAAGCCCGACAGCCGGAGCTGGCCCGAGCCGGCCGGCAGCTAAGCGGCCAGGGGATGGCTCGCGGCCTGAAACCTTCATCGGGCTATTGCCGCAAATTCACCTTTACGTGGTGAGGTCGCCAAACGGCAAATGGATCGTCCGGTATGCCATTAACGGCACGTCACGGACGGAGCAAGCCTATGCCAGAGCTCACCCGGCGCCGCCTCCTGACCACAGCGGGGGCGGCAACAGCGGCCGCATTCGCCGCTGAGTTTCTCCCGGCCAATGTGCGCCGGGCCCTTGCCTCGGGCCCGCCGCGCGGGACAGGGCGTCTCAGCGACATCAAGCACGTCGTGATCCTCATGCAGGAGAACCGGTCGTTCGACCACTACTTCGGCACGCTCCCCGGCGTGCGGGGGTTCTCCGACCCTTCGGCCATCACGCTGTCGACCGGCATGCCGGTCTGGTACCAGCCGGACCCGGAGAACCCGGACGGCTACCTGCTGCCGTGGCACAACGACACGCGGACCACGAGCGGCCAGTCCACCCCTTCGATCAGCCATGCCTGGCACTACCAGCACACGCAGTGGGACAACGGCGCGATGGATAACTTCGTCCCGTCACAGATCGCCGCGAAGGGCGCGGCCGGCCCCTACGTGATGAATTACTACACGCGCGACGACATCCCGTTCCACTTCGCGCTCGCCGAGAACTTCACCATCTGCGACCGCTATCACTGCTCGGTCCTGGGCCCCACCTGGCCGAACCGGCTCTACCACTGGAGCGCCTGGATCGACCCGCAGGGCGTTGGCGGCGGCCCCATCACGAGCAACATCGACCCCGTGCCGTACGAGTGGCAGAGCTACCCCGAGGCGCTGACCGACGCCGGCGTGCCGTGGCAGGTCTACCAGGAGGTCGACAACTACGAGTGCAACCCGCTGGAGATGTTCAGGAACTTCCAGAACGCCCCGGTGGGCTCGACGCTCTTCCAGAGCGGGCTGCGCACGTTCTCTCCCGGCCAGTTCGAGTGGGACGCCGCCCACGACCGGCTGCCCGCCGTCTCCTGGCTCATCCCGACCAGCTATCAGTCCGAGCACCCGGACTACACCCCGGCGGCCGGCGCCGACTTCGTCGCCAGCAAGATCAACGCGATCGCCGCCAACCCGGACGTGTGGGCGAAGACCGTGTTCATCCTGAACTACGACGAGAACGACGGCCTGTTCGACCACGTGCCGCCGCCGATACCCCCGGCCGGCACTCCGGATGAGTTCATCCAGGTCGGCACCGACCCGAGCTGGCCGATCGGCGGCGGGTTCCGGGTGCCGTGCATCATCGTCTCGCCGTGGACGCAGGGCGGCTGGATCGCGAGCGAGACGTTCGACCACACCTCGGTGCTGCAGTTCCTGGAAGCGCTCACGGGGGTCACCATCCCCAACATCACCTCGTGGCGCCGGCAGACCTTCGGCAACCTGCTCTCCGCGTTCGGGTTCCCGGAGTTCCCGAGCGCGGTCTCGCACCTGCCAGGAACGAAGCGCCGGCTCGCGCAGGTCGCGATTGACGTCAACACCCTGCCCGCGCCCACCTTCCCGACCTCCAGCCAGACCGTCCCGGTCCAGGAGACCGGCCCACGGCCGCGGCCGCGCACGACGACCCGCGACAGCTGACGGGCGAAAGGAGAACACACAGTGTCTGCAGACTCAGCAAGCTCGTCGAAGAACGCCGCAGCCGACATGGCGGCCCAGGCCGGCACCCCCCGGAAGGCCCGGCGGCGCGCGCTCAGGCTCTGGTGGATCGCCGGCGTGGTCGTCCTGGTGGCGGTCGCACCCGCCGCCGCTTACGGCATTTCCGGCGGATTCATTACTCACGGCCCGAAGGTGATCGTCAATGCCCCCCAGAGCGTCAACAAGCTCCGGGTGGGCGAGAAGTTCACGCTCAAGCGCGAGACGGGCCTCAAGGCCGCCGACGCCGGGACCGGATACACCGCCTACGTGGCGGCGGCCGGCGGCTTCGAGGTCGTCCCCGTGGACGTATCCACCGATACGATCCTGTCGCCGATCCTGAGCGCCGACACCCCGGAGGGCGTGGCGGCCACGCCTGACGGATCGCAGGTGTTCATCGCCGAGACCGGCCAGTACCACGTGATCGCGGCCAACCCGGCCACCGGCGCCGAGACGCCGATCTACGTCGGGCCCTACCCGCAGGACGTGGCCGTGTCGCCGGACGGCAGCCAGGTGTATGCGACCGTGACCGGCGGCGACTCCGGCCCGGGCGGCTCCGACGTGGTCGCGGTGATCTCGACTGCGACCGACAAGGTGACGGGTGACATCAAGGTCGGTACCGCGCCGCGGCGGGTGGTGTTCAGCCCCGATGGCAGCCGCGCCTACGTCACGACCGAGTCCGGCGTCACGGTGATCAGCACTGCCCGCGGAACCGTGGTCAGGCGGGTCAGCGTTCCGGCCGGGGCGCAGGGCATCGCGATCAGCCCGGATGGCCGCACCCTTTACGTCACCAGCCCGGCGACGAACCAGCTGCTGGTCATCAACGCGGCCACCGGGCAGGTTACCCGCCGGATCGCGGCCGGCCAGGAGCCCTATGCCGTCGCCGTCACCCCGGATGGCGCCGCCGCATACGTCGCCGACCTGAACGCAGACGAGGTGTCGGTGATCAGCACTGCCACCGGCACGGTGACCGGCACGGTGGCCGTCGGCCGCCAGCCAGCGTCGGTAGCGGTGACGCCCGATGGCTCCCAGGTCTGGGTGGGCAACATCCTCGATGGCGACGTCACTGTGATCGACCCGGCGACGAATACGGTCATCGGGACGGTCCTGCAGGGTACGGGAACCGCCAACTACCAGGACGCGCCGCTGGGCATCACGTTCGTCCAGTCCTGATCGGTGCTGCCGGGACGCGGTGCGGGCCGCGTCCCGGCGGTAACCGGTGATATCTGTAGCTCATGGACGTTAGCTCCACGGCTGCGGTGGTCCGGTCGTTACTGCGCGACGCCGGCTACATGGACTGGGAGCCGGGGCGGCGAGGATTTCTCGTCGAGGCCGACCCCGAGGGCGGCTGGGTAAGCGTCACCTGCCACCCCGGCCTTCCGTGGGCCAGATCGAGGCGCGACCGCGACGCCCGGCGCTACCGCGAGATCATCTCGGCGGCCGGCTTCACAGTGACTGACAGTCCGTGGATGCGCGGTGTCCTGCGGGTGACACCCTCGGCGGAGGACCGGGAGCTCTGACCAGGGATATCTGCTACTGCGCGTAGTCGCAGGTGCCGCTCGCCTGGAACTGGCGAGCGGCGCGTACCACCTCGGTGCCAAGCTTGCGCAGGCTGGTCGCGATGGCCTCGTCCTTCAGGTGCCCGTCGGGGTCGAATGACTGCCAGGACTGAGGCACGGGCAGCACGAGCGGGACGCTCCAGCCGCGCAGCGACCTGGCGATGAACTCCATCGTGTTAACGGCCTGCAGGCCCTGCACCCCGCCCGCGGTGCTGATCATGCCGACGGGCTTGCCCGTGAGATACGCAGGCTCCCGGTCAGCGAGCAAGATCAGCCAGTCGAGTGCGTTCTTGAACGAGCCGCTGACCGATCCCTGATAGGTCGGGCTTGACCAGATCATCGCGCTGCTGCCGTGAACGGCGTCGGCGAACCGGTGCGCGCTCGCCGGCGGGGCGTGCTCAGCGCTGTACAGCGGCAGATCCAGCTCCCGGATCCAGATCAGCTCGACGTCAGCCCCGTCGGCTGCGGCGGCGTCGAGCGCGACCTGCAGGGCAGTGCGGCTGGTTGACTCCGCTCGCAGCGAGCCTCCCAGGCCGACTACTCGCACCGGTCCCATGACTGGCCTCCTATCGCCGAGGAGCCGAACGCCTAGAAGACTAGCGAACGGGCAGCCAGGGCCCGCGCTCCAACTACGTTCCGACTTGAGTCAGAATCGCGCCGGATTTGCCCCGGTTCCTGCCCACTAAACCGGAACATAGCCGAGCGACCAGGGTCATCGGGCTGATTCTTCAGGCAGTCTGCGCGGTCAGTTGGCACTATGTGAGCGTGGACGCGCGACTGATCTTGATGGACGGCACCTCCGTGCCGGTGACGCCCGACGCGGTGAACGCCGCGCTGACGAGCAAGTCACTGCTATGGCTGGATGTGAAGCAGCCAGGCCCTGATGACGTCGGGTGGCTGCGGGATACCTTCAAGCTGCACCCGCTGGCCGTCGACGACCTGACCGAGTTCGGGCAGCGGCCCAAGATCGAGGTCTTTCCCAATCTGATCTACATGGTCAGCTACGGGCTCGCTGGCCCGACGAACGACCTGACCGAGGTGCACACCTTTTTCTCCGACACCTACATGGTCACGGTCAGGCACGACGGCTGCCATGCACTGGAGCAGCTGAGCGATCAGATCATCCAGCCGGGCAACCAGCTGCCGAACGGCAGCCGGCCCACCCGGCTGATCTTGCTGCACAACCTGATGGACAGTCTGATCGACAGCTTCTTCCCCTCCCTGGCCGACTTTGACGACAAGATCGACGCCCTGCAGGAGCAGATCTTCGTCAAGCCGACCAACGATCAGCTGTCCGAGCTGTTCAACATGCAGCGCTGGCTGGTGAGCCTGCGCAAGCTGATCACGCCGCAGCGGGACGTGCTGGCCTCGCTGGTGTCCGGCATGGTGATCCTGCCCGGCATGTCGGCGGAGAGCGACCCGTACCTGCGCGATCTCTACGACCACCTCATCCGGATGAGCGACCAGATCGACGCCTACCGGGACCTGCTCAGCAACGCCATGTCGGTGTACCTGTCGATGGTGTCGAACAACCTCAACATCGTCATGAAGCAGCTGGCCATCATCGCGACCGTGTTCCTGCCGCTGTCGTTCCTGACCGGCTTCTTCGGGCAGAACTTCGCCTGGCTGGTGGGCAAGCTGGGCAGCCTGAACGTGTTCCTGATTCTCGGCGTCGGCACCGAGCTGGTGGCCGTGGTCGCCCTGTATATGTTGTTCCGCCGCCGGGGCTGGCTCGGCGCCGCGTAGTCGGGCCGGCCCGGCCTCCCCTACAGTGACGTTTGTGTTCTCCGCGGCCGAACTGACCGGCTACGCGCTCGCGTCGTTCCTCATCATCGTGATCCCTGGCCCGAGTGTGCTCTTCGTCGTCGGACGGGCCCTGTCCTACGGGCGGCGGACGGCCCTCGCGACCGTCGGCGGGAACTCAGCCGGCAACTACCTGGTCGCGATCTTCGTCTCGGTCGGCATCGGCTCGCTGGTGCAGCGGTCGGACGTAGCGTTCACCGTGCTGAAGCTAGCCGGCGCGGCCTACCTGGTCTTCCTGGGCGTTCAGGCGTTCCGGCGCCGCGGGAAGCTGGCGGATGCGTTCAGCTCGCCGCCTCCGCCGCGCACGGACAGGCGGGCCCTGCGGGAGGGGTTCGTCGTCGGGGTCACCAATCCCAAGGCGCTGATCTTGTTCGGGGCAGTGCTGCCGCAGTTCGTCAACCGGTCGGCGGGGAACGTTCCCGTGCAGATGCTTCTTCTTGCGCTTGTCTCGATCGGGATCGGGCTGGTCTCCGACAGTTCCTGGGCGATCGCCGCCAGTCAGCTGCGGGCCTGGTTCGCCAAGTCTCCGCGCCGGTTTGCCATGGTCGGCGGCGCCGGCGGGCTGGCCATGATCGGCGTGGGCGTGACCGTGGCCGTGACCGGCCGCAGCAGCTGACGCCAGTTACCTCGCGGCGCGGGGGGTGACCAGGCCGGCCTGGTAGGCAAAGACCACGAGCTGGGCGCGGTCGCGAGCGCCGAGCTTGATCATGGCCCGGCTGACGTGGGTCTTGGCGGTGGCGGGGCTGAGCACCATGGCCTCGGCGATCTCGTCGTTGGACAGGCCGTGCGCTACCTGGGCGACGACCTCCCGTTCTCTGTTGGTGAGGCTCCCCATCCCGGCGGCGGCCAGCGAGTCCGGCGGCCGGGCCACGAATTCGCTGATCAGGCGGCTGGTGACGGCGGGGGAGAGCAGCGCGTCCCCGCGCATCGTTACTCGCACCGCCTGCACCAGGTCGGCCGGCTCCATGTCCTTCAGCAGGAATCCGCTCGCCCCGGCGCGCAGCGCCCGGAAGATGTACTCGTCGAGCCCGAAGTTGGTGAGGATCACGACGCGCACGCGTTCTAGCCGCTCGTCCGCGACGATCTGCCGCGTGGCCTCGATGCCGTCGAGCACCGGCATCTGAATGTCCACCAGGGCGATGTCCGGCCGGTGCTCGGCGGCCAGCGCGACGGCCTGCTTCCCGTCGGCGGCCTCGGCGACCACCTCGATGTCGTCTTCCGCGTCGAGCAGCGACCGGATGCCGCTGCGGATCAGCGCCTGGTCGTCGGCCAGCAGGACCCTGATGGCCGTCAAGATGCGGCCCGCGCGGGAAACTCGGCTCGGACCCGGAAGCCGCCGCCATCTCGCGGTCCCGCGTGGAGCTGGCCGCCGAGCGCGGTCACCCGTTCCCGCATGCCGATGAGGCCGAGCCCAGGGCCGCCGGGCCGGTGGCCGTCGCCGGCCGGGGTGCCTGCGCCGTCGTCCTCGACCTGGATCGACAGGGCGGCGGCGGCGTAATCGAGGTGAACCGAGGCGCGGGCGTCGCCAGCGTGGCGAGCTACGTTGGTGAGCGCTTCCTGCACGATCCGGTAGGCCGCCTGGTCCACCTCGGGCGGAAGCTCCCGCCGCGCGCCGGTCATGGTGACCGTCACGGGCAGGCCCGCGGCCTCGGCCCGCCCGATCAGGCGGTCCAGCTGGCTCAGGCCGCTGCAGTCGCCGTCCTCGTCGCTGCGCAGCACGGTGAGCGTCGTCCGCAGCTCGCGCACAGCGTCCGCGCCCGCCTCCTGGATCGCCAGCAGCCAGGGCGGCACGTCCTCGCCGCGCTTGCGGGCCAGGTGCGTCGCGACGCCGGCCTGGACCCGGATCACCGAGATGCTGTGCGTCAGGGAGTCGTGGAGCTCACGCGCGATCCGCAGCCGTTCCTCCATGGCCCGGCGCTGCGCGGCTTCGTCCTTAGTCCGCTCCGCGTCCTCGGCCCGCTGCTCGGCCTCGCGGACGTGCAGCTGCCACATGCGGAACGTCACGGCCATGACGCCGGCCGAGATGACCCATCCCGCGGCGTAGAACCTCCTGCGGTCGCGATCGGTGCGCATTCCCCGAGACTACGCCCGCGATCTTGCGGCGGCGTTCGCCCGGCGGACCCATTTCCGGCTACTCCCGGCGGAGTAGTCCGGCCGGCCGCCGCATCCCGCCTGACCAGCCAGAAGACGGTTCCCGCGCACGACGACGGCGGGCCGCCGGGCCGACAGCATCGCAGGTATGGCAACGACAATCTCCGCAGTACCCGAAGCTGGCACCCGGCCGGGCGGCCGCCACCTGGGCGTGGCCCTGCTCGTCATCGCGACGGCGCAGCTGATGGTCGTGCTGGACTCGTCCATCGTCTACGTGGCTCTGCCGCATATTCAGAAGGCACTCGGATTCTCCGACAGCGGCCTTGAGTGGGTCGTCAACGCCTACGCCCTGACGCTCGGCGGACTGCTTCTCCTCGGCGGCCGCGCCGGTGACCTGCTCGGACGGCGGCGGATGTTCGTGATCGGCCTGGTGCTGTTCTCGGCCGCGTCCCTCGCCGGCGGTCTGGCCACCTCGCAGGCGTGGCTGCTGGCGGCCAGGGCCGTGCAGGGGGTCGGCAGCGCGATCGTAGCGCCCGCGGCGCTGGCGCTGATCGCGACGACCTTCCCGGAGGGGCGGCCCCGCAACCGGGCCATGGGCGTGTACGCCGCGATGAGCGTGGCCGGAGCCGCGCTCGGGCTGATCGCCGGAGGCCTGCTGGTCACGTACGCGTCGTGGCGCGCGGTGCTGTTCGTCAACGTGCCGATCGGCATCGTCGTCGCGCTCCTGGCGCCGGCCGTGCTGCCCGCCTCGCCCGGCCGGCGGGGCGGCGGGTTCGACATTCCCGGTGCGATCACGGGCACCGCCGGAGTCGCCGCGCTGGTCTACGGCCTGTCCAACGCCGCTCCCGGCGCCGGCGGAGCGTCCCACTGGGGTGACGGCAACGTCGCGGGCGCGCTGACGGCCGGCGCGGTCCTCCTGGCCGTCTTCGCGGTCATCGAGGCGCGCAGCCGGCACGCACTGCTGCCGGTGCGGCTGCTGCGCAGCCGGGACCGGGCCGGCGCGTACCTCATCATGCTGGGAGTCGGGACTGCGCTCTTCGGCGTGCTGTTCTTCCTGAACTACTTCGTCCAGGACGTGTGGGGTTACTCCGCGCTACGGACCGGGGTCGCGTTCCTGCCGATGACCGCGGCGATGTTCGTGGCCTCGGCCGCCGCCGCCACGCTGGTCTCGCGCATCGGCGCGCGGCCGCTTCTGGTGGCCGGCGCCGCCATCAGTGCCGCGGGCCTGTACTGGGTCTCGCTGGTCACCGAGCACGGCACCTACGCTGGCACACTGCTCGGGCCCACGCTGGTCATCGGGTTCGGCATCGGCCTGATGATCGTCCCGCTGCAGCTGATCAGTCTGGCCCGCGTCCCCGATCACGACTCCGGGGCCGCCGCCAGCCTGCTCAACGTCGGCCGGCAGGTCGGCGGCTCGATCGGCCTCGCGGTGCTCGGCACCGTGGCCTGGACCGTCGTCGCCCATCACGCCCGCAGTGCGCCCTATCAGCACGCGCTGACCGTCGGTTTCGACCGGGCCTTCGTGGTTGCTGCCGGGATCGCCGTGCTCATTCTGGTGGTCACGCTCGTCATGATCCGCATCCGCCGCAGGGAGCTTGCCGGTGACTAGCGCCATGAAAGCCGCGCGCCGCCCGCTCGACCAGCGATGGTTCCTGCTCCAGCGAGCGCAGCCGGCGATGACCGGCCTGATCGACGGCTCGCTGTCGACGCTGGCCCCGATCTTCGCGGTCGCGTTCGCCACCCACCGGCCCCACCTCGCGTTCCTTGCCGGGATGGCGACCGCGATCGGCGCTGGGGTCAGCATGGCCTTCTCCGAGGGTCTGTCCGACACCGGCGACCTGACCGAACGCGGCAGCCCGTTCCGGCGCGGAATGATCACGGGCGTCGGAACCTTCGTCGGCGGCGCCGTCCACACGCTGCCCTTCCTGATCCCGCAGTACCGGTCGGCGGTACTGGTCGCGCTCGCGACGATCGCTTTCGAGCTGCTGGCCCTGGCCTGGATACGGCGGCGGTTCTTCGGCACCCGGTTCCTCAGCTCCTTCCTGTCGATCACGCTCGGCGGGGCGATCATCGCGACCATCAGCGCCGTGCTGGGTGCAACCAGGTAACCGGGTCGCGGCACGCAACCTTGACGCGATGACCATGTATCAGTTCCGCGATCGCGGCATCTGACCGGTGCAGGAACTTCTGACTCACCGGGATGTGATCGTGGCCAGCCCAGACGCATGGATGTCAGACGGACACGACGTCGCCGGCAAGCCGAGGGCGCCGAAGGCAGCTGCAGCGAACGGGGCGGCCGCTCCGGCTGGCCCAGCGAACGGCCGGCGCCGTGACACCCAGCCCGTTCCAGGCACGCCGCCTGCCCCGCCCTCGGTGTCGCTGCCGAAAGGCGGCGGCGCGATCCGTGACATCGGGGAGAAGTTCAATGTCAGCGCCGCGACCGGGAGCGGCAGCCTTTCGATCCCGATTACGACGAGCGCAGGCCGCTCGGGCCTCGCCCCGTCGCTGACGCTGAGCCACGACTCTGGCGCCGGTAACAGTGCGTTCGGGCTGGGATGGCGGGTCGCCGTCCCAGCTATCAGCCGCAAGACCGATCAGCGGCTGCCGCGCTATGCCGATGATCCGGACACTGACACGTTCATCCTGAGCGGTGCCGAAGACCTGGTGCCCGTGCGCGAGGAGCGGGACGAGAGCTGGGTTCAAGTGCCGGAGCAGCACTATGTGGCCGGCCGTGCGTATGCGGTGCAGGGTTACCGGCCCAGGATCGAGGGTCTGTTCTCGCGGATCGAGCGCTGGCGGAACGTCGACACGGGCGAGACTCACTGGCGCACGATTACCGCCGCGAACGTGACGACCGTCTACGGCGCGACTGCGAACAGCCGGATCGCCGATCCTTCGGATCCCGCGCGCGTATTCAGCTGGCTCGTCTGCGCCAGCCACGACGATGCCGGAAACGCGATTGTCTACGAATATCAGGCCGAGGACGGCGCGGGCGTTGACACGAGCGTGCCGAGCGAGCAGAACCGATCCGAACTGTCCCGGTCGGCGGCGCGTTACGTGAAGCGGATCCGGTACGGCAACCGGATGCCCTGGTGGGCTCCGGGCCATCCGCGCCGGCCAGCCGCGACCGAGCCGGACGACCCTGGCTGGATGTTCGAGGTCGTCTTCGACTACGGCGACCATGAGCCTGACGCGCCGCGACCATTCCCCGCACGCCGCTGGCCGTGCCGGCCGGACCCGTTCTCGACCTACCGGCCCGGATTCGACCTGCGTACCTACCGGCGCTGCCACCGGGTGCTCATGTTCCATCATTTTCCCGACGAGCCCGGCGTCGGCGACGACTGCCTGGTCAGCTCCACCGACCTCAGCTACACCGATATCGGGCCGGGCGGCATGACCACGCTGGCGTCGGTCACGCACTCTGGCTACCGCCGCGCCGCCGCCGGCGGCTACGTCCGGCGGGCGCTCCCGTCGCTTGAGTTCCGGTACAGCCAGGCGGTCATGAGCGACCAGGTGCGCGACCTGAGTCCGGACGCCCTCGAGAACCTGCCCGCCGGGATCAGCGGAACCGGCTACCAGTGGGTCGATCTGGACGGCGAAGGACTGTCCGGCATCCTGGCCCGGCAGGGTGGCGCCTGGTTCTACAAGGCCAATCTCGGCGACGGCTGGTTTGCACCCGAGCGAGTGCTGTCCACGCAGCCAGCCATGGCCGCGACCGGCCAGCGGCAGGAGCTGCTGGACCTGGCCGGAGACGGCCACTTGGACCTCGCGGAGCTGGGCGGGCCAATGCCCGGCTTTTACGAGCGCAGTAGTGAAGGCGGCTGGCACGCGTTCCGGCCGTTCCGGTCCTGGCCGAACATTTCCTGGAACGACCCTGACCTGCGCATGGTCGACCTGGACGGTGACGGCCTGGCCGACGTCCTGATCACCGGGGACGACGCGTTCACCTGGTATCCCGCGCTGCGCTACGAGGGTTTCGGACCGGGGAAGCGCGCTTACCGCCCGTGGCAGGAGGAACACGGGGCCCTGGCCGTCTTCTCCGACCCCGAGCAGACCATCTACCTCGCCGACATGACGGGCGACGGACTGACCGATCTGGCCCGGGTGCGCAACGGGGAGACGTGCTACTGGCCGAACATCGGCTTCGGCCAGTTCGGGGCCAAGGTAACCATGGACCGCTCGCCGTGGCTGGACGATCCGGGCCAGTTCGACCAGCGGCGGGTGCGGCTGGCTGACGTCGACGGATCCGGCACCGCGGACCTGGTCTACCTGGGCGCTGGCGAAGCCAGGGTCTACTTCAACCAGTCGGGCAACGCATTCAGCGAGGGCCATGGGCTGAACCGCGGGTTCCCGGCGCTGGACAGCCTGGCCAGCGTCATGGTCGCGGACTTGCTCGGCCGCGGCACTGGCTGCCTGACCTGGTCCTCGCCGCTGCCCGCCGAGGCCGGCCGCCAGGTGCGCTACATCGACCTGATGGCGGCCGGTAAGCCCTACCTCCTGACCGAGGTGGTCAACAACCTGGGCGCGGAGACACGGGTCCGGTACGCGCCGTCCACCCGGTTCTACCTCGCCGACAAGGCAGCGGGACGGCCGTGGATCACCCGGCTGCCATTCCCGGTCCAGGTGGTGGAGCGCGTCGAGACGATCGACCGGGTCAATCGGAACCGTTTCACTACCCGCTACAGCTATCACCATGGCTACTACGACGGCTTCGAGCGGGAGTTCCGCGGGTTCGGCATGGTCGAGCAGTACGACACCGAGGAACTCGCTGTCCTCGAGGCGGCAGGGAGCGGCGGAGAGTTCGCCAACCAGGATCCAGCTAGCGACGTACCACCCGTGCTCACCCGTACCTGGCTGCATACCGGCGTCCTCCCGGACGAGGATCGCGTCAGCCGGCTGTTCGCCGGCGAGTACTACCAGCAGCCGGGTGGTAGCGGCCCGGACTTGCCCGACACGACGCTGCCGGACACCCTCCGGCGGACGGGCCAGGCACCACGGCCGTGGCAGCTGAGCCGCACCGAGGCCCGCGAGGCGTGCCGGGCGCTGAAGGGAATGCCGCTGCGCGAGGAGGTCTACGGGCTCGACGGGTCCGAGGCCGAAGGCCGGCCGTATCTCGTCACCGAGCACAACTACACCATCGAGATGCTCCAGCCAGCGCTGCACCCGTGGCCGGACGGACCGGAGAACTACCACGCCGTCTTCCTGACTCACCCCCGCGAGACCGTGACCGCCCACTACGAGCGCGCTCTTTACCCGGTCGACGGCGAGCTGCGGGCTGACCCCCGGATCACGCACGACCTGGTTCTGGCCATCGATGACTACGGCAACCCGCTCCTGTCGGCGTCCGCGGCGTACGGCCGCCGGTTCCCTGATCCGGATCTTGCCGCCGAGGACCGGCGCGCGCAGGGGAGGCTGCGGCTGACCTGTACGCAGAACGACTTCACCAACGTGGTGGAGCTGGCCGCGGCCCATCGCACGCCGGCTCCGGCGCAGACGCGCCTCTTCGAGGTCGTCGGGCTGCGGCCGGCCGCGGACGGGCTGTTCGGCTGCGCCGAGCTGCGCGATGGCCTCGCGGCAATCCACGACGAGCTGCCCTACCAGGACTGGAACGCCGACCCGGCCCGGCTGCCGGTACCGGCACGGCGGCTCATCGAGCACACCCGCGTCCGTTACCGGCGCGACAACCTGGCCGGACCGCTCCCGCTGGGCGTGCTGGAGCCGCTCGCGCTGCCCTACCGGTCGTATCGCCTGGCTCTGACCGAGGGACTCATGCGGCACCTGTACGGGGACCGGGTCACGCACCGGATGCTGACTCAGGCCGGCTACGTCCGCGATGGCGATACCTGGTGGATCCCGTCAGGGCAGGTCTTCTATTCGCCGAATGCGGGCGACGATCATCAGGCCGAGCTGGCCTTCGCGGAGCGGCACTTCTTCCGGCCACGCCGGTTCCGCGATCCGTACGGCAACACCACGACGATCGTGTACGACGGCTACGACCTGCTGGTGTCGCAAAGCCGGGATCCGCTCGGAAACCTGATCACCGCGGGCGAGCGCGACGCGGGTGATCAGATCATCTCGCCGGGCCTCGACTACCGCGTGCTGCAGCCGCACGTGGTCAGTGACCCCAACCGCAACCGGGCCGCGGTGGCCTTCGACGCGCTGGGCCGGGTGGCGGGCACGGCGCTGATGGGCAAGCCAGAGGAACGACTGGGAGACAGCCTGGACGGCTTCGATCCCGATCCCGACGCCGCCGCTCTCGAGGCCTACCTGGCCGACCCGTTCGCTCACGCTCACGTGTTGCTCGGCAAGGCGACCACGAGGGTCGTGTACGACCTGAATGCCTACTTGCGTAGCCGCGAGGGCGGGCGGCCGCAGCCCGCGTGGGTTGGGGTTCTGGCCCGCGAGACGCACGGCAGCGAGCTGGCGCCGGGCGAGCGGACGAGGATTCAGCGGTCGTTCGCCTACTCGGATGGCTTCGGCCGCGAGGTCCAGCACAAGGGCCAGGCCGCGCCCGGGCCGGTGACCGATGGCGGCGTCCCCGTAGAGCACCGGTGGATCGGCAGCGGGTGGACGGTGTTCAACAACAAGGGGAAGCCGGTCCGCAGTTACGAGCCGTTCTTCACGAGCCTCAACGGCTTCGAATTCGCCCGCGCGGTCGGGGTCAGTGCCGTGCTTTTCTACGACGCGCCCGGGCGTGTGATAGCCACGCTGCATCCGGACGACGGCTACGCCAAGACCGTGTTCGACCCGTGGCAGCAGTCCGCCTGGGACGCGAACGACACGGTGCTGCTCGATCCTCGGACCGATCCGGACGTTCGCGGATACATGGACGGCTATCTCGCGACGCTGAGCCAGCGGCCGGGCGGCTGGGCAACCTGGTACGGCCAGCGGATCGATGGTCAGCTGGGCGTCGCCGAGCAGCGCGCCGCCGAGCAGACCGTGCTGCACGCCGACACCCCGGCGCTTGCCCTCTTCGACACGCTTGACCGGACCTTCCTGGAAGTCGCGCACAACCGATTCGCACGGGACGGTCGGCCGACTGACGAGTACTACCGCACTCACAGCGACCTCGACATCGAGGGCAACCTGCATCAAGTCCGTGACGCTCTCGGCCGCGCAGTGATGCGTTACGGCTACGCGGTCGCGAGCGGGCAGGTGACGCACGCGGGCATGGATCTTGCCGGCGGCGGCCAGCTGCCGGATGTCAGCGGCAAGCCGGTGCTTTCCTGGGACTCCCGCGGATTCACCTTCCGGGCGGAGTATGACGCGCTGCGGCGGCCGGTGCGGAGCTACGTCGGGGGCCCGGGCATCACCGGAGACGTCCTGCAGCTGCGGACCGTGTACGGGGAGGAGCTGCCCGGCTCGGCGGGCAGCGCCGAAGACCGGAACCTGCGGACCCGCGTTGCGGTGGCCTACGACAACGCGGGTGTCATGACGAACGTCGGCTATGACTTCAAGGGCAACCTGCTGACAGCGCAGCGGCAGCTCGCCGCCGAGTACAGGGACGTCATCGACTGGGCCGGGCAGGCTGATGTCGTCTTGACCGAGCCGGCCTACGAGTCGCGGACGAGTTACGACGCGCTGAACCGGCCGACGACGATGACCACCCCGGATAACAGCGTCACGATCCCCGGCTACAACGCCACGAGCCTGCTTGAGCGAGTCGATGTCCGGCTCCGAGGGGCCGACGAGGCCACGACGTTGGTCGCCCACCTGGACTACAACGCCCGCGGGCAGCGGACGCTGATCCGCTATGGCAACGGCACGCGGACTCAGTACGACTACGATCCGCTGACCTTCCGGCTGATCACGCTGGCTACGGTGCGCGGCCAGGACCGGCTCCAGGATCTGCATTATGCCTACGACCCGGTCGGCAATCCCGTGCTGGTCAGCGACCACGCGCAGCAGCGGGTGTTCTTCCGCAACCACGTCGTGGAGCCATCAGCACGCTACATCTACGACGCGACATACCGGCTGGCCGAGGCAAGCGGCCGGGAGCACCTCGGCCAGACCGCTCGCGGGGTGCGCCACGTGGCGTCCTCGGACGCCGGCGATGCAGCTCAGGTCGGCCTGCCGCAGCCGGGCGACGGCACCGCGATGGCCCGCTACACCGAGCGCTATGCCTATGACGCTGTGGGCAACCTGCTGCAGGTGGCGCACCGGTCGGCCGACCCGGCGTTCGGCGGCTGGACCCGCGACTACCGGTACCGCGATCCGAGCCTGCTGGAGCCCGGCCGGAACGGCAACCGGCTGAGCGGGACAGCGCCCGCCCGCGACGTTCGCGAGCACAGCTCGTTCCGGTACGACGAGCAGGGAAGCACGACGGCTATGCCGGCGATCCCGGTGCTGCGGTGGGATCCGGAAAACCGGCTGCACCTCACTGCGCCAAGCGAGCCGGCTGGCGGGCCGATATCTAACCCCACCTACTACGTATACGACGGCTCGGGCCAGCGAGCGAGGAAAGTCGCCGCGGGGGCAGCGGCCAGAAAGTCGGAACGGATCTACCTCGGCTCGTTCGAGGTCTACCGGGAGTACGGCACCAACGACGAGGTCACCCTGGAGCGGGAGACGCTGCATGTCTTCGACGACAGGCACCGCGTGGCCCTGGCGGAAGCTCGCACCGCGGGTGCGGACGCCGGTCCGGCGCGGCTCATCCGTTACCAGCTCGCTGACCACCTCGACTCGTCGGTGCTGGAACTCGACGAGCACGCTCAAGTGATCTCCTACGAGCAGTACTACCCCTACGGAGCCACGTCCTACCAGGCCGTACGTGCCCGTACCGACACCCCGAAGCGATACCGGTTCACGGGCAAGGAGCGTGACACCGAAACCGGCCTGTACTACCACGGCGCCAGGTATTACATCGCCTGGCTTGGCCGCTGGAGCAGCTGCGATCCCGTCGGCCTAGCCGACGGCCCGAATCTGTACGCCTACGTCCGTGGCAATCCGATCCGGCTGAGTGACTCTGAGGGCACCGCGGCGGGCGACACCGTCAAAGGCCTGCTGTCAAGGGCGGAAGGCTGGATCTCCAAGGTCAAAGTGAAGGTCCTGGCTGATGCCGGCGATTTCGGATCCTATGCCCGGCAAGGGGCCGCGCGTTACGTGGACCAACTGGAACGGGCCGGCGGACGGCTGACCGAGGCTGAGCATCCACTCGCCGGTGCCGCCCTCAAGATCCTGAACAAGGATTTCAAGTATCGCACCGCTAAATCCATTGTCATTGATCGCTCGGTTGCCTTGAAAAAAACTGTCGGCGATCTGCGTCTGATAAAGATGGCGAAACAGGGCGCCATTGGCGCTGAGCAGTTTGCGGCGCGCTCGGCAGCGAACTTCGTCAAGGCCATCGGCATGCGCTGGGCTCAGACCGGCGAAGTGTCCACGGCCGCATTGCGGCGGGAGCTACGTCAGGCAGTCTCCGCGACGGAAGAGGCAACAAAGGAAGCGCTCCCGGCGCTGGCCAACAAGGTCGATCAGGCAGCTGCAGCGGTGATTCGGAATATCCAGAGGGTTCGGGTCGACGTTCCGGTCGAGGCTCCGAAGATAAGAGTCTCGGAGAAAGCACTTCAAGAAAGCTCGGAGGCCGCAGCTCACGCGGAAGCCATCGTCCTCGAGCACGCCGAGGCTGAAGCTGCAGCGCACCTAGCTGAGAAGAGCGTCGGCAAGTATGTCGCCAAGGCAGTACCCGGGCTCGGCATTGGCGTCGGGGTCGCCCTAGTAGCAGGCGATCTGAAGCGAAAGGAACGCGGACGCGCAGTCGTCGACGCGGCCGAAGCGATTCCCGGAGTGGGCGGCTGGGTGCTGGTCGGAGACCTTGCAAATACATTCCTGGTACAGCCGGCGTATCAGGAAATCAAGGGCTTCATGGACTTCGCTGAACATGGGCAGTACAACCGCCGCTGGGGCCCGTGAGGCTTCCCGGTGGTCCCCTACTAGTACATCAATGAAAAGCGCGAGGACCACGTAAATGACGAACCTCATCATCGTCAGGCTGCATCCGACCAGTCCGACGGACGCCGATAGCTTCCAGTCAGCCATTACTGACCTCGTGATCGACGCGTACGACCTGACCGTGACCGACAACCCGAGCGCCGTCCAGTCCGGCGCCACCCAGGGTGTCCTGCTCGGCACGGCCAGCGGGCTTGCCGCGATGCCGGTCCCGCCGTCCAACACGACCGGGGTGAATCCCGACACGGACCCTATCCCGATCCTGCAGCACTACATCGACGTGACCTCCGGCAGTTCATCGATCCGGCTGGGAGAGTCGGCTGCGACAGCGGTGATTAAGGCCGATCCGCCGGCTGGCCACCCCGAGTACCCGAATCCCGCTTCGTACGACCTGCACCTGGTGATCAGCCGCAGCGGCACGCCGATTACCGATGACGTATTCGACTACAACGTCCTCGTCGTCGACCAGGCGGGATCGCTGCCCGACGACCAGACCTGGTATTTCCAGCAGCCGGCGGACACCTACGTGGCCATACCGCCCGCCGCGTCCGGCACGCTGGCCCTCGCGCTCACGAACGACGCGCCCCACTTTGACAAGCTGACAGCGGCGATTGATGCGGTGCTGGCCGACGATCCTGGCGGTGTGACCCTCGCCACCGCCGGCCAGCTCAGCCAGGGCCAGTGCGAGCAGATCGCGGCGGAGATCGTCTGGAACCGCACCTACTATCCGCCGCCGGCACAGCCGACCGGAGACGGCTCGGCTGACAACGGCTACGGCTCGATGTACACGAGCTCGGGCCCCGGCGCGCCCGTGGCCGACTCGACCGCCGATGCCGATCGCAAGCAGTTCGAGGGGAACTGGACCTCCTATTACGCAACGATCAACGCGCTCGCGACCAGGCTCACCAACTACGTTTACCTGGCATCGGCCGCTATCCAGTCGGAGGTGACAAGCGCCACGAAGGTCAACACGGCCGCGTTCCCGTTCCCGATCATCACCAGCCAGGCTGCCCCGGTGGACACGGAGGTCGGGCTGACCGGGGTCGCGGCCAATGCCTTCGCCGTGCCGGCCGCCTACTTCTACGCGATGGCCGCCCAGCAGACCGCGCAGATCAGTTCCGACCTGCTGTATCAGAATGCCGTGAGCCTGCCCGAGACGACCGTGCTGCAGCAGTTGACGGCGGCCGCGGCGACGGGCACCGTCACCGGCGGCGTGCTCATCAACGGCGTCGTGCAGCCGCCCGAGGCATTCGTCACGGACGCCACGCTGACCGCCATCAACATCAATCAGGCGGCGCGCCGCCTCAGCTCGCTGAGCCCGTCGACCGCGTCCCTGCCCCAGGTCGTCGCCGATGCGCAGGTCACAGCGCTCCTCGACGACTGGCTCGGATACTCCGGCGAGACGGCCACGATCGACGCTGACTTCTGGCAGGGCGAGGTTGGCTCGTCGGCGACCCCTGCCCATGATGCTGACTACCTGGACCTGGTGCTGCAGGTCGTGCTGGAGCAGAAGCCGACGTCGCTGTTCTTTACTAACTTCCTCGCCGCGATTAAGGCCCCGCCGTTCAGCGTCGCGGCGGTCAGCGACCTTGCGGGCAAGAGCGATGTGCAATGGAACAGCTTCTTCACGGCTAATCCCTTGCTGCTGCCGCCGTTCACGCAGATAGGCTCCACGATCTCGGCGACGGAGCAGATCGCGGCCTTCATCCGGCACATGCGCAATTTCTTCACCACGCCAGTAGGTCCTGTCGCGCCGCAGACTCAGAACCCGAACGCGCCGAACTCTCTCGGGCCGCTGCCAGGAGATGTGCTGGTCCAGTTCGCGCAGAACTACGTGCCCGGCCCGTTTACGTTCGGCAGCGCCCTGGACCAGGCGGCAGTCACGGCGGCGGTCCAGGCCACCCTTCCCGGCGATGCCGACGCCCAGGCATGGCTCACCCAGGCCCTGACGACCATCAAGGCCCTGTATGACCTCACGGCCTTCGCCGCGGCCGACCCGGCCACCGCTAGCCTGCAGTTCTCGCTGATGGAGGCGCTCTACGCGCGGGGCTTCACGAGCGCCGCGAGCGTGGCAGCGCTTTCTGCCAGCGATTTCACGACTGCGCTGGAAGGCACCGTCGCCTACCCGTACGCCACCCAGATTCAGGGCGCGGCTGGGGGCCCGGCCGGCCCGCCGCCGCCCTCCGGCACGGGCTTCAAGCCCGTCAATCCCGACGGCTCGCTGACCAATTGCGTTCCGCCGGAATACCTGTCGCCGTTCGGGCCGGTCGCCTATCTCAGCGAGCTGCTGCACGCCTCGGCCGCTTCCACGTGCGAGCAGCCGTCCGACCCCGATGTCAGCACGCAGCTCGGCACGCTGCTTGCGGCCCGGCGCGGCCCGCTCGGCGATCTGCACGCGACGCAGGCCAACCTGGAAACCCCGGTACCCGCCGTCGACCTGGTAAACGAGAGCCTGGAGGCGCTGGCGGCCGGCGTGGCCGCCGGGACGGTCCCGGCTGGCGGTGCCGTATTCGACACGAACGCCACCGAGCTGGCGGGCCTCCGGCTGCGGCAGGGCGGCCCGGCGGACAGTGACCCGCCAGTCGGCGCAGATGAATCTCCCGGCCTGGATCCGGCTGAGGCATTCGGCGCCATTCCCGAGCACTCCTCGCCGGCCGAGCTCGACTGCCCGGCCGCGGAGACGTCCGCATACGCCGCGCTCCGTACGGACTTCGCCGCACCGGTCCTGCCGTACGACCAGCCGGTCGACGTCTGCCGCACCTATCTGTGTCAGTCGCAGGCCAGCCGCTTCGAGGCCATGCGGCGGTTCCGCAAGGACATCACCGAGTTCGTGCTCGATCCGGCGCCGGCGGACGAGCCAGCGGGCTTCCAGCGGCAGCTGTGGCGTTATCCGGTGCGAACCGACATCGCACTTGAGTTCCTGGGCATCTTGGCAGGGGAGTACTCCGTACTGTTCCAGCAAACGCTGGCCGGCGAGCCCGACGCCGGGCAGCCTGCGCTCTGGCAGCTGTACGGCTTCACTGCCGAGCAGACCGACACCGGGCCCTGGACCGCCGTAGCGACCGGCGTCCCCGAGTTCCTCAGGCGCACCGGGCTGACCTACTGCGAGCTGGTGGACCTGCAGCGGTCGGGGTTTGTCCCGTTCCAGGCGAGCACGGCGCCATCGCAACAGACTCCCGCCCCGCCGCCCGTCACGCCGGCGCCGG
>DAIOWC010000037.1:0-8972 GCA_036758685.1 Streptosporangiaceae bacterium | reverse complement strand
CGCCGGCGCCGGATGGTCAGCTGCCGGACTGCGAGCCCTGCTGCCTCGACGGATGGCGCATAACCTTCACCGGCCGCCGCGATCGCGAGGTCACCGCGGCACTGTATGAGCTCATCGTATTCATCCGCCTCTGGCGACGGCTGCGCGAGCGAGCCTGGTGCGGCCTGACGTTCGCTGAGCTGGCAGAAGTAGCCACCGCTCTAGCCCTTTTTTCCGGGAACGACGCTGACCCGCAGGTCAATGCCGACTGCCTGCGTCAGCTGGCGGCGCTGCTGATGCTGCGCGACGACTTCGGGCTGAGCCCGGTCAGCCTGCTGCCGCTATGGGCGGTCCCGGCGCCCGCAAACTGGTCCGAGGTCGTCGCGCAGTTGCTGAGCGGCATCGAACGGCACGCCAGGTCGCGGTATCCGTGCCCGCAGCGCGGACCGGAATTCGTCAAGATCATTACCTCGAACCTCGATCCGCTCTCGGTTCTTGCCGGATTCAACCCGCAGGCGACCGGAGACAGCTGGCACGCGCAGCCCACGCACACGCTGCGTTTCGCCGAGGTTCTCGGCAAGATCTACGCATCCGACTTCACGGTCGGGGAGCTGCTGTTCCTCTTCACCACGCTTCCGCATCTTGATGGGGACGATCCGTTCCCGCTCCCGGACGACAACGAGGCCGTCGATGACCCGCTCGCCCTGCCCGAAAGCGCCCCGGACGGAGGCGACGGCCCGCACTCGCTCTGGGCGCTGCGGCAAGCGCTGCTCGGCGCTGATGACGACGAGCGCAGCGCCCGGCAGTGGAGCTGGCGGCGGATCAGCACATCCTTGCGGGACGAGTTCGGCTACGTGCCCCAGCCTGGCGGTGCCGACGCGCTGACCTCGATGGGCGAGCACTTCTTCGCGTCCGTGCTGGAGCGGGACGGGATGACCCTGACCGCGCAGGCGCGCGAGTTCAGGACGCCGCTGGATCCCGGAGACACGACGCCCGCCATGTGGGACGCCGAGGCCGGACCGTTCCGGTATGACCAGGTTGCGCGGCAGCTGTGGACCAGGCTCCCGCTGCGTGACTCAGAAGTCATCGAGCGGCTACGGGACATGCGGCCGCTCAACCCCGTCGAGCAGGACGCGGTGCAGGGGGTGTACTTCGCCCCGCGCGCCGCGCTGGCCCCGTTCAGTTTGATCTTCGACGATTTCCGGCGAGCTGCTGATTTCCTGACGCAGGCCGACAGCGACGACGAGCGGTTCGCGTTCTTCCAGCGCGAGTTCGCTTGCTTCCACGCCCGCTGCACGGCGATCGCACGGCACCTGGCTGGTCACGTCGACGCCGCACTCGGCCGGTCGCAGCAGGGCGACCATGACGACAACCATGATCACGACGATCACCACGCCGGACAGCCTGACCCAGCACGGCTAGCCGCGGCCTGGCGGATCCTGCGCGGCCTGCTGGCGGACGGGAACGTGGCGCTGTCGCCGTGGGAAAACGACTCGGGCGCGCCTCCCGAGGTTACCTGGGGCCAATCACCGGCGGGCTCGGCGTTCGCCGCCCTGCTCGGCCTGACCGGTACCGGATTGCTCGGAGAGTATGCGGTAGCGGGCACTGACCCGGTCTGGCGAGAGCTGCGCGGTCCGCTGAGCGCATTCGGTCCGGAAAGGAACGAGCAGAACAGCCCGGTCCCCACGGTGATACCGTCGCTCGGTCTGACCCTCACGCCACAGCAGCTGCGGCTGGCCGGGATACGCAACGGCTTCGCGCAGCGGGATACGGACGGGGAGCCCCTGGGCGGCGCAGAGCCCTTCACCGTGCGCTGGACCGGTGTGCTTCTGGTGGAACGACGCGGTGACTACCGGTTCCTGGCCGGCGCTCCGGCGGACGGCGAGCCGGACTTCCGCGCCGCCGAGCCCAACCGCTGGCGGGTCACGCTGGCGCGTGGGCAGCGGACGTGGGTGGCACTCAGTCACGGCCACCCGGACGACGCGCCATCGGCCAGGAGCGCTCTCCTGCGACTACGGCGGGGGGCCTACCAGATCTGTGCGGAGTTCACTCAGCGCGAGCCGGTCTTCGCCCGTCCCGAGGATGTCTGCCCGGCGCTTACCGGCTTCGAGGTCGCCTACACCGGCCCGGATACCGATGGTCAGGTCCTGGCCATTCCCGTGCACAAGCTGTTCCGGCCGTTCACCGGCACCACCCTGGCCGCCGGCATTCCCGTGGCCAGCGCGGACGGCAAGGGCACCGGCCTGAGCGCCGCCGCCGGGCAGTTCCTGGCCGGCCAGTACGTGCCCGATCTGCGCGACATCCGCCGGACTTACCAGCGCGCCTTCAAAGGCCTGCTGCTCGCCGAGCGGTTCCGACTGTCGGCACGCCAGGTCGCCGGCTACCGGAACTCGGAGCTGGGCTACCTGCTCGACAATCCTGGCCAGTTCGCAGGCACGTCGTTCTACCGCACCGGGCCGGATTCGTTCGGAACACATCAAGCCTGGCTCGATCTGAATCTGCTGGCCGTGGGCGATGCCTACCCGCCGCCGCTGGCACCGCCCGGGGATCTCACCGATCAGCGGGGCTACCCCACCCCGCAGCGGCAGGCCGCCATGTTCGACTGCTGGGAGCGGATCTTCGACTACAGCTGGCTCCGGCAGCAGGCCGACCGGGCGCGGGAACGGCCCGCATGGCTGCTGTTCGACGAGGCTGCGCAGCAACAGCCGGACAGTCCAGCCGAGCTACTGCGGCACCTGGATGTCGACCTGGTCTATGCGCCCCTCGTGCTGACGTATTTCGACGTGCCCGAGTACGCGCTGAGTGCGCTCGACCTTGCCGACGAGCGCTGGGCCGTGCGGATCGGGCACGCCGCCGCCTGGCTGCGCCGGATGCAGGAGTTCTGCGCGCCGCTCGAGATCGGCAGCGCCCGGCCTGACCTATGGGCCAGCGACGATCCAGGCGCGGTCGGCGCCTCCGGTGGTGTGTCCGGTAACGCCAATCTCACCGAACTTGTCCAGGCAGGCTGCCTCGAGGAGCGCGAACCGCGCCGTTTCGCGGTCATCAGGGAGCTCAACGACGGGCTCCGGGACCGCGCACGCACCGCGCTGACTGCCTACCTGTGCGGCCTGAGCCGCGTGCCTTTGCCCTGGGCTCCAGGCCAGTACGCGACCCGGCCAGGAGACCTGTCCGACCTCCTGCTCCAGGACGTGGAGACGACGCCGTGCACCCGGATGAGCAGGATCGAGGACGCCGTCCGCGCGGTGCAGGCATTCGTCCAGCGGGCCAGGCTCGGGCTCGAGCCGACGCTGACCGTGACCCCTGCCTTCGCCCGGCTGTGGGACAAGCGGTTCGCGTCGCTGCGGACCTGGCAGTCGTGCCGCCGTCGCGAGATCTACCTGGAGAACTGGATCGAGTGGGATGACCTGCGCGTGGCGCGAAGGGTGGAGGCGTTCCGCTTCCTGGAGGATGAGCTGCGGCGCTCCACCCTGACCGTGCCCGTGCCCGGCGGCGGCTCCTGGTGGCCCAGCTGGCAGCCGCCCGCGCACCCGTCGCTGGAACTCCTGCAAGACCGGGAGCCTGCCACCCTTGTGCAGCTGCCTGCGGCTGCCTCGGCGGAGGGACTCGGCCTGCTTGGCGCCCAGTGGCGCTCGGCCAGCCCGGCCTGGCTCGCGCCTTTAGTCAATTCGGTTCAGGCGGGCGGTGCTGCCGGCGGAGCCGGCGCGACGGGGGGTGCTCCGGCCCGTGGCCGTCGGCGCAAGCAGCAAGCCCAGGCGTCGCCTCCGACAGATCCCGGCGGCGGAGCGGGTACGACGGGGACGCCGCTGCCCCTCTGGCTGCGCTCGGCGATCGGGCTTGGCCCGCAGTTCGTGCGCGTAGCGGCGGCAGGGCTGCCGCCCGCCTGCGCGCACCTGCGGCCGTATGACGGGGATGCCGGAGAATGCTGTGCCGAGTGCGGCCGCCACGTTGCGCCGGTCGCCGACGAGTACTACTTCTGGCTGGCGGGGTCGCAGTATTTCGAGGGCAAAGACGCCCCGCAGGACGCTGGCGCGACGGCGTCGGGTGCGGACTTGCCCGCCAGCGCGAGTTCTGGCTGGGAGGATCCGAATCAGCTTCCCGGCATGCTGGTGTGGAACGCGGAGCCGATGGTGCACCTGTACTGGAGCCGGCTGCGGCAGGGTGAGTTCTCGCCACCACGCCGCTCCTCGGAGGGCCTGCCGATCTCCGGGCCGCCACCCGCCGGAACGCCACAGCTTTCGCTGGCAGGCCGGCTCAACGACTCGCTTCGCTTTACCGTCATCAACGGCTTGGGGCGGACCGGATATACCGATATGGCCGATCCGCCGGGATTCCGCTACGACCTGGCCGATGATGCTGCTGTGCCGCTGCCGCTTGTGAGCACGTCGCCGGCGCCATCAACAGCCGCCAATTACGGCCTGCAGGCCTATCCGTACTTCGCCTATGTGAGCCCTGGGGCGCCGGTCGAGCCCATCCAGCTCGCCGCCGTCGCCCGGGCAGTCGCAGGCGTCCTGCGGACCCACTGCCAGTTCGAGCCGGCGCTTAAGTGGTACGAGCTCACCTGCTCGCCGCTGAGCAGTGACAACACCTGGGCCGAGGGCTGCCCCGCTGCTCCCGTGCCGCCTGCGACCGCGCGCCAGCGCGCCGTCCTGCTGGAGTACCTGGAAACGCTGCTCCAGTGGAGCGATGCGGCCCGATGCCGAGAATCGGCTGAGGCGGCTCAGCGGTCGCTGGTTACGGTCGAGACCCTCGCTCGCGTGCTGGGCGCCCAGCCGGTCACCGTGCTCGCGCGCGACGGCGCCGCCCCGATGACTGTGGCCGCCTTCGAGCCGAGCCCGGCTCCGCTGAACCCGCGGCTGATGTCGCTGTATGAGCGGTGCGCCGACCGGCTCACGACCATCAGGGACTGCCTCGATGGCTACCGGCTGCCGCTAGGCGGGTCGCGGGGCGACCACTCCTTCTGGGGGGACTCGCCGCTGCGGGACGGCTGGCGGGAGGCCTCGGGTCCCTGCGACGGCGACCCGTGCCAGGGCGAGATCTGCCAGCCGGACGAGGATCTGTGCTGCTGCGGCCCCTATCGCTTCACCTTCTGGGTGCGGCACGCCCTGGAGCTTGCCGGTGAGTGGCGGAATCTCGAAGCTGCGCTGCTGACTGCCTATGAGAAGGGTGAGGCCGAAGTGCTGGCCGCCCTGCACGCGACCCACGAGCGTCAGCTCGCCGAGCTGATCCTCGCCGCCCGCCAGTACGCCTGGCGCGAGGCGGACTGGCAATGGCAGGCGCTCGGCATGACCGAGCAGGGCGCGCAGGCCAGGCTGAGTTACTACACCGGGCTGCTGGCGGCCGGCCTGAACTCAGGCGAGACCGGGTACGAGGCGCTGACCGAGGTGTCAGTCGCCTCCAGGACGGCGGCGACCATCACGGAAGCGATCGGGCAGGCCATGGTTCCTGTCCCCGACATCGCGGTCGGCGTGGCGGGCATGGGCCCGTATCTCGCCAATCAGCTGCCGATCGGCAACAAGATGGCCAACAACTTCGCCACCGCCGCCAGGATCATGAGCACGCTCGGCGATATCGCGGGCACCAACGCCGGGCTGAGCCTGACCCAGGCGGGCTGGAACCGGCGGGCCGCTGAGTGGCAGCTGCTGGAGGTCCAGACCATCACCATCGAGATCGATCAGATCCAGCGGCAGATACTTGCCGCGGACCGGCATCGGGCGGCTGCGCTGCGCGAGCTCAACAACCATCAGCAGCAGATCGAGCATGCGATCGAAGTACAGGACTTCGTGCGGGACAAGTTCACCAGCAGCGATCTCTACCTCTACTACGTGCGGGAAACGGCCGCGCTGCACAAGCAGATGCTGGACCTGACGCGGCATGCCGCCGGGCGCGCGCAGCGCTCCTACAACCGGGAGCGAGGGCACACCACGCGCCGGTTCCTGCCCGACCCCGGCTCGGACAACTTGCGAGAGGGCCTGATGGCCGCCGAGCGCATGCAGGTGGCACTGCATCAGATGGAGACGTCCTATTACGACCTCAACTGCCGCGAATACGAGCTGACCAAGCATGTGTCGCTGCGTACGGACCTGCCGATGGCGTTCCTGCAGCTGCGATATCAGGGCCGGGCAGAGTTTGAGATCCCGGAGTGGATGTTCGACCTCGACTACCCCGGCCACTTCATGCGCCGGATCAAGAACGTCACGCTGACGATTCCGTGCGTCGTCGGTCCGTACACCGGGGTGCACTGCAGGCTGACGCTGCTGAGCAGCCAGACCCGCATCCATCCGTGGCTGGCTGGTCCGGTGGCGCGATGCTGTGAGGAGAGTCGCGAGGCTGCTAGCGGCGGCTGCGCGTGCGGGGACAGCCGGGCGGCGTGCACGCAGTGCGGCTGTGACCAGGCGACTCCCCCGGGCGGGTACCTGCCGGTACCGGACGACCCCCGTTTCGTGCGCGAGTACGGAGCCACGGATGCCATCGCCACCTCAACTGGCCAGAACGACAGCGGCATGTTCGAGCTGAGCTTCCGTGACGAGCGCTACCTGCCGTTCGAGTTCGCCGGCGCCACCGCCCGGTGGCGGGTGGACCTGCCGTGGGAGCACAACTTCTTCCCGCGCAAGACCTTCACCGACTGCGTTCTCCATATCAACTACACCTCGCGTCAGGGCCCTGAGCGGCTCCGTTGCGCGGCCAGTGAGGAGGCACAGCGGCACCTGCCTGGAGCCGGGGTTCGCCTGTTCGACGTCCGCCACGATCTGCCGGACGGGTGGTCCAGGCTCACCCATCGGGCACCGGACTCCCGGTGCGGATGGCTGCCTATCCGGCTCGGGCGCGAGCATTTCCCTTACCTGCCCTGCAGCCGCGCCATCCAGGTCGTGAGCATGGAGATCTTCCTGGAAGTCGACGACCCAGACTGCCATGGCAGCCGTGTGGTGCGCTTCGTCAGCCGACACGAGCGCGAGCACCGCGACGGCGAGGAGTGCCGCTGCGAGGGGATCGCGGTTGAGTGCGTGGCGGCGCAGGACTGCCCGACGGTCTATCACGGCGTGCTTGCGGCCGAATTCCCGGTTCTGGACCGTGATCAGCCGCGTGATCTGGGGGACATGCAGTTCGCTGGCCTGGACCGCGAGATCGCCAGCCTCCATATCGCCTGCCGGTACCGCGTGGTGCGCTGACGCGGCCGCAGGATCGGGACCGCGGGCAAGGTATCTGACCGGCTCCGGCCTGCTCCGGATGGACAGAGAGCAAGGGCACGGAGGTGGCCATGACCGCACTCCTGTACGGCAACCTCAGCGTTGAGATCGTCCCCAGTCTCGGGGTACGCATCGAGCGGGCAACGCTGCGGCAGCCGGCCGCAGACATGTCCAGACGGGCGGGCCCGGAGATGCTGGTCAGGCCGCAGATCCTGGGCCGGGAGCAGCAGCTGGCTGATGCTCTGCGGGCCATTCGGGAGGGGCTCCCCGTCGGGTTCCATGCGGCGTGCGGCTACGGCAAGACCACCCTGCTGCACGACATCGTCGCCGTCGCCGCCGGCGAGCTCCCAGCGAAAACCTGCCTCTACCTGCGTGCGGATCGCGACCGGGTCGAGGATCTCCGGCAAAGTCTCGTTGACCGGCTGTACCGATCAGACCGGCCGGTCAAGCTGACTCCCGGCCAGTGCGATCAGGTCCTCGGCCAGGTCAGCGCTGTCATTGCCGTCGACGACCTGGCGGCCGGTCCCGGCCAGGTCGCCGATCTGCTCGACGTACTGTCGGGCTGCAGCGTCGTGATCGGCTCGCCCCGGCCGGTCCTGGGCCGGCGCGGAACTTCGCAGGACCTGCCCGGACTGCCTGATGACAGCGCACTCCGCCTGCTGGCCGAAGCCATCGGACGACCGCTCACCGCGGAGGAGCTTCCAGCCGCCAGGCGCCTGGTCGCCGCGACGGACGGCCAGCCGCTGCATCTGCGGCAGGCGGGCGCGCTGGTGCGCGCCGGATCGCACTCTGTTGCCTCTCTCGCCCGGCAGGCGGCGCAAGACCCTGATGTTCTTGACTCCCTCAGCGTCAGCGCACTGGCCGCGCGCGAGCGGCGCGCCCTCGCTATCCTGGCCCTCGCCGCCGGAGCGCTGCTCGCGCCGGGCCTCATCGACGCCATCGGGCAGGTCGCCAGCCTGGCCGACTGCCTTGACTCGCTGCACCGTTCCGGCCTGGCCGAGCAGCGCGACGACCGGTTCGGGCTGCCGGTCTGCAAGGCCGCCAGCTACCGGCAGATGCTGCTCGACGATCTCCAGCTCGGAGCCGCAGCCCGCGGCCTGAGCACGTGGCTGACGACCAGGAACCCGACCGCGGCTGAGTCTCAGTCAGCGGCGGACGCCGTCCTTGCGATCGTGGAATTCGCCGCCGAACGCGCCGACTGGGCCGCCGTCGGCCAGCTTGCGCGCGCCGTCGAGCCGGTCCTGTTCATCGCGGGGCGGTGGGAAGCCTGGCACGAGACTCTTGGCCGCGGCCTGGATGCGGCCAAGGCGGCGGCGGATCAGGCGGCCGAGGCGTTCTTCTGCCATCAGCTCGGCAGCCTGGCGTTCTGCCAGGACAGGCTCGAGGATGGGGTCCGGCTGCTGCGCCTCGCGCTGGCGATCAGGGAGGAGATCGGCGACCGCGACGGCGCCGACCTAACCCGCCATAACCTCCGGCTCCTCGATCCGGAACGGCCGTCGCCGGACCGCGCGCGGCCGGACGAGCCCCGAGCTTCACGGCGACGGCGATCGCCCCGCGTGGTGGTCGGTCTCCTCAGCATGCTGGGCGCGCTGGCTCTGGTCGCGGGCGGGGTGGGGGTCGCGAGCGTCCTTGGGGCGGGCGGTCATGGCCAGCACGGCCCGCCGTCGCAGGGCACGTCCTCGGGCGGCGGTATCAGCCAGAGTTCGGGGACCGGCGGTGCCAGCCAGAGCTCAGGCACGAGCCAGAGTTCCGGGACGAGCCAGAGTTCCGGGACGAGCCAGAGTTCCGGGACGAGCCAGAGTTCCGGGA
>DAIOWC010000036.1:0-33516 GCA_036758685.1 Streptosporangiaceae bacterium | reverse complement strand
CCAGGTTCTCCAGCCACATCGGCTCGAACCAGGAGAACGGCACGTAGATCTCGGCGACATCGATCTGCGCGAGCGGATCAGTGATGCCTGCCGCGTGCCACAGTGCCCTGGCCGCGTCCGCGCCGGCCCGCGGGTTCACGTTGTCCTTGCCGGAGAACATCGTCGGCTCGGTCCGCATCGAGGTTGCCCTGATCCAGGCAACCGGGGCGACCGAGGCCTCGGCGGCGGCCTGGTCGCCGATGATCACGGCGCAGGCTCCGTCCGAGGAAGGACAGGTCTCGTCGTAACGGACCGGGTCCCAGAGCATCGGCGAGGCCTGGACCGACTCCAGGGTGATGTCGGGCTGCCGGAGGTGCGCGTAGGGATTGCGGGCCCCGTTGCGCCGATCCTTCACGGCCACCATGGCGCCCACGTGCGTCGGCGCTCCGCTGCGGCGGATGTAGGAGCGGATGTGCGGGGCAAAGTAGCCGCCCGCCCCGGCCAGCAGCGGCATGGAGAACGGCGGCGAGATCGACAGCGCCCACATCGCGTTCGACTCAGACTGCTTCTCGAATGCAACCGCCAGCACCCGCCGATGCCGGCCGGCCTGCACGAGGCTGGCCGCCACGTTCCCAGTCGCGCCACCCACCGAGCCGGCAGTGTGCACCCGCAGCAGCGGCTTGCCGACGGCCCCGAGCGCGTCGGCGAGGTACAGCTCGGGCATCATCACGCCCTCGAAGAGGTCGGGTGCCTTGCCGACCACCACGGCGTCGATGTCGGTGATGTCCAGCCCGGCATCGGCCAGCGCCCGGTCGACGGCCTCCCGGCACAAGCCCGCGATCGACACGTCCGGCCGCTTGCTGCGGTGGTGAGTCTGGCCGGTGCCGAGCACCGCAGCCCGCTCCTTCATCGCGCCTCCATCACGC
This sequence comes from Streptosporangiaceae bacterium, assembly GCA_036758685.1. Classification (GTDB taxonomy): domain Bacteria; phylum Actinomycetota; class Actinomycetes; order Streptosporangiales; family Streptosporangiaceae; genus JAJYUU01. The sequence goes on along the minus strand of DAIOWC010000036.1, from coordinate 32,611 downwards.
ACACGAGGTTCTGCTGCAGCACCGGGCCGCTGGTCGCGTGCCCGAGCGTCCTGCCGGCGTCGCCAGAGATGATGTGCCTGGCCGCCCAGCCGATGCGGGCCAGGCCCGCCGCGAACATCGGATTGCCGGCCAGCGTGCCGCCGGACAGGTTGACCCGCGTCGCGTCGCCGAGATCCATTGCCTCGCGCAGCAAAAGTTCCTGATGGGTGAACGGCGCGTGCAGTTCGGCCACGTCCACATCGGTGGCCCCGGCCGCGGTGGCCGCGCTGGCGGCGGAGGGCGAGGTGAGAAGGTCGCGGGCGCCAAGCGAGCCGGAGTCGATGCGGTGCTCGAAGCCGGTGATCCAGGCGGGCCGCTCGCAGAGCTCCCTGGCCCTATCGCCAGCGGCGAGGATCGCCACCGAGGCACCGTCGGTCACCGGGGCGCAGTCATGCGCGCGTAGCGGATCGGCCAGGTACGGCGCTGCCAGCAAGTCGTCCGCGCTTACGTTGCCGGAAAGCTGCGCCCTCGGGTTCGAGACGGCCGCGGCCCGGCTGGCCACAGCAACCTCGGCCATCTCGCGTTCCGTCCATTTACCGGCCTCGATGCCCAGCCTTGCCTGCAGCGCGGCGATGCTCACCGAGTCCGGCCACAGCGGCGCGACCGTATACGGGTCGAGTTGCAGGGCAAGCACGCGCCGCAGATCGCCGGCCGATGACTTGCCGAACCCGTAGGCAAGCGCAATATCGACCTCGCCGGTCAGCACCTTGACCCAGGCCTCATACAAGGCCCAGGCCCCGTCCATCTCGACGTGCGACTCCGCCACCGGCGGGAAGGCCCCGATCGCGTCGACCGCGGCGACAAAGGAGAAGGCCCGGCCAGCCAGGTAGTCGGATGAGCCCGAGCACCAGAAGCCGATCTCCCGGCGGGACAGCCCCGTCTGTGCCAGCACTTCGCGGAAGATCGGCACGAGCATCTCGACGCCGTTCGTGGTGCCGGTGGTGTGCCGGACGCTGGGCGCCTCGGCGAAGCCGATCACGGCCACGTCCCTCATGCCGCGGTCCAAACCGATCCACTCTCCTTCCGGCCGGGATTACAAGTGGTGCGCATAGGACTCATACGGCGCATCCGGCTCCCCGGTCGGCTCGAAATGGCTGATGTTCTCCGAGCTGGTGGTCCACTCCTCGCGCGGCCGCCAGACCGCCCGAACCCGCATGCCCATCCGCACGTCCGACGGATCGCAGCCGAGAATCAGGTGCTGGAACGCGATGTCGGCACCATCCAGCAGCACCGACGCCGCGACGTAGGGCGACGGAATCCGCTGGCCGCGGAACGGCACGTTCACGATGCAGAAGGTCGTGACGGTACCCGTGTCGGGCAGCTCGACATCGGTGGTTGTCGGCACGCCGTCGGTCGGGCAGGCCCCGCGCGGCGGCACGTAGACCTTGCCGCACTCCGGGCATCGCTGCCCGATGACCTTGCCCTCCTTGAGCCCGAGGAGGTAGCGGGTCTCCTCGGCTGAGGCGCTGTGCTCAATCCGGAGGCGTATCGGCGTCACGATCATGGTGACATGCTCAGCGTCTTCGACGGGAACGGGCTCCGCCGCCGCCAGTGGCGTCTCGCCCGCGCCGGCGCTCACCGGCTCAAAGCACTCGATGTCGCGGATGTGGCCGGATCGGTGCTCGGCCCACCGTGGCCGGACCCGCAGGCCCGTGTGCATTTCGGCGGCATCGCCGGCGTCCACCGCGTGCAGCATGCCGGTGTCAGCCCCGTCCAGCTGGATCAGCGCCCAGGCGAACGGACGCTCCAGGGGCTGGCCCGCCCGCGGTTCGGGCTGCCACGACCAGGTGAGGACCGATCCTTCCGGACCGACGGGGACGAGTTCCTCCGGCGGCGAGAAGGTGACCGGATCGTACTCGGCAGGCGGCACATGCACCCGGCCGTCGGCGCTGCGCGAGCCCAGGATGCGCCGGCCAGCCAGCGCGGTCATGAACTCGCTGAGCACCGGGCCGAGTGACCTGGTGTAGTCGAAGCTGGTCTCGAGCGGAGCGCTGAGCGGCACAGTCACGGAAGAAAGTGAAACACGTTCTAGGAGGCGACGCCAAGTGCGGGCCCGAAGTCCCGGCTGCCTACTCGCCCCGGAACTCGGGCTTGCGCTTCGCGGCGAACGCGCGCGGGCCTTCCTTCGCGTCGTCGCTGGTGAAGACCGCCATGCCGATCCTGGCCTCCAGGACGAACGCCTCGTTCTCGGGCATGCCCTCGGTATCCCTGATCGTCCGCAGGATGGCCTGGACGGCCAGCGGCCCGTTCGCGGCGATCAGGTCGGCGATTTCCAGCGCCTTCGCGAGGGCCTGCCCGTCCTCGACGACGTGGCCGATCAGGCCGATGCGGAGCGCCTCCTCGGCGGTGATGTGCCTGCCGGTGAGCAGAATGTCGGCGGCCACCGTGTACGGGATCTGGCGCACGAGGCGAACCGCCGACCCGCCGAGCGGGAAGAGCCCCCAGCGCGCCTCGGACACACCGAACTTCGCGCTCCGGCCGGCGATCCTGATGTCGGTGGCCTGCAGGATCTCCGTGCCGCCCGCGATGGCCGGGCCCTCGACCGCGGCGATCAGCGGCTTGGTCAGCCGGCGCCCCTTGAGCAGCGAGTCGATGACCGAGAGGTCCATGGCCCCGCTGCGGAAGCTGTCACCCGGATGCGAGGCCGTCATCGCCTTGAGGTCCGCCCCCGCGCAGAACGCCCCGCCCGCCCCGGTCAGGACGCAGGCCCGGATCTGCGGGTCGCTGTCCACCCGGTCCCAGGCCTCGCGCATCAGCGCCATCATCGGACCGCTGAGCGCGTTGCGGGCGTGCGGACGGTTCATCGTGACGATGAGGACGTGCCCGCGCTGCTCGACCAGGGCATGCGGCTGCTCCTCCTGCTCCGGATGGGTCGAGGTCACCGCAATTGCCTCCTTAGGGTTGCCCAGAACGATAACACGTTCTAGTTTCTTCCCATGGCGCTGAACATCGCAGACCTATTCGAGCATGCCGTCGACGCGGTGCCCGAGCGCCTGGCCATCGCCTGCGCGGAGGCCGCGGTGACCTACTCCGGGCTTGAGGCGCTCAGCAATCAGGTCGCGCACTACCTGGCGGCCGGCGGCGTCACCGCCGGCGATCACGTCGGCGTCTACGGCCGGAACTCGATCGAGCTCGTCGCGACGTTTCTGGCCTGCTACAAACTGCGCGCGATCGCGGTGAACGTGAACTACCGCTACGTCGAGGACGAGCTGCGTTACCTGTTTACCGAGGCTGAGCTCAAGGGCCTGGTTTACGATCGCCAGTTCGGCGAGCGCGTGGCCGCGGTTCTGCCTGAGTACCCGCAGCTCACGGCCGTCCTGGCAATCGAGGACGGCAGCGGGATCGCCCTGCCGGCGGGCGCCGAGGACTTCGCGACGGCGGTGGCCGGCCAGTCCGCGGAGCGCGACTTCGGCGAGCGCACCGCCGACGACATCTACATGCTGTACACCGGCGGGACGACCGGGTACCCGAAGGGCGTCCTATGGCGGCACGAGGATGTCTGGCGCACGCTCGGCGGCGGGATCGACTTCGCTACCGGTGAGCGGATGCCGGACGAGTGGGAGCAGTCAAGGCGCGCCGCGGCGGGTCCCGCGGGCCTGGTACGGCTCGCTACCGCGCCGCTGATCCACGGGAACGCCCAGTGGGGCGCGTTCGCCGCCCTCTTCGCCGGCGACGCCGTCGTGTTCGTGCCCCAGTTCGACCCGCATGAGATCTGGCGGGCGGTGCAGCGCCACCGGGTCAACGTGCTGATCATCATCGGCGACGCGATGGCCAGGCCGCTCATCGAGGCCTACCGGCTGGAGGAGTACGACGTCTCGTCGGTACTCGCGATCTCCAGCAGCGCGGCCTTGTTCTCTCCCTCCGTAAAAGAGGAGTACCTCGCCCTGCTGCCGAACGTCGTGGTCACCGACGCGATCGGCGCATCGGAGACCGGATTCACTGGCCTCGGTTATGTGTCGGCCGGGAACAAGCGCGCCGAGGGCCCGACGGTTACTCCCGGCCCGTCGACGATCGTCATCGACGAGCAGAACCGCCCGGTCGGGCCCGGCGGGACTGGCAGGCTTGCCCGCGGCGGGCACATCCCGCTCGGCTACTACAAGGACCCGGTGAAGACCGCGGCGCTGTTCGCCGAGGTGGACGGAGCGCGGTACGCGGTGCCCGGCGATCTGGCCAGGGTGGAGGAGGACGGGTCGATCACCCTGCTTGGCCGCGGCAACACCTGCGTCAATACTGGCGGAGAGAAGGTGTACCCCGAGGAGGTCGAGGGCGCACTGAAGTCTTTCGGCGGCGTCTTCGACGCGCTGGTGATCGGAGTGCCCGACGAGCGGCTCGGCCAGCGGGTGGCGGCGATCGTCCAGCCGCGCGACGGGCAGGACATCGACCTCGCCGCGCTCGACGCGCACCTGCGCACCAAGATCGCCGGGTACAAGGTGCCGCGCTCGGTGTGGCTAGTTGACCAGATCGGGCGGACGCCGGCGGGGAAGGCGGACTACAGCTGGGCCCGGCGGCACGCCGAGGAACAGCTCGCCGCGGCCGCCGGCCAGGCAGCCCACTAGGCCCTCAGGGCCGGGAGGATCGTCATGCGCACCGAGCTCTGCGAGCAGCTGGGCATCGAGCACCCGATCTTCGGCTTCACGCCGTCCGAGCACGTGGCCGCGGCCATCAGCCGGGCCGGCGGGCTCGGCGTCCTCGGCTGCGTCCGCTTCAACGACGCCGAGGAGATGGACAAGGTGCTGGACTGGATGGACGCCAGCACCGATGGCCGGCCCTACGGCATCGACGTCGTGATGCCGGCCAAGATCCCCGCCGAGGGCGCCGCGATCGACCTGACCAAGCTGATCCCGGACGAGCACAAGGAGTTCGTCGATCAGACGCTGATCAAGCTGGGCGTGCCGCCGCTGCCCGCCCAGGCGGAGTCCAGGGCCGGAGTACTCGGCTGGCTGCACTCGGTGGCCAGGGCGCAGGTCGAGGTGGCGCTTGCCCATCCCGCCCGGCTGATTGCCAACGCGCTCGGCTCGCCGCCCCCGGATGTGATCGCCAGCGCTCACGACCACGGGATGCTCGTCGCGGCGCTGGCCGGGAAGGCCGCCCACGCGCGATCGCACGTGGCCGCGGGGGTCGACATCGTCGTGGCGCAGGGCTACGAGGCCGGCGGGCACACCGGCGAGATTGCCAGCATGGTCCTCGTGCCGGAGATCGTGGATGCGGTCGGGGCCGAGGTCCCGGTACTGGCGGCCGGCGGAATCGGTTCTGGCCGGCAGATCGCCGCTGCGCTCGCGCTCGGCGCCTCCGGCGCCTGGATGGGCTCGGCCTGGCTGATTACCGAGGAATATACGAACCTGTCGCCGCTGCCGGGACTTCGCGAGGCCCTGCTGAAGGCGACCTCGTCGGACACCATCCGGTCGCGTGTCTACAGCGGGAAGCCGGCCCGGCTGCTGAAGAACAAGTGGACCAGCGCCTGGGAGGAGCCGGGTGCTCCGGAGGCGCTCCCGATGCCGCTGCAGAACTTGCTGGTCGCCGAGGCGCACCAGCGGCTGATGCAGTCAGGGGACCCGGACGTGATCCCGATGCCGGTCGGGCAGATTGTCGGCCGGATGAATGAGGTCAGGCCAGTCGCCGCGGTGATGGCGAGCCTCACCAGCGAACTCGACGAGACCATCGCCCGGCTGGCCAGGCAGTAGTCAGAGCGCTGGCCGGTCCTTTTTCGGCAGCTTGCTGACTACCGCGTCGTAGGAGGCATCGATCGCCTCGAGCATCTCGTCGTCCGGGATGCCGCCGCCCACGCGCAGCGTGTTCCACCCGGACCTGCCGATGTAGGCCATCACGCTGGCGTCATCCGGGAAGCGCTTCAGCCACTCGTCGGCAACTTCCCTGGTGAGACCGCATTTGAGACCAACCCCGGTGCCGGGAGGCATGCCGAAGAAGGCGAAGATCTTGGGGCCGACCTTGGCGACGACGTCGCCTTCCCACGGCTCGTCCTGCCAGGCGCCGGGCTTGGCCAGGCTGTAATCGAGTAGCTCGTCCCAGGTCATCACAGCTCATGCTCTCATCGCGAGGCGCCGGACCTCGGCCAGCGTCCGCATTGCGCGGGCATGACCCTCTTGCTCGGCTTTGTCGAGCCTCGCTGATCGAGTGCGTCCATTCCGGTGTTCGGCGAGCCGGGCCTGGGTAGGCCACGTTCCGCACGTGAGATCTCAGGATGTTGTCCGAACCGGGCGCCCCCCACGTCCTTGTCAGCAGTTCTCGACAATGCAAGGGAGCACCGATGACCAACAACCCGCGTGACCCGCTCCCGGGCCAGGAACCAGGTCAGCCCCAGGACCCTCGCCAGCAGCCACTCGGCGAGTCCGCGGAGCAGCGGGCAGGTAACCAGCCCTCTCAGCAGCAGCCGGGCAGACCGGGGCAGCAGATGCCTGCCTCTGGCGCCGGCGAGACGCCGGCAACGGGCTCAACTGCGTCGGGTATGCCCGCTTCGTCCTCCGGCTCCGAGGCGCGCGGTTACCAGTCTCCGCAGCAGGGCCAGCAGACGTCTCAGAGCTACCAGCGGACAGAGCCGGCCTACCAGACGACCAGGGCCGCCCCGCCGCCGCGCAAGTCGAACCGGAACCTGGCGCTGTTCGGGATTCTCGGCCTCCTCGCAGTGGGCGGCATCATCGCCGGATTCGCCGCGACCAACAACAGCAACACGTCGCCGGCGGCCGCGATCCACCGGCCGCTCCCGGCCCACCGACTGCTGGCCAACTTCAGCGGGACCGGGCCGAGGTTCTCCGCGCCGTTCGTGGTGACGGGCAGCCCGGTGACCGCGCGGTACAGCTACGTGTGCGGTTCGGGCACCGCAGCGCATCACTTCTCGGCCGGCCTGGTGGCCGTCAACCGGACCGACACCCAGATCATCGTCCCCAGCGCCACCGGAGCGAGGGGCGCCGGCACCACGACGCTGCACCCGCGCAGCGTGGGCAGCGCCTACCGCATCGGCGCGGACTCGACGTGCCCGTACAACGTCAAGGTCTACCAGCCGTAGGGCACGAGCCCGATCCGGTAGCCCGCGGCGCGCGGCGGACACACCCCGCGCTGCGGGCTACCGGCGGTCCGGGCGCAGCGGCCGCTGCCGTGCGTGGCGGCCTGCGGCACTGCCGCTGTCTGAGCCTTGTGCGACGATCGGCGGATGAGCGAGCGCCCGGTGATGAGAGTGACGAGCGTAACCATCGGAGCTCCCGATCCGCGGGAGCTGGCGGCGTTCTACGCCCGGCTGCTCGGCTGGCCAGTCGTCCACGAGGACCCGCCGCCGCCGGGAGGGCCGCCCGAGGATGGCTGGGCGCAGCTGCGCCCGCCGCCGGGCGCCGTCGGCCCTACCCTGAACCTCGAGTACGAGGCGCAGTTTGTCCGGCCGACCTGGCCCAGCGTGGCGGGCAAGCAGCACATCACCCAGCACCTGGACATCGCGGTCACTGACCTCGATGCGGCGGTTGCCTGGGCCGCCGAAGCGGGAGCGACCCTGGCCGATTTCCAGCCGCAGGAGCACGTTCGCGTGATGTTCGACCCGGCGGGCCATACCTTCTGCCTGTTCGCGGCCGGAGGCTGACGGCCGGGAGCCCTTGACGAATCTTATGAACGTTCGTTTAATTCTGTCATGGGCCGCATCGCGGGGGTAGCCGCCGCCGAAACGCGCGAACGGCTGCTGCGCGCGGCGGCCGCGGCATTCGCCGAGCGCGGCTATGACGGCACGCGAGTCGCGGACATCGCGGCCGCGGCGGGCGTCAGCAACGGCGCCATGTACGCGCACTTCGCCTCGAAGGCGGACCTGCTCGTGGACGCGCTGCGTACCCACGGGCCCGGGCTCCTGGCCAGCATGTTCGCGGCCGATCCGGGCCGGTCGGTCACCGACCTGCTGCTGGTGATCGGGCAGCGGCTGCTTGGCCGCCGCGATCCTGGCGGTTATCTCATCGTCGAGGCGCTCGTGGCGGCCCGCCGGGACGAGGACCTCGCCCGGCCGATGCGGAGCTACATCGGCGAGCGGGCCGACTGGCTAGCCGGGCTCATGGAGGTCGGCCAGGCCAGCGGCGAGCTTGACCCGGCCCTGTCGCCAGCGGCGTTCGCTCACTTCTGTCTCCTGCTCGCCATGGGCAGCGCGCTCGTGACGCCCGACCTGCACGCGGTCGCCGACGACGAGTGGGCAGCGCTGCTGGCCCGGGTGGTGAGTGCCGTGGCTCGCCCCGGCGGCACGAATCCGGAAGGAGCAGGGCAGTGAAGGTGCAGATTAACCCCGACGTCTGCCAGGGGCACGGCCGCTGTTACGACCTCGCCCCCGAGTTGTTCGGTGAAGACGAGGAAGGTTTCGGGCAGGTCCTCCGCGATGGCGTGGTGCCTGAAGAGTGGGAGCGCCAGGCCCGCCTGGCGGTAGCCAACTGCCCTGAACGCGCGATCGAGCTCGTCGAGGAGAGCTGACATGAGCGTGGATGAGCGGTTCACCGGGAACTACCGGGAGCAGAACGACGACCAGCCGCTGGGCGTCCGCAACGAGATCGTGACCGGCCCGGTGTCCGACTGGGCGACCGACTTCTCGCACATGGAGCCGGAGTGGGCGGCCGACCCCTATGTGATCCAGGACGACCTGCGGCAGCGGTGCCCGATCGCGCACACCGACCGGTTCGGCGGCGGCTGGCTGCCGGTGCGGTACGAGGATGTCGCAGCGATCGCGTACGACACCGACCGGTTCTCGTCGCGGGCGATCATCATGAGCAACTTCCGGCCTCCGCGCGACATTGCGCCGATTGGCGGAGCGCCGCCGATCTCCTCCGACCCGCCGTTCCACCACGACGCCCGCAAGCTGCTGCTGCCTGCGTTCACGAAGACCGCGGTCGGCCGGCAGGAACCGTCGACGAGGGAGTTCTGCCACTCCCTGATCGACGCGTTCGGCGACCGGGACGTCGTCGACGCGGCCAATGAGTACGCCCAGCACATCCCCATGCGGGTGATCGCTGACATGCTCGGGTTCCCGCCCGAGGACGGCCCGCAATTCCGCCAGTTCGTCGAGAACACGCTCGAGGGCATCAACCGTCCGCCCGAGGAGCGCATCGCCGGGATGATGCAGCTGCATGACTATCTGCTCGAGCAGGTTCACGACCATCTCGACAACCCGCGCGATGACCTGACCACTTACCTGCTGGGCGCCGAACTCTACGGCCGCAAGCTCGAGCCCGCCCATGTCGTCGGCAGCATGATCCTGCTGCTGATTGCAGGCATCGACACCACCTGGAGCGCGATCGGCGCCTCGCTCTGGCACCTGGCGAGGACACCAGCCGACCGCGAGCGGCTGGCCGCCAGCCCGTCGCTGGTGCCCACGGCGATGGAGGAATTCCTGCGCGCCTACGCGCCGGTGACGATGGCCCGCCTGGTCAGGGAGGACATGAGCTGGCACGGCGTCGACATGAAGGCCGAGGACTGGATCCTGCTGTCGTTCCCGGCGGCCAACCGCGACGCGGCCCAGTTCGACCGGGCCGATGAGGTAATCATCGACCGAGAGGTCAACCGGCACGCGGCCTTCGGCCTGGGCATCCACCGCTGCGTCGGATCGCACCTGGCGAGGATGGAGCTCCGGGTCGCTCTCGAGGTCTGGCTGGAGCGGATCCCTCAGTTCAGCCTGGCCGACCCGGCCGGGGTGAAGTGGTCCACCGGGCAGATCCGCGGGCCGCGGGCGCTGCCGCTGCGCATCGGAGGCTGACGAGGTTATCGAAAGCCGTGATCCCTTCCGGCGCGCCGCTCAATATCCTCGACCCGTTCCTGTACGCGGGCGATCCCGGCCCGGCGTACCGGTGGCTGCGCGATGAGGCGCCCGTCTACTGGGACCCGGTAAACCGGATCTGGGGGATCTCCCGCCATCGGGATGTGCTGGCGGTCGAACGCGATGCCGTCCGCTACAGCTCGGCCAGCGGCAGCCGCCCGCTGATCGAGATGACCGCGTCGATGATCAACCGCGACGACCCGCGTCATCAGCAGCAGCGCAAACTGGTGTCGAGGCGGTTCTCACCGCGCGCCGTGCGCCGGCACGAGGAGCGCGTGCGAGCCCTGGCCGCCGAGCTTGTCGAGGGCCTGGCCGCCAAGGGAACGGCGGAGGTGGTGGCGGATCTAGCCTCGGCGCTCCCGGCGATGGTCATCGCTGAGCTGCTGGGATTTGATCGAGCGCTGTGGCCCAAGTGCCGCGAGTGGTCGGAACGGACGATGAGATCGGCTGGGTTCCGTAACGACGATCCCGGCCAGCCGCCGGGATCGCCGGAAGCAGTCGGCGAATTCGTCGCGGCCTTCTGCGAGCTGGTCGAGGCGCGCCGCACGGAACCCCGTGACGACCTGGTGTCGGCCTGGGTCCACGCGACGATCGACGGCGAGCCGCTGGACCTGCCCGAGATCATTCAGGAGGGGCTGCTGCTGCTCGACGGCGGCGCCGAGACGACACGGTCCGTCATCGGCCAGACCGTGTGGAATCTGGCCCGCTTCCCCGAGCAGCGCGAGATCCTGCTCGCGGACCCGCCGGTCATCGCGGCCACCGCGGTCGAGGAGTTCATCCGGTACGCGACGCCCGTCCTCAACATGCGGCGCACCGTGACCGTAGATCACCGGCTCCACGGGCAGGATCTGCACGCCGGCGACCAGGTCCTGCTCATGTACGGCGCGGCTAACTCCGACGAGCGGGAGTTCGATGATCCCGCGCGCTTCGACGTGACCAGACAGCACAACCACCACGTGGCTTTCGGGCTCGGCACGCACTTCTGCCTGGGCGCCAACCTGGCCCGGCTGGAGCTGCGAATCCTGTTCGACGAGCTGCTTCGCCGGCTGCCGGGCATCCGGCTGGTCCCCGGCTGCGAGCCCGAGTTCGCGCCCGGCTACTTCACCCGGACGCTCAGGGAGCTGTGGGTGGAGTTCAGCCCGGTTCGGCCTCGCTGACGGCGGCAGCAATCGCTCGCGTGACGTAGCCGATGATGGCCTCGGCGGCTAGCCGGCCGGGATCCAGATCCGGGTTGTAGATGCAGACCGACCAGCCGGCGCAACCCTCACCGGTCAGCGCCGCGACGGTGAGACGGGTGAGCTCGTCCCAGGTGAGGCCGCCGGGCTGCGGATAGTCGATCGCCGCGAGGTCGGCGGTCGCAAGGACGTCGAGATCGGTGTGCAGCCACCAGGGCGCAGGCAGCGTGCTTGCTTCTCGCGCTGCCGCCCCGCCCCCGCGGGCGAGGTCGGCCGGGCGGATCAGTGCGCGCACCTGGCCGGCCAGCGTCGGAGCGCCGGCCGCCGCGAGCTCGTCAGCGTCACGGCAACCGACGGCGACGACGTCATGCCCGCGGATGCTGGGCAGGACTTCCCGTAGCTGCGGAGACAGGTCGGCATCAAACAAGCGCAGCGCCAGGCCGAGCTCGCAGTCCGCGGCCTCCCCCGTCGGCGATAGCCGCGGCGGCCAGGCGTCCTCGTGCCCGTCGACAAAGAGCAGCCCGACTTGATCTTGCTCGGTCTGCAGGGCGCTCAGGGCGCCAAGGATCACCGGGCAGTCGCCGCCGAGGAGCAGCGGGAACTGCCCGGCCCGGCGCGCGGTGCTGACCGCGTCGCGGACTCCGGAGATCATCGCGATCAGCGCATCCTCGGCCAGCAGGCCCGACGGCCCGCGGACCGGGTGCGGAGCCGGAAGCGCGACGTCGCCGGCGTCGGTGAAGCGGCCGCCGGCGGCCAGCCGGGCGGAGAGGCCGCGCTCTCGCAGAACGGCGGGCGCCCGCGCGACGCCGTTGTCGGTGCCGCTCGAGTTTGTCGGCACGCCGATCAGGGTGACGCCGGTAATCATGAGCGGGTATCGCTCTCGCCCGTGGCGACGTCGCGCAGCGCCGCCACCGTGGCGCTGATCGCCGGCCTGCGCGCCGCAGCCGTCCGCCACAGCGCGTAGATGCTACGGCGCAGGGCCGGCTCGACCTCGATCAGACTCACGCCGTCGGGCACCGGACCTCGGCCCAGCCGGGGCATGACGGCAATGCCGAGTCCGGCCGCGACGAGTGCGAGCTGGGTCGCGTACTCGTTGGCCGTGTGCGCAAAATGCGGTTCCTGGTCCGCTGAGCGGAGCGTGAAGGTCAGCCAGTCGTGACACGACGTGCCCGGCGTCCCGCAGATCCACGGGCCGCCGCCCAGCTGCGCTAGCCGGACGGCCCCCGAGCGGCTGCCGGTGCCGGCCAGCGGATGGCTGGCCGGTACCGCGACGTCGGCAAGATCCTCGGTCAGCAGCGCCCTGCTCACGCCCTCCGGCGCCGCGAGGGGCGCGTTCGACCAGTCGTGCGCGATCACAAGGTCCACGGCCCCCTGGACCAGGGCCTGGACGGACTCGCTGGTGTCGGCCTCGGTCAGCTCAAGCTGCAGCGCCGGATGCCTGGCTGCGAGGAGCCGCATCGCTGGCGCCGCGAGCCCGCGCGTCGCCGTGGGCAGACTCGCCAGCATCAGCCGGCCGGCGACCGCGCCAGCCCTGGCGTCGACGTCGGCCTGCGCCAGCTCGGCCATCGACAGGATCGCGCTGGCGTGCGAGGCAAGCAGCTGCGCGGCCTCGGTGAGCCGGATCCCGCGCCCGCTGCGCTCTACCAGCGCGGCCCCCGACTCACGCTCCAGCTTCGTCAACTGCTGCGACACCGCCGACGTCGTCACGTGCAGCTCAGCGGCGGCCGCGGTAACCGAGCCGTGCCGCGCGACCGCCTGCAGGACGCGAAGGCGCTCCAGGTTCAACACCTTAGCAATCCTACAATGTAGGGCTCACTATTATTAACTTGTACTACGAATAGCCGTACGGCAGATTGAGGGCATGACGACCACTAGGTCAGGCTGGCAGCTGCAGTATCTGACGCTCGCCCTGATCTGGGGGCTCAGCTTCCTGTTCATCAAGGAAGGAGTCCGGGCGTTCGCGCCGCTGCAGATCACTCTGGGCCGAGTCGCGATCGGCGCGGCGGTGCTGCTGGTAGTGCTGCTGGCCTGCCGCGAACGACTGCCCCGCGGCGCCCGGACCTGGGCGCACCTGGCGGTGGTGGCGGTGATCAACAACGTGATCCCGTTCAGCTTGTTCGGCTACGCGGAGCAGCGCATCCCGTCGGCGCTGGCGGGCATCTGCAACGCCAGCGCGCCCCTGTTCGGCGCCGTCGTAGCGTTCGCGATGCTCCCGGCCGAACGGCTGAGCCCGCGCCGCGCCGCCGGACTCGGTGCCGGGTTCGCAGGCGTCTTCGTGGTGCTCGGCGCGTGGACCGGTCTGAGTGGTCACGACCTGGCCGGCGCGCTGATGGCCCTCGGCGGCGGCCTGTGCTACGGGATCGGCTTCCCTTACACCCGCCGGTTCCTGACCGGCACCGGATTCTCCAGCCTGTCCCTGGCGTCCGGCCAGCTGGTGTGCGCCACGGTCGTGCTCGCGATCGTCACCCCCGCGCTGACCAGCCCGCCGACGCAGTGGCCGGCCGCCTCGGTGATCAGTGTCGCGGTGCTGGGCGCGCTCGGTACTGGCATTGCCTACCTGCTGAACTACGGGATCATTGCGGCCGCGGGCGCCACCATCGCGACCACCGTGGGGTACGTGATGCCCCTGGTCTCGATGGTTGCCGGGATCACAGTCCTGAGCGAGCGGCTGACCTGGAACGAGCCGGTCGGCGCGGTGATCATCGTGGCGGGCGCGGCGCTGACCCAGGCGCGACCGCGCACGCGAGTTGACGCGGCGGCAGCCGGAGCCGATGTGCGGACGCGGCCGCCCGTTCCGGTATATGGAGGGCCAGCCCGCACCCCGGCAAGCCGGCCGGAGGCGCGGTAGGCCCATCAGCCCCAGGCGCCGACAACCTGCCTCGTGGTGGCGTTGAGGCGGTTGAACAGGTTCGCGAGCCGTTCGTCGGTCTCGCCGGCCTTGCGAGCACTCGTGGCGCCCCCGTCGACGCTGCTTGCATGGCTACGGTCCTCCGAGAGTCCTTCGTCACCGCCATGACGGACCGCGGCCGGAGAATGTGACGGTGCCATCGCCCAGGGGTAAGGGAAGGTCCTCAAATCCATCGGGGGAGATCAAGATGAGCGGACTAATCAGGATGAGCCTCGATTCGCCCGAAGAGACCCGGCCATTCGAGGGCGGCACCGGCCAGGTTGAGCTGGTGAACGTGGCGGGCGGCGGCGTCGGCCGGGGCACGTTCCTGCCGGGCTGGCGGTGGTCGGAGCACGTGAAGCCGATCGCCGGGACCGAAAGCTGCCAGGCTGCCCACATGGGTTACTTCATCTCCGGCCGGATGAACGTCGTTATGGACGACGGGCAGGAGATGGAGTACGGCCCCGGCGACTTCGCCATCATGCCCGCGGGCCACGACGCGTGGGTCGTCGGCAGTGAACCATGCGTGATCATCGACTGGCAGGGCTTCGCCGATTACGCCCGGCGCTAAGGCGCAGGTCTTCCGGGTCCGACCGCAGCGTGCGACGCTGGGCACATGGACAAGGTTCCGGACGAGGAGCACGACCGCTGGGTCGCCAGGCTGCGTGAGCTCGCGCGCAGCGATGCCGCGGAACTGGTGCCCGATCCGGCGTTCGAGGTGTTCGGCGTCGCCGACCCGGGGCTGCAGCCCGTCGCCTTAGCTGATTGCCAGCGGGCCGACGGCCAGTGGGAGTCCATCGGCCTGGCCTACGGCGACTGGACCGCGCCGGGCGGGCCATTCGTCAGCGTGACCACCAGCACCCTCGTAGCGGAAGAGCCCCGCGGCCACGATGCCGGGCTGCTGCGCTTGATCGACGGGGAGCGCAACCGCATCGCCGAGTATGCGGGCATCGACGAAGCCGACCCGGCCGAGCCGCCGGACTACTCCGAGGCGAGTCTGGCCGTAGGCGGGCAACCGGTCACGGTCAGGCGCGGCCGGCACGGAGCCTTGCAGGCCGCCCAGTTCTCCGTCGGCAGGCTCAGTGTCATCGTCGTCAGCCGCGGAATCGACCTGGAGTCGCTGCGCCTGGCCGTCGTCGCGGACTTGCGGCCGTACCTGGAAGGCCGCAACGAGGTACTCGGGCGGCTCTCCGACCTGCACCGGCACCTTCGGTCGCCGGTGCTGGCGCCAGCCGAGGGCGTGGCCGCCTACCGAGCGCTGGTCGACGTGGAACTGGACCAGCTGGCGCGCCAGGAATCGGCGCTGCGGGCGGGCCACGAGCCGAGGCATCTGGCCGGCGAGGGCCAGGTCCGGCACTCCCTGTGGCAGCGTGCCGTCGCCGAGCAGGAGCGCCTGTCCGGCATCGGGCGCCGGCAGGCCGATGACATCGTGACCCTGGTCGTGAACCACATGATCCACCTGCAGGAGAAGGCGGCGTGGTTCGCGACGGAGCGTGAGCTGCGGGAGGCCGCGATCACGGAGACGCTGCGTCACGCCGTGCTGGGCGACCATGTGCCCAGCAGGCCAGCCCAGCAGGCCTGGGACAGATACTGGGCGCATCACCTCTCGCTGAGCGGAATCGAGCCGGAAGCATCCCTCTTCGAAGCGCTGCAGCAAGGCTCGGGCCTGCTTGCGGAGTGGCTTGCGGCCTGGGCGGCCTGGGCGGCGAGCGACCAGTAGCTAGTACCGCTACTGGTGTGGTGGTCAGGGCCCGGCCGTGAGGTCGTCGGAGCGGCCCGCCTCCAGGCGCGGCCACTGCGCGATGGGCCGGCCGCCCGGCCAGTGCGACGCTGGCCGCCAGTCGGGTGCGCCGGTGTCAGTCCGCGTGTTGGTGCAGTCCTGCGGCCAGCCGGGGGGCGAGTCCTCCCATTGCTCCTGGCGCCCGTACACCGTGAGATCCATGAGGGCGTAGCTGTAGTCCATCGCCTCGGCCCCGCGGCGGGTCGTCCAGTACGTCTCGAAGACGCGGTCGCCGTCCCGCACGTAGCACACGAGGTGGAACAGCCCGACCTCCCGCCCGGCCAGCAGCACCTCGCGGGAGGCCAGGGCCGAGTACCACGGCAGGTCCCAGTTCATGAAGTCGCGATAGCGGACGCTCTCGTCGTAGGGGCCCTGGCAGAGGACCGCGAACGTGATGTCGCGGGAGTGAAGGTAGGACAGGTCCGCGACCTGTGTGGTGACCCAGGTGCAGCCCTCGCACTGATCGGGTGCCGGCTGGCCGGCGTGCCACATGAAGTAGTAGGCGATGAGCTGCCGGCGTCCCTCGAACGCGTCGAGAAGGGTCAGCGGCCCCTCGGGGCCGGTCAGCCCCAGACTGGCGTCGACCTCGACCATGGGCAGGCGGCGTCGCGCCGCGGCGATCACGTCCCCTTCCCTGGTGTGCGCCTTCTCCCGGACCCGCAGCCGGTCCAGCTCGGCCTGGAAGGTGGCCCGGTCGACGGCCGCCGGCAGGTTCCGCGCGCTCGCTGACTGGTCGCTCATGACAGACTCCCTCGCAAGATCCGGCGACACTGCCAGTCGAGCCTCGCATGAAGTCGTCCGGTGCGGCTCAGGGAAAGCTGACCCTGGTGTCGAGGCCTCCCTCGGGACGGGGACTGGCGGTGAGCGAGGCACCGTGCACGCTCGCGATGGCGCCGACGATGGCCAGGCCGAGTCCGTGACCGCCAGGCCGGCGGATCCGCGCAACGAGGATGACAGGCTGCCGGTATCACCGCGGTTGTCGGAGAGAATGGATGTCCGTGGCTGACGAACGCAGGTTCGCGAGCGTCGAGAGCCTGCGACCCGTGGTCCGCGCGGCCTTCGGCAGCGGCCGTTCGCTCCTCGGGGCAGCGCGCCTCGCGGGCGGGTCCAAGAAGGGCGCATACCGCCTGACGATGGACGACGACAGCACCGCGCTCGTCTACGCCTGGGACGATTCCGAGGACTACTGGCAGGGCGTGCTGCCGGAGGGCGCCGACGATCCGGCCGATCCGTTCTCCCACGCGTCCGGGCTCACCCTGTTCGAGGCGGCGGCACGCCGCCTGACCTCCGTCGGGGTTCGCTGCCCTGAGCTGCTGTTCACCGACGGATCCCGGACTCTGTATCCCGCCGACATCGCGGTGATCGAGGACGTTCCGGGCGGCAGCCTCGAAGCCCTGCTCGAACTGGATCCGGCAGCGGCGGAACGCCCGATGTCCGTGCTGGGCAACTGGCTGGCCGCGATGGCCGCCGTCCAGTCTCCTTCATTCGGAAAGGTGGCGTTCGTGGATGCGGGCGGCACTTCTCCCGTGGCGTCGTGCGAGCAGGCCGTGCTCGTCCGGGCGCTGGCGCAGCTCTCGGACATTGCCGGGCGGGACAAGCGCGCGGCTGAGGCCCAGGGCCGGCTAGAGGACGTGCTGCGTTCGCTGGCCGCGCCGATCGGGCCGCGTACTGCGTCGGGGCTCATCCATGGCGAACTGGGCCCTGACCACGTCTTGCTCGACCGCAGCGGCGAGCCAGTCCTGATCGACATCGAAGGCGCGATGTACTTCGACGTCGAGAAGGAGCACGTCTGGACGCGCATGAGGTTCGGCCGGCATTACCCGCAGCTAGGGCGGGGCGACCTCGACCAGGATCGTCTGGCGCTTTACCAGCTGTGCATGCACCTGGATCTGGTCGCCGGGCCGCTGCGGATCGCCGGCACCAGCCATCCCGAGCGGGACTGGTTCCGCGGCGTGGCCGAGCATCATCTCCAGCGCGCTTTGCAGTACGCGGCACCGGCGGCGTAGCCGCACCGAGGCATCAGGGTTCAATCAGGGCCTTCCCCCATGGCCCGGCGCTGGTGAGCGGCACCAGACTTGGCTCAGAGCCACAGCACAGAAAGCCGGCACCCAGCGATGCATGACGCCGATAGCCGCTTCGAAGCGGCCGTGATACTAGCCGAGATCGACCCGGCCGGGGCGGCCGAAGCTCTTGGCAGCATCGTCCGCGATAAGGCCGTCGACCCCGACGTCCGCTTCGAGGCCGCAGCCCGGCTGGCCGGGGTAAGCCCGCCCATGGCGGCCGTGGCGCTGAGCGTCATCATGAGCGATGCGACTATCGATCCGGATATCCGCGCCGAGGCTGCGCACCAGCTGACAGAAATCGATTAGACCTTAGGAACGCCGGGCTCGGGCGTCGCTGCCTCCTGCCCGCCCCGCGGACCCAGCCGGCTCACTGCCCGGCCATTTGCTGCTGCGCCGCCTGCCAGTTGCTGTTGTCGATGTGGCCTATGACTTCGTTATCGGGCACGAGCCGGAGGCATTCGTCCATCGTGGAAATGGTGTGCGGTACCGGCTGGATGCTGGCGGGCAGTTCAAACGTAGGCCGACTCACGTCCGGGGGGTACGGGCTGGGGTCGGGCCAGTTCGGCACCCCGTGGGCGCGCATACACCGAGCGAAGCTTGCCATGCCGGTCCACTCCTGCCGCACCTCGGCGGCGGTCGGCCCGCCTCCGCCAGCCGGGAGCAGGTGAGCGCACGTCTGGGTCGCCGTCTGGTACTGGGAGTTGCTGGCTGAGAGGTGCCCCAGGGAGATCTTGTTGAACTGTCCGCCGCTGCTCGGGTCAGGGAAATTGGGCACGCCGTGGGACCGCACGCAGCGGGCGTAGTCGAGCTCATCGGAGTTCGCTGACCCGCCCGCATTCGATGAGCCACCGGCGCTGCTGCCGCCGCACCCCGTCGATGTCAGGGCCAGCACGGCGGCGGCGATCAGGGCGGCCGCGGAGCGCGCTGCCAACGGCCGTGCCCGGTGTATGACTCTGGTGCTGCTTTTCATCGTGGACTCCTCAAGGACGGGACGATCGTGAACGTCAAATGCTCCAGAGCGCCGCTGTCGGTGACAGCCGGGCGGCGCGGATGGCAGGCAGCAGCCCGGCGAGGGCGCCGATGACGATGGCGGCGGCCAGGCCACCGCCCCAGGCTTCCGCGGGAAGGACGACGGGCCAGTGCTTGCCGTGGGCGTAAATGGCCGCGGCGGTGGCGCCGACGGCGACGCCGATGATGCCGCCGGCCAGGGCGAGCAGGATGGCCTCGGCGAGGAACTGGACGCGAATCTGGCCTTTGGTGGCGCCCAGGGCGCGGCGGAGCCCGATCTCGGAGCGGCGTTCGAGAACGGAGATGATCATGATGTTGGCGACCCCGATCGCGCCGACCACTAGCGCGACCGCGCCGAGGCCGAGGAACAGCGTGTCGAGGGCGCCCTTGGCGTCGGCCTGGGCGGTGAGCGCGGCCGAGGGCTGAGAGACGTCGACAAAACCGGGGTTCTCCGGCCAGGCCTGGCGGCCGAGCAGGCTGTCGACCCTGTCGGTGACGGGCGGGTCGTTGGCGGTGCGGACGTAGATGTCTGAGGGGTGACCGTCGAAGCCCAGGTAGTGCTCGGCGGCGGGGAAACCGACTAGGACCGCCGTGTTGATCTCGGGGGCGTAGGTGGGAGGGACCGGGCTGAGGATGCCGGTCACGTAGAACCACTGGCCGCCGGTGGGACACGTGACGCTGGTGCACAGCCAGATCCGCTCGCGGGGCAGGATGCGGTTGATGCCCAGCAGCTGGGCTGTCTGCGCGCCGAGCACCGCGACGGGCTCGCGGGCCGTGGCGACGTCGAGGTAGCTGCCCTGGGCGATATGCGTGCCGGCCACGGCGGGCAGGCCTAGGGTGGCGGCATCCACCGTCAGCGCGTTGGTCTCAACCGAAGGGATCAGCGGGCTGCGGTAGGCGTTCACGCCGGTGACGCTGCCGATGCTCTGAACGCCGGTCACGCCGGGCAGCCGGGCGATCATGGCCGGCGCCGCCACTGGCAGCTCGGCGGTGTCGCCGGTGAGAGTCTGCCCGTCCGTGACGGTCAGCAGGTTGGTACCCAGCGCCTGGATCTCATCTACGATCGTGGCTCTGGAGGACGCGGCCAGGCCCAGGACCGCCACGATCGCGGCGACTCCAATCGCGATCCCCAGCCCGGACAGGCACGCGCGCAGCCTGTGGGTCCGCAGCCCGACTGCGGCCAGCCCGGCCAGCTCACCGGGGCGCAGCCGGGCCGCGGACGGCGACGCCGGGGCCGATGATCTCGCGGTCACGGCAGTCCTCCGACATGGCCCGTGACCAGGGCTTTATCGGCGATGATGCGCCCGTCGAGCATCGCGATGCGCCGTCGGGCGCGGGCCGCGACCGCGTCGTCGTGGGTGATGATGATGACCGTCGTGCCCTGGGCATTGAGTTCTGCCAGCAAGGCCAGAATCGAGGCACCGGTGACCGAGTCGAGGTTGCCGGTGGGCTCGTCGGCCAGCACCACCGGCGGGCGGCCGGCGATCGCCCGGGCGATGGCGACACGCTGCCGCTCCCCGCCGGATAGCTGGACCGGGCGCGCATTGGCCTTGTGCCCGAGCCCAACCGCGGCCAGTGCGTCGGCGGCGAGCCGCAAACGCTGGTCGCGGCGGATGCCGGCATACAGTGACCCGTCGGCGACGTTCGCCATCGCCGTCTGGTGCTCCGCGAGGAAGAACTGCTGGAACACGAACCCGACGCGGGAGGCCCGAAGTCCGGCGAGCTGCCGGTCAGTCATGCCGGCCACGTCGATCCCGGTGACCCGGACCGTGCCGCTAGTGGGCGTGTCCAGCGTGCCCATCAGGTGCAGCAGCGTGGACTTCCCCGACCCCGACGGGCCGGTCACCGCTACGAGCTCACCCGCAGCCACCGCCAGGCTCACGTCATGCAGTGCCCGCACCGGCGGTGACGCTGGGTAGACCTTCGACACGTTCGACAGCTCCAGCACCGCCTGAGCGCGCCCGGTCATGACGAGGCCACCACGACCCGCTGGCCCGGTGTCAGCGGTCCGGACACCTGCACCAGGCCCGAGTTGTCGTTGAACACCGGCCCGGGCGTCACCGGCACCCACCGCCGCGTGTTCCCCGGGCCCGCGACCTCGACGGCGTACCCGCCCGGCCGGGCCAGCAGCGCCGTGACCGGCACCGCCAGCACGTCCGTGGCGACAGCGGTGGTGATGTTGACCGTCACCGGCGCCTGATCCAGGCTCCCGGCCGCGGCCGGTCGGGTCAGCCGCACAATCACCGGGACGGTCGTCGTAGCGATCCCCTGGGACGTAGACGTTGTAGCCACCGTGCCGACCCGTGACACCATGCCCGGCGTGGACGTCCCGTCCGGCAGGGTCACGCTCACCTGATCCCCCGCCTTCACATCGGGCTCCTGCGAGGTGTCCAGGGCGATCGTCACCACGCGCACGTCCGAGGTCGCCTGCAGCACCGGCCCGGACGCCGGGCCGCCCAGACTGCCGGTCACGCTGGCGACCCGGATTGCCCCCGGCTCGAACACCACCTGTCCCAGTGACAGGGAGCCCGGAGGAGCTGACACGCCCGCGTGCTCCTCCAGCCGCTGCACCCCGGACGCCGTCTCCCAGGAGAAGAAGTCCCAGCCCTCCGCCGCGACCTCCGCGCTGCTGACGTCCCCCAGCGCCACGAGGTCGCGGTTGAGCTGGGATACGTCGGCGCCGGACACCCCCTCGGCCAGCGCCCGCCAGTCCGGCACGCTTCCGTACAGCAGGACCACCGGCGACCCGTTCCCAGTCTGGTACAGCGCCTGGCCCTGGCCGATTATCTGCCCCGGTGACGGCAGCGAGGTCAGCGTTCCCCCGCCCTGCCCGGTAACCGTGTACGACCCCGCATACCCGAGCGTCGCGGATACCGGCGTCGTCGACGACAGGTCCTCCCGCACCACCGCCGCCGTCGCCGGCGCCCAGAGGCCGCTGCCGGAAGACGCGACCGGAGAGGAAAGCAGCCCCGCGCGCCACGCGCCCGCGGCCAGCCCGCCGAGCACGACCACGCCTGCAGCCACCGAAGCGGCCACCCGCCGACGCGGCCCGGCCTCCCGGCCGCGCGAGCCGGTCTCACTCACGATCCATCGCCGTCCCTTCCGCCCACCGGGGCGCGCCGGAGTCGTTCGAGGTCCGCAGGGCGCGCGATCTCCGGTCTAGCAAGCAGCGCATGACACGAGCCGAACAGCGCTTGTTAAGCGGATGTCATCCGGTCAGGCGCACAATGTGCAGGTGCGGGTGTTGGTCGTGGAGGATCACGTTGCGCTGGCCAACCGGATCGGCGAGGGTCTGCGCGACGCCGGATTTGCCGTCGACGTGGTATACGACGGCGCGGCCGCGCTGGAGAGCGCCATCAGCACCGACTACGACGTGGTCGTCCTCGATCGCGATCTGCCGGCTGTGCATGGCGACCGCGTCTGCCGCCGGCTGGCGCGCGACGGCTCGCCCAGCCGCATCCTGATGCTCACCGCGGCGACGGATGTCGAGGATCGCGTCGACGGGCTGGAACTGGGGGCGGATGACTACCTCGGCAAGCCGTTCGCCTTCCGCGAGCTGATCGCGCGCATTCGCGCGCTCGGGCGGCGCGGACCAGGCGCGCCCGCAGTTGTCCAGCGGGGTGACCTGGTTGTCGATCGCGCGCGGCACCGCGCCAGCCGCGCCGGGATTCCGCTGCCGCTGACCCGCAAGGAGTTCGGCGTGCTGGAGCAGCTGGCCGGGGCGAGCGGCGCCGTGGTCAGCGCCGAGGAACTACTCGAGCACGTGTGGGACGCGCACGCCGACCCGTTCAGCAACACCGTCGCGGTGACCGTGGCCCGGTTGCGGCGCAAACTGGGCGAGCCGCCGCTGATCCAGACCGTCGTCGGCGCCGGCTACCGGCTGTGAGAATTCATCTCAGCGCCCGTTCGAGGCTGACGCTGGTCTACGCGGGCCTGTTCACGCTCGGCGGGGCCGCGCTGGTGCTGATTACCTACCTCCTGGTGACCGATGCCCTGCACCGCACGACCATCACGACCCCGCGGCTGGTCGACCAGCAACTCGCACGGTGCCTCCAGGCGGCGCGGTCAGGAGACGGGGGCGCGGTCAAGCAGAAGTGCGCCGCGGCTTACGCCAGCGGCGTCCAGGCCGGTGCCTCCGCTGAGCGCAGCGCGACAGCCACCCATCTGCTGACCTACTCGGTGCTCAGCCTGGCCGGCGCCGCGTTGCTCGCCGCCGTTGCCGGCTGGATCATTGCCGGGCGCATCCTGCGGCCGGTGCAGCGGCTCACCGCGGCTGCGCACGCCGCCAGCGAGCAGAACCTCTCCCAGCGCATCGCCCTGCGAGGCCCGCGCAACGAGCTGAAGGAGCTCGCCGACACCTTCGACGCGATGCTCGAACGGCTCGACCGCGCGTTTACCGGCCAGCGGCAGTTCATCGCCAACGCCAGCCATGAGCTCCGCACGCCGCTGACCGTCATGCGCACGGCGATGGACGTCGTCCTGGCCAGGCCGGAGCCCAGCCGGGAGGAACTGGTCTCGATGGCCGTCGAGGTCCGCCAGGCCGTCGGCCACGCGGAGCGGCTCATCGAGGTGCTGCTGGTACTGGCCCGGGGCGATCAGGCGCAGGCTCTCACCGACCCGCTGGATCTGGCCGCCGTCGCCGAGGACGCACTCGAGGGACGGGCCGCGGACGGCGTCACGACCACGACCGCGCTCGACGAAGCCCCGGTCGCCGGCGACGGAGTGCTGCTCGAACGGCTCGTCGCCAACCTGATCGACAACGCCGAGCGCTACAACATCGCGGGCGGCCGGATCGCGGTATCTACCGCCACCCGCGACGGGGCATCCGTCCTGCGCGTAGTCAACACCGGGCCGGTGGTCCCCCCCGAGATGGTCGATCGGCTGTTCCTGCCGTTCACCCGGCTCGACGACCGTACTCGCCACGATGGGTTCGGCCTCGGCCTCGCCCTGGTGTCCTCCATCGCGACCGTCCACAGCGGAACCGTGCACGCCACCGCCGCGCCCGCCGGGGGTCTGGACATCACCATCAGCTTCCCGCGACGCGAGAACGCCCGGCCTCTAGATCCTCCGCTTCCCTCCGTCGAGCGAGAGAGCGTAGACGCCGCCGCGCTGCGTGCCCGCGTACAGCGTGCGGCCATCGGGGGCGATGGCCAGGGACAGGACGTCTAGGTCGGTCAAACCGCTGGAGAACGGCTGCCAGGTGCGGCCGTCATTGGTGCTGCGGAACACACCGTGGCCACCTTTGAGCAGGCCAGCGGTGTGGAACGGGCCGGTCGCGGCGTACAGCGTGTCAGGCTGGGCGGGCGAGGCGAGGAGTGCCGACACCGACAGGTCGAGGTCGGGCTGGCGCGCCGGGCGCAGCTTCACGCCGCCGTCGGAGCTGACGAACAGGCCGAAACCTCCGACGACGAGCCGGTTTCCGGGCAGAGCCGCGAGCGCGCTGACGGGAACCTGCTGGAGCCGAGTGTCCTTGCGGCCGGAATCGTCCGAAACCCAGAGGCCGTCGGGTCCGCCGAGCCACAGCCGCCCGGGGTTCTTCGGGTCGCCCGCGAGCGCGGTGACCGGCGCAGGCAGGTCCACAACCGACCAGGTCGCGCCCGCGTTCCGGCTCTCGATCATGGTTGGCCCGGTGGCATCGCTGTCGCCCGCGACGTAGAGATCGCTCGGGTCGGCGGGATCGACGAGCAGCGCACCGGGATTGCCGTACTGGGTGGCACCGAGCTGCCGCCAGGTGGCGCCCGCGTCGTGGCTGGCGTAGATGGTGTAGGTGCCGATCCGCGGACCATTGCGCACCTTGTAGACGACCGAGTGGTCAGGACTGGCGGCGACCAGCGGGGTCGTCTCGCCGAAAGCGACCTGCGGGGCTGGCGGTCCCCACGCTGTCGGGTCACCAGTGGCCGCCGCGTCCGCGCTGCTGCGATAGCTGTCAGAGTTGGTGCCGACGACGATCTCCCCGCCGCCAGGCCCGCCTGCTACGGCCAGTCCGTAGGCCTCGACATCAGGCACGCCACCGAGCCACTGGTAGTGCGCTCCCTGATCCCTGGTCGTGAAGAAGCCCGTATCCCAGGTGCCGAGGTAGACGGTGCCGCCGGTATCGATGACGTCCTGGTTGTCGATATCCGGCACCGGCTCGGCCCAGGTTGTCCAGGTTGCCCCGCCGTCGGTGCCGACCAGCACGGTGTTGTTCGAGCTTGCGTACACGGTCCCGGCGACATCGTCGAACATGGTGACCAGGCCGGGCGGATCGTAGACGTGCGTCCACGTCGCGCCGGCATCTGGCGACACGTAGATGCCGCCCTGCAGGCCGACCGCGTAGACCGTATGGGCGTCGCCGGTCACCCCTACGACCCACGGCAGCCGCTGGCCGGGCGGGGTAAACACGAGCGCGGGCGCAGTGGGAGCGTCCTCGACGTCGCGCACGACGTAGAGCCCAGATAGCGTGGCCACGTACAGATCGCCGCCGGCCAGCGACGCCGCCGAGACGCTGCTCCCGCCCCACGGAACACTGAGCTGTGTCCAGTGCGCGCCCCAGTCACTGGTGATGTCGATACCGTCGGTGGTCACTGCGGCCAGGGTCGAACCGTCGGGCGTAGCTACCAGCGCGTCCACGAACGAGTCGGGCAGCCCGAGGTCACGCCAGTGCCTGCCGCCGTCGCTGCTCTCGAGCACCTTGCCGGCGTAGGTGGGGTCGTCGACATAGACACCATTGCCGCCATTGACGGCGAGCACGAGCCGACCCCGCCGACCGGGGAGCGCGAGCAGCGCAGTCGGGTAGCCACCCGCAACCGGCAGGGTGCGTTCCATCCGCCACTGGTGCCCCCCGTCGCGGCTGACGAAGAGCTCAGAAGAAAGCCCGGACGCGACGTACATGGTGCGGCGGTCGGTCGGGTCGATAGCCAGGATGCCGCCCATCACGCCAGGTCCGACCGGTCTCCACTGCTGCCCGGGCCGCGAGCCGGGCTGACCGGTGTTCACGACCTGGTACGACGAGGTGCCGGTCACAGCGGCACCGGCGGTCGTGGTGGCGACGGCGGCGACTCGGTATATCCCGGCCGGACCGTGCGGCAGTGCGGCCGTCCACCACTGCGCTGGAGGGTTGTTCTGCGTCAGTGTGGCCGTGATCGCGTACCTGCGGCCCGCCGGGCTAATGACCTGAACGACAGGTGCGGCGGCTAGCGTGGCCGGACTGTAGATGTAGGCAGCAGACCCGACGGGAGTCGGGTCGGGCGTCGTGTACACGGCGAGCCCGCCAGAGGGCTGGCTGGCCAGCGGGCTACTCGGCAGTGCGGCGCTGGATGCGCCCTGCTGGCCACCTGCCGACGCCGCCAGCGGATCTCGCCACATCGCTGCGGCCTGAGTCGTACCGCGAGCCGAGCCAGCAACCGAACCGCCGGCCCGGGCAGCCGCCAGCGCGCCGCCGGACTGCGTTGCCAGCGTGGTCGTCACACATACGACCGCAGCCACCGCCGCGCTGATGTAACACCGACGGCTAACGCGCAGCATCGACGCACGACTTTCCTCCAGATAATGCATAGTGGCGTGGTAGCCAAACGCTATCGGGCGATGATCCAAAGTGATTGCGTCAAGCCAGGTCGCATTTGCGGCCATGCGCAAATACGACATGAGTGATCGTCTGCGCGGCTCTCGAGGTCGCTGGCTGGTACGCCGGCGCGCGGTCTGACGCCCGCGGCGGCTGGGTGTCGCGGGTCCGCGAGCGGGTACGGCCAGCGACTAGGGCTGGATTGGGCAGTACCGGCACGATTCACCCGGAGATGTGCGCATCGATTACCAAACCGAGCCGAACCAACCAGGGGGATCACATGTCTGGCATGACCGAAACCTCAGCGGGCGCCACGGCAATCCGGCCGTTCACGATCCCGGCCATCCCCGACGCGGAAGTCGAGGACCTGCGGGCGCGGGTCACGGCCACGCGCTGGCCCGACCCGGAGCTCGTCGGGGACTTCTCCCAGGGCGTACAGGAGGCGGTGATGCAGGAACTCGCCCGCTACTGGGGGACAGATTATGACTTGCGCAGGTACGAGAAGAGGCTCGGCGCCCTGCCGAACTTCATCACCGAGATCGACGGGCTGGACATTCACTTCATCCACGTCCGGTCACCGCACGAGAACGCGCTGCCGGTCATCATCACGCACGGATGGCCCGGCTCCGTCATCGAGTTGCTGAACGTCATCGACCCGCTCACGAACCCCACTGCGCACGGCGGGAGCGCGGCGGACGCCTTCGACGTCGTCATCCCGTCAATGCCGGGCTACGGGTTCTCCGGCAAGGCGCAGGATCTCGGCTGGGACCCCGGCCATATAGCCCGTGCGTGGGACGTGCTGATGCACCGGCTCGGCTACACGCGGTACGTAGCGCAGGGCGGCGACTGGGGCGCGGTGATCACCGACCTCATGGGCGTGCAGGCACCGGAAGGGCTGCTCGGCATCCACAGCAACATGGCCGGTGTCGTTCCGCCGGATGTCTCGACGGCGCTGGCGCAGAACGTACTCGGGGCCGGCGGCGCGCCGCCATCAGGGCTGTCCGAGGAAGAAGAGCGCACGTACGAGCAGCTGAACACCTTCTACCTGAGCGGCCTCGGCTACGGAGTGCAGATGGGGACGCGACCGCAGACGATGTACGGCGTAGCGGACTCACCCGTCGGCCTGGCGGCCTGGATGATCAACCACGACGCGGACAGCTACCAGGACATCGCCGCTGCCTTCGCCGGGGACCCGGTCGGGGACCTGACGCGCGACCAGGTGCTCGACAACGTCACGCTTACCTGGCTGACGAACACGGGGGTTTCCTCCGCCCGGCTGTACTGGGAGAACAAGGTCGGCTTCTTCGACGTGAAGAACGTGTCCATCCCGGCGGCCGTCAGCACGTTCGCCCACGAGATCTACAAGGTCCCCCAGAGCTGGGCCGAGCAGGCCTACCCGAACCTCATCTACTTCAACGAGCTTGACCGGGGCAACCACTTCGCCGCCTGGCAGGAGCCGGAGCTCTTCGCCGGCGAGATGCGCGCGGCGTTCCGGTCACTGCGCTAGCAGACACCGGCGGGCGGGCCGCCGCGTCGGCGGCGCGGCGGCCCCGCCCAGGACATCGGGCTAAGTGGGAGGGCACGTTCATGGAAGCAAACTGGCTGACGCCGGCCGGGCTGCACGTGGCCTCGGCCCGGCTGCCCGTCGAGGGTGAGCTGCCGTCACTGGACGGGGCGACCGGATGGCTCAACTCGGAGCCGCTGGCGCCCGCCGGGCTGCGCGGACAGGTCGTGGTGGTGGACTTCTGGACCTACACCTGCATCAACTGGCTGCGCCAGCTCCCCTACCTCCGCGCCTGGGCCGGGAAGTACTCCGGCCAGGGGCTCGTGGTGATTGGCGTGCACACTCCGGAGTTCTCGTTCGAGCACAACCCGGCTAACGTCCGCCGGGCCATTGCGGAGCTGGGAATCGCCTACCCGGTCGCCGCCGACAACGACTATGCGGTCTGGCAGGCCTTCGGCAATCACTACTGGCCCGCGCTCTACTTCGCCGACGCGGACGGGCGCATCCGGCATCACCACTTCGGCGAGGGCGAGTACGGCCGGTCAGAGATGGTGATCCAGCAACTGCTGGCGGAGGCCGGGCATGACGGCGGCACGGACCGCGTCTTCGTCGAGCCGAGCGGCCTGGAAGTGCCGGCCGACGTGGCCAGCCTGGGATCAGCGGAGACCTATACCGGCTATGCGCGCACGGCCGGCTTCGCGTCCCCCGGCGGGCTGGTGCCGGAGGAGCCCCACGCCTATTCCGTCCCGGCGCGGCTCGAGCGCAATCAGTGGGCGCTGGCGGGCGACTGGACCATGGCGGAAGAGGCGACCACGCTCAACGCGGCGGGCGGGCAACTCGCCTACCGCTTCCACGCCCGCGACGTCAACCTGGTCATGGGACCGGCGGACTCAGCAGCCCCGGTTCCGTTCCGCGTGGCGCTCGACGGCAAGCCGCCGGGCGAGAGCCACGGGGCCGACATCGATGACGACGGCAACGGCACTCTCGCCCATCAGCGGGTGTACCAGCTCGTCCGGCAGCCCGGCCCGGTCACCGACCGTACCTTCGAGATCACGTTCCTCGAGCCGGGCGCCCAGGCTTACTGCTTTACCTTCGGCTAGACCGCTCTCGCTCGGCATATGACAAGTCATGAAATACCCTGGCGAGCCGTGCTGACTTGTTACCATCAGCGCGCATAATACGGGTGAAAGTCGATATGCGCCTGATTGGTTACCGGTCGCGGTAGCCCTTATGGGGGTTTCATGCGCGTCAAAGTAGCGCTGCTGTCAGGACTCGCCGCGGCTGTCAGCCTTCCGGCGATGTCGGCGCAGGCCAGTACGACACCGGGATCCCATGGTTCGCCTGCCGTGACGATTGCGGCTGAGCCCGGGACTCTGCCCATCACTAACTTCCACCAGTTCGTGGTGGATGCTGCGCACGGGCACCTGTTCTTCACCCAGGGGTACAGCAGTACCGACGGCTTTACCAAGCACAACGCGATCACTGTTACGAACCTGTCCGGGCACCTGGTCACCACCATTACCGGGCAGGACGACGTGCAGGGAATCGCGCTGTCGCCAGACGGATCGACGCTGTACGCGGCGGACGAGGGTGATGACGCGGTCAGCGCCATCAGTACCACCACTCTCAAGGAGACCGCCCGGTACTCCCTCGGGACCGGGAACGCCCCTTACGGGGTGGCAGTGCAGTCCGGCATGATCTGGGTTGGCTATGGCTCGTCGACGGGCGGCATGATCGGCGAGATCAACCCGACGCCCCCTGGAACATTCACTCCACAGGTGGTCAGTTCCGTCTACAGCCCGGCGCCTGACGTGCGGGGTGATCCGTCTGATGGCGGCACGCTGCTGGCTTCCGACAGTTACGACACGATCGACTGGGCGACTTTCGGCAGCTACAACGTCGCTGCCACCCCGCCCACCATCTATCAGCCGCCGTCCACCCCCGGCAGCTGCCAGGCAATGGTTAGTTACGCGGTGATACCTGGTGGAGCGGACTTCGTCGCCGCCTGCTCGGGCTCCGATTCCGGCGAGCAGCCGCCCACTGCGGCGACCGAATACAACAGCCAGACCTTCGCGCAGGCTGGCAGCTACAAGACGGGCGCCCCTCCAGCGGCAGTGGCTGTCGCCCCGGGTGGCTCGGATGCAGGGACCGTGGCGGCAGGCGCGGGACAAGGGCCGGGCATCGCCGTCTACCCGCCGGGCGCGAAGACCCCGGTAAACGAGTACGCCGTGCCCGGAAGTCAGATCTGGCTGGTTAACGACGGGCTCGCGTTCTCTCCGGACGGGTCCGCCCTGTATGCCGTCTACCAGGATGGCGGCGGCGCGCCGGGCACCACCGTGCACTTTTTCCTCCGCGTCTACAGGAACCCCACCGTCACCGCGTCTGCGATCAAGCTGAGCGGCCCGGCCAAGGTCGTCCGCGGTCACCGGGTGACCATCTCCGGCAAACTCACGCTGACCGTCGGTCAGGCAGCAGCCGGATCGCGGATCACCATCACCCGGAAGCGCTCCGGCTCCTCTTCGGTGACCCGATGGACCAGGACAACCGGGTCACACGGTGTCTTCAGCCTTACCGACACCCCGCCCGACCTCGGCACGTACACCTATACCGCTACGTATGCCGGGACCGCGACAAGGCAGGCCACCGCCGCCAGTCATGCCGTGAACGTCACGAGGATCCCGTCGTCGCTCGGGCTGAGCGCGAGCGGCGGAACGGTCAGCTATCGCGCCGCGGTTAAGGTCACCGCCCACCTGGGCCGCACCTACAACAGCAGGACGGTTCGCATCTACGCGAAGGCATTCGGGGCCAGGAAGGCCGTGCTGATCAAGACCGGGCGGACGAACTCCCGTGGCGACCTCACGGTCAGCTACCGGCCTGCCCGGTCCACCATCTTCAGCGCGACATTCGCCGGCGACGCCAAATACCAGCCAGCGACGGCCGCACACCGGGTTTACGTCCGGGCCGGGGTGACGGAGCAGATCAAGGGCTACTACGCAAGCGAGACCATCGGCTCCACGCTGTACCGGATCTATCACGCCACCAGCACGCTGACATCAACCGTCGCCGTTGCTCCGAACAAGAAGGGCGGATGCGTGGCATTCGAGGTGCAGCAGTACTACCAGGGCTCGTGGCAGGCCAACACCATGTCCTCCTGCCAGGTCCTCGGCAGCTCAAGCCGGACCTCGATCAGGTACCGCCTCAATGGCGCGGTCGGCGGGCAGTTCCGCATCCGGGGCGACTTCAACCGGAAGAACGGCGACATCACGAACGTAAACGCCAGCAGCGGATGGGCCTACTTCACCGTGACCTCATGACACGCGCTGGTCCGGCGGCGCAGGTGCGCGCGCGCCGGTCCGGATAGCGCCGATCCCGGCGATTACCACGAAGATGATGCCGACGGCCGAGGCCAGGTTGGGTACCTGTCCGAGGATGAGCAAGCCGACCAGGAGCGCGATCGCGGGTTCCAGGCTCATGAGGGTGCCGAAGGCCTTCGCGGTCAGCCTGCGCAGGGAGAGGAATTCAAGGGTGAACGTCAGCAGGGGATGAAGCGCGGCCAGTCCCAGCAGGATGAGCAGCGCATGCCCGGTCACTCGGCTCAGCTCTGACGGTCCGTCGGCGAGCAGGACGACAACAGTTGCGAAGGCGCCGGCGACGGGCATGGAGACGGCCAGCCCGCTCAGGCCGGTAACCCGGTCGCCGACATGCTGGGTCAGGAGGATGTAGGTACCCCAGCAAGCGCCGGCAGCGCAAGCGAAGGCCAGGCCAACTGGATCGATGCCGCCGTGCCACGGCTGAGTCAGGAGCACGACGCCAGCGGCGGCGATGACCGTCCAGCGTTTGCGGCCGCTGCCGGGACCGAATACCGACACCATCAGCGGGCCGAGGAACTCCAGGGCACTGGCAGTGCCAAGCGGGATGCGCGCAATCGCGAGCATGAAGAACAGCATCAGCCCGGCCGTCACCACGCCGAGCGTGCAGCAGACCCGGAGGTCACGGGCAGCGAAGTCGCCAGGGCGCGGCCGGACGAGAATCAGCAGCAGGACGCCGGCCCAGACCAGCCGCAGGCCGGCCACGCCCAGGGGGCCGAGCTGGCCGAACAAGTGGACCGACAGGGCCAGCGCGAGCTGGACAAAGCACATGGAGGCGAATGCCATGAGCGCGCCGCCCTCGGCGCCTCCCAGGCGGTGACCCTGCACCTCCTGACCGGAGGAGCTAGCCACCGACGCCACCTCATTAACGGTACCCCGGCAGGCGGTGCGTCATCGGGCGGCCTTGACGCGTGTGCGCGGGCCGGGCGATCCTCAGACGAGGTCGCAGGGCGGCTCGGCCGCCTCGCGCCGCCCGGCCGACGACGGAGGGCAATTGGCAGACAGCGTGCTCCCGCCCTGGCCGCCGCCCCGGGACCGGCGACGTGGTCACGGCCGGCCGGAGGATCCGGACACTGCCGCCGCGCGCGCCGCCGGTCTGATCGCAGCGGCCGAGGATCTCGCCGGGGAGTTCTCGCTGCGACCGCTGCTGGAACGGATCCTGCGGCGCTGCACCGAGTTGCTGGACTGCGACGCCGGGTCGATCTGCAGCGTCGACGAGGCGGCCGGTACCTACCGCAAGGAAGCGGACATCGGCGTCGCCTGCCAGTCCGGGCAGGTCTTTCCGCTGACCGAGGGGATGACGGGCGCGGTCGTGGCGCGGCGAGCGCCCGTCTGGTTCGCGCGCTACGACCAGGTGCCGGGCGGGCACGTCGCCCCGGAGGAACGAGCCTCGCTCCGCGGCGTGATCGGGGTGCCGCTGGAGTGGCGCGGGCGGATCATCGGCGCGTGCATCGTCTTCAGCCGCG
>DAIOWC010000035.1:17560-34095 GCA_036758685.1 Streptosporangiaceae bacterium | reverse complement strand
GCAGCTCGGCGCCGGACGCCCCGTCGATCGCGGCATGGTGGATCTTGGTGTAGACCGCGACCCGGCGCTTCGCCAGCCCGGTGATCAGGTAGATCTCCCAGAGCGGGCGGCTGCGGTCGAGCGGCCGGGCGTGCAGGCGGCTGACCTGCTCGGTCAGCTGCGCCTCCGACCCCGGCCGCGGCAACGCGATCTCGCGGATGTGGTACTCGATGTCGAAATCCGGGTCGTCCACCCAGTAGGGCTGATCCAGGCCGAGCGGCACATTCAGCAGCTTGCGGCGCAGCACGGGCACGAGCGGCAGGCGTTCGGCGAGGACCTCGGTGAGCCGGGCCAGCGTCACCGGGCGCGGGGCACCGCCCGGATCCAGCACGCACACCCCGCCGACGTGACCGGTGGCGTTGGCGGTCTCCAGCGCCAGGAACGACGCGTCCAGGCCCGTGAGCTGCTGCATGGGCTACCACTCCTCATTTCGTGGCTTGGCAAAATGCCGGTCCAGCCAGTCCGCCGCGACCGCGATGAGCTCGCGGGGCGCCTCCAGCTGCGGCGTGTGGCCGACGTCTTCGATGATCACCGTCTGCCAGCCCGGATTCCTGGCGGCGGCCGCGCGGATGCTGGCCGGCGGGACCAGCCGGTCGCCGGTGCCGCCGATGAGCAGGACGGGCCCGCGCAGGCTGGCCATCTTCGCCCAGTACCGCTGAGACTGGCTCGCCACCTTCATGAGGGAACGGGCTGCCGCGAGCAGCGACTCGTCTTTTCCGCGCACGTTCTGCCGGATCTCGGCAAGTTCCACGGCCGCCGCGACCATCGCCGGGTCGGCTCGCCCTGGATCGGCAAAGCACAGCTCGATCACGCGCCGCACGAGCTGGGGCGGCGTGGCCATGTCGTGCAGCGCCTTGAGGTAGGCCTGGCCGAGGCCCGGCACCGCGTAGGTCAGCAGCTCCCTCGCGACCCGCAGATCAGGAGGGCGGAGCCGCGGGGGCAGAGCCGGGGCGATGAGGATGAGGCCGGCCACCGAGTCCGGACGGGCCGCCGACTGCAGGATGGACAGCATCCCGCCCATCGAGTTCCCGATGAGGATCGCCGGCTCTCCCGCGACCTCGCGGATGAACTGATCGAGCAGGGCTAGGTTCGCGTCGATCGTCGCCGTGCGGCGGAACCCCTGGGTCAGGCCGAAGCCGCTCAGGTCCAGCGCCAGCGCCCGGCGTCCGGCGCCAAGCTCCGCGCCGACGAGAGTCCAGTTCAAGTGCGAGCCGCCGAGGCCGTGGACGAAGACGATCGGCGGGCCCGCTGTCTCGGTCCCGAACTCGATCCAGTGCACCGGCCGGGCCAGCGGGGAGACGTAGCCGCGCGCACCCCACGGGGCAGCTAACTGATAGGGCGCCTCGTACGTGCCGGCCGGCACCAGCCCGCGCCTGGCCGGTGAGCGACTGGTCATCGGATGCTCGGTCATCGCCGGCCCGGGTACAGGCGCGCCAGCCGGAGCGGCGGCCGGAACGGGCGGCGAAGCCCGGCCGGGACCGCCAGCCGGTCGGCGATCAGCCAGAGGGTCGCCGGGTCGACGCCGAAGCCGAGATGACTGCAGCGGACCTCGACGTTCTCGTGGAGCGGCGTTTCGGGTCCGGTGCAGGTCTGCCAGGACACGATGCCGTCGAGCCGGGAGTACACGGCCGTGGACGGCACGGGGATCGGGCTGGCCACCTGCTCCGGTGACGGGATGCGGTAGCTGGCAGCGTGATGCGCGCTCGCCCGCCGGTACGTGCCGCCGGCCCGGCTCTGCCGCGGGTCGGTGAGCGCGAACGGGCTGCCCAGCGAGATGACCCGCCTCGTCAGCTCGGGATGCATGCGGGCGAGTTCCCGCGCGTAGATGCCGCCGAGACTCCAGCCGATGATCGACACCGGCCCTTTGGTCCGGCGCGCCAGGTCGGCGAGCTCGCGGGGCAGCTCGTCAAGCACCGTGTCGGTGGGACCGATATTGCGGCCAAGCTGCCAGCCGTGGACGTCGTAGCCGAGCCAGCGCACGTACTGCCGCAGCACCGTGGTGCTGCTGTCGGAGGCCAGGAGGCCGGGCAGCACCAGCACGCCGTGCCCGTCTCCGCGTGGTGCTGAGAGGAGCCAGGGCGCGGCAAACGGCAGCGAAGCCAGCCCGGCCAGCCCGCGGGCAGGCTCGGTGAGGAACAGGCCGGCCGACGGCCCGGCGATCTGGCCGCCGCTCTGGTCCGCGATCTGCGTCATGACCGTCACCTTCGGCCTAGGCAACCTGGTGATACATCTTTAATGTATGTCTCACATGACTTCGCCCGAAAGGCCTCGGCCGTGAGCTTTAACCTGGCGACAATCCTGAACGAGACGGCGCTGGCGACGCCGGATGCGACCGTCCACACGTTCATGGGAACCGCGACCACCTACCGCGAGCTGGACGAGCAGTCCGGCCGGTTCGCCGCCGGACTGCTGGAGAGCGGGCTGCAGCCCGGTCAGGTGGTGGCGCTCCAGCTGCCGAACCTGCCGCATTTCCTCGTGGCCTATTTCGGCGTGCTCAAGGCCGGGATGGTGCTGCTGCCGCTGAACCCGCTGCTCAAGGCGCCAGAGATCGAGTACCACCTCGCCGACTCATCGGCCGCGATTCTGATCGGCTTCCACAGCATTCACGACGAGGCGGCAAAAGCGTGCGAGGTACTCGGCGTTCCTCTTTATCTAGTGAGTTTCAGCCCGGACACCCTGCCCGAGGGCACTCGCGCGGTTACGGACCTGATCAGCACCGCGCCGCTGGCCGTGCCCGGCGGCGATATCCGGGCGGGCCGCGCTGACGACACCGCTGTGCTCATCTACACCAGCGGCACCACCGGCAGGCCGAAGGGCGCCGAGCTCACGCACTTCCAGCTCTACATGAACTGCACGGTCTCCGGGCAGCTGTTCGGCGCCCGGCCCGACGACGTCACGCTGGCGGTGCTGCCGTTCTTCCACGTTTTCGGGCTGTCGTCGGTGCTGAACGTCGCGGTGCGGTACGGCGGCGGGCTGTCTATCGTTCCTCGGTTCGTGCCGGACCAGGTCATGGACGCGCTGGCGAACGACCGGTGCTCGGTCATCGCAGGCGTGCCGACCATGCTGCAGGCGCTCGCTGAGCAGGACAGCGCAGGGCGGGACCTGTCGCGCCTGCGCGTCGCGGTGTCTGGCGGCGCCTCGCTGCCCGAAGACGTGCTGGCCAGCGTCGAGGCGAAGTTCGGCATCCCGGTGCTCGAGGGATACGGGCTGTCGGAGACGGCGAGTACCACGTCATTCAACCGCCCGGACGACCGGCGGCCGCTCTCGGTCGGCAAGCCGATCTGGGGCGTGCAGATGCGGGTCGCCGATGAGCAGGACCAGCCGCTGCCGGTCGGCCGGGACAGCGTCGGCGAGATCCAGATCCGCGGCCACAACGTGATGAAGGGCTACCTCGGCAAGTCCGAGGCCACGGAGGCGGCACTGCGCGGCGGCTGGCTGCACACGGGTGACCTCGGCTATCAGGACGAGGACGGCTTCTACTTCATCGTCGACCGGGCCAAGGACCTGGTCATCCGCGGTGGCTACAACGTGTACCCGCGGGAGATCGAAGAGGTGCTGTTCGCCCACCCGGACATCGCCGAGGCCGCGGTGATCGGCAAGCGCGACGACCGGCTGGGCGAGGAAGTTGTCGCTGTGGTTGTGCTCCGGCCGGGCTCGGAGCTCACGGCTGAGGGCGTGATCGCGTACTGCAAGGAGCGGCTGGCCGCCTACAAGTACCCGCGCGAGGTCCGCTTCCTGGCGGAACTGCCCAAGGGACCGACCGGCAAAATCCTCAAGCAAGTCCTGCGCGATAGCTGATGTGACCGAGCTCAGGCTCGCGCCCGGCTGTTTGCGGCATCCCAGTCGGGGTCGGCGGCGAGCCGCTCGGCGATCCGGTCGTGAAAGCTCTTGCGCTGCAGCGCCTGCTCGATGTCGGTGACGACGCGGCTCAGCGGGTAGGGGATCTCGGCTTCTATCTCGGTCACGGCGGACTCGGTAGCGCGCCATTCGGCCGCTAGCTGTCCCATGATCCGTCGGGCCTTCGGCGTGAGCGTGATCTTCTTCGTCCGCGCATCGGTGCCGGCGGTGGTGCGGACCAGGCCGGCCTCGCGCATGCCTGCCACCTTCTGGCTGATGGCGGAATGAGTGCGCTGCACGGACTCGGCCAGCTCCCTGATCGTCATCGGGCCCCTGGCGTTCAGCCGCAGCAGCTCCATGACGAAGCTCGGCCTGAGGCCGCCGATCGGTGACTCGGCGTAGAGGCGGGCGATATCGGCGTTCATCGCGTTCTGGAGCAGCCGGAGCTGACGCCAGATGCTCTCCTCGGTGGGATCTGCCACCACTGCCCGGTCCCGGTCATTCATGACAGCACTATAACACCACTTATATAAATGCTGTTATAGTTGACGGCGCCGACACCCCGGAAGAGCTGGAGGATCAGTCATGCCCCGAGCGAGGCGGCTGCTCGCGGACCTGAGCCCGCTGCGCGAATCCCCGGCGTTCCGGCGGCTCTGGGTCGGCACGACGCTGTCGAGTGTGGGCGGGGCGCTGACCAACTTCGCGGTGCCGCTGCAGGTCTACGACATGACCCGCTCGCCGTTCGCGGTCGGCGCCATCGGCGTGGCGGAGCTCGTCCCGATCCTCGTGATCGCCCTTCCCGGCGGCTCGCTCGCTGACTCCGTCGACCGCCGGAGGCTCGTGCTCTTCTGCAGCTTCGGCGCGACGGCGGTCTCGGCCGGGCTAGCGGCGCAAGCCTTCGCCGGGCTGCACTCCCTCTGGCTGCTGTATGTGCTGGTCGCCATCTCGTCGGCGATCGGTGCCGTCAGCAGCCCGGCGCGGCGGACCTTCATTCCCGGCCTGCTGTCTCCCGACCGGCTCGCCGCCGGCATAGCGCTCAACCGGCTCAGCTTTCAGATCATGCTGACCTTGGGCCCGGCCCTCGCCGGCCTCATCACTGCCGTGCCCGCGCTCGGGCTGCGGGGCTGCTACCTGATCGACACGCTGAGTTTCGCCGGATCCCTGTACGGGGTGGCCAGGCTGCCCGTGCTGCCGCGGCCGGAGAAAACGGCCAAGCGAGGGCTGTCGGCTGTAGCCGAGGGCGTGCGCTTCATCCGGCGCAGCCAGCCGCTCGCCGGCGCGTTCCTGGCCGACCTCAACGCGACGGTCTTCGGCCTGCCGATGGCGCTGTTCCCGGCGATCAACGCCGAGCGTTTCGCCGGGAACCCGCGCACTCTCGGCCTGTTCATGACGGCTATCGGGGTCGGCGGTCTCGTGAGTGGCGCGTTCTCCGGGCCGGTCGGTCACATCTCGCGTCAGGGCCGCGCGATGCTGATCGCCGTTGCCATCTGGGGGGCTGGATTCGCAGGCTTCGCCATCGCCCCCAGCCTCTGGCTGACCCTGGCCTGCCTGGCGATCGCGGGCGCGGCGGACACCTTCACGGTCATCTTCCGGGGCACGATCGTGCAGGCCCTTACCCCCGACGAACTGCGCGGCCGGGTCACCGCCGCCGATTACCTAGTGGGCGCGGGCGGCGGGCAGATTGGCAGCCTGGAGTCGGGCGCGCTGGGCTCGCTGACGTCGCCCACGGTCAGTGCGTTCGCTGGCGGCGTGGCCACAGTCGTCGGCGCGGTCGCGATCGGCCTCGCGCTGCCGGCGTTCGCCCGCTACCGGTCAGAGCCGCGCGCAACCGAGCCGGCGGAGGATTCGCCGTCAAGCGCTGTGGCGAAGGAGGCTTAAGCAGGTTCGCGCAGACGGCTTTCGGGTCTAGCGGTAGTTCTGGTCCAGAAGTATGCTCCGATCAGCCGATATCTCGGCTCTTCTCTAGGTTCGGGGGTAATGCCACTTATGAAGAAAACACGCGCTCTGCTCCTGGCCGGGCCCGTCCTGGCCGCCGCTCTCTCGCTCGGTGCAACAGTGCCCGCCAGCGCTGCTCAGACTCCGGCCGCAAGCCGCATTGCGCCTGCCGCTACTCGCCACGCGGAAGCCCAGGCCGGCTATGCGCCCGAGGCGCCGGCCGCACGGCGCATGTACGCCGAATTCGTCGGAAACTCCTGCGTCCGCGGGCTCGGCGGCAAGCCCTACGAGTGCGTCGCTGTCGGTACCGTCCTCCACGGACCGATCTACCTCGGCCTGGTCGAGTCCTCGAATGGCGGCGAATGGGCAAAGACAAGTTCCGTCGGCCGGCCTTCCGCTCCGAATGACGTTACGGAGGGGCAGGAGGTGTCCTGCGCACCCGTGTCGCGCAAGCTGCCGGACTGCATGATGGTCGGCGTCCACTACAACTTCGGCGGGGCGGTGGTCCAGGTGGCCGAATGGGGCGGGCCCGCGGGATTCCGGATCGTCGACGCCAGCAACCCGGCCCGCGCGAAGTGGTCGAACATGCAGGATGTGTCCTGCCCGAGCACGAAGTTCTGCCTGATCGTCGGCTCGGCCGGTCCCAACGCCAAGACCGAGCACGCGACGGCCTACTCCTGGAACGGCCGTTCGGTCCGGCCGCTGAGCGTGCCGGCGCCACCGCATGCTCGCTGGTCGGAGCTCGCGGGCCTGTCCTGCCCGACGATCAGAACCTGCGTCGCGGTCGGGAACTACACGAATCCGGCGGGCCACTGGCTGGCCTACTCGGCGATCTGGCACGAGGGAAAGTGGAAGCTTGTGGGCGCACCCAGCGTGTCCGGCCAGACCGGAACCCTCTTCAGCGGGGTCTCCTGCCCGACCGCCGGCTTCTGCATGGCGGCGGGCGAAGAGTACCGGGGCTCGACCACGACGCAGTTCGCGCAGGTCTGGAACGGCAGTAAGTGGAAGCTTCTCAGCCTGCCTGCCGAGGTGCAGTCAGCGCTGTACGGGGCGTCGTGCCCGACCCTGGATACCTGCTTCGCGGCCGGATGGAGCGGGCACCTCGGCCTCATCGAGGAGTGGAGCAGGAGCGGCGGCTGGTCGGTGATGAAGACCGTCCGCACGAGCAAGCCGGCCAACGCCGATGAATTCCTGCACCTGTCATGCGTCAGTGCCGCCTCGTGCAGCGCGGTCGGTTTCAGCTATAACCCTGCTGGTGGCTCCTTCAGTAACAGGGCACTCGGCGAGAGCTGGAACGGCAAGGCCTGGACGCTGCAGGCCGCGGTGAACAGCTAGCAGCTCGGTCACGTACGCAGGGCGGGTGCCGACTACCGGCGCCCGCCCTGTCGCATAATCCGGCGCGGGTTGACAGGCAAGTAGATGCTTGCCTATTGTGCTCGGGTGGCGGACGTCTTCAGGGCGCTGGCTGACCCGACCCGCCGGACGATTCTCGACGAACTGGCGGACCGGGACGGTCAGACACTCTTCGAGATCTGCTCCCGGATGGTGACCAAGCATCAGCTGACCTCGTCGCGGCAAGCGATCTCGCAGCATCTGGACGTGCTTGAGGAGGCCGGGCTGGTGCGGACCCGCCGTGAGGGGCGGTACAAGTTCCACTACATCAACACCGAGCCGCTCGAGCAGATCGCCGGGCGGTGGCTGCGCGGGAGGTCGACGTGAGGATCGGGTGGGCGAACGTCTTTGTTAGCGATCAGCGGGCGGCGCTGCGCTTCTATACGGAGGTGCTCGGGTTCACGAAGAAGGCCGACATGCCGGTGGGAGAGTACTCCTGGCTGACCGTGGTGTCGCCGGATGACCCGGACGGGCCGGAACTCCTCCTGGAGCCCGATGGCCATCCGGCCGTCAAGCCGTTCAAGGACGCGCTGATGGAGGACGGCATCCCGTTCACGATGTTCGGCGTGGCGGACGTCCAGGCCGAGTACGAGCGGCTGCAGGGACTTGGCGTCCGATTCACTCAGCCGCCGCTGGAGATGGGCCAGTCCATCATGGCCGTGCTCGATGACACCTTCGGCAACCTGATCGCTATCGCGCAGTTGCGGTAGGGCCTGGCCGGAATTGGTCTGGGTTTCCGCCAGACCATTGGACCGGGGAG
This sequence comes from Streptosporangiaceae bacterium, assembly GCA_036758685.1. Lineage (GTDB taxonomy): Bacteria > Actinomycetota > Actinomycetes > Streptosporangiales > Streptosporangiaceae > JAJYUU01. The sequence goes on along the minus strand of DAIOWC010000035.1, from coordinate 26,132 downwards.
GCAGTCAGATCGCTCCTAGATTCGACAGTGACAGCGAAAAGTCGATTCTCAGGAGCTCAAAGTGCTTACGTCACTCCGTCGCCTCTTTGCCCGCTCTGCGCGGCAGCGCAGGGAGCCGGGCGTGCCGCACGACCCGTTCTTCAACGACCCGGAAGCCGTCGAGGATGATTACCGCCGGCTCAGCCGGGTCGGCTAACCGAGCCCGCGGGCGCGGACGTCGGCTCATCGGAGCCCGTCCGCGCCCGTGAGGCAGTTAGTCGGCGTGCAGGACGAAGAACAGGAAGCTTGGGTTGGTCGAGAGCATGCGGAAGCCCTCGGGGTCCAGTTCGCGCGCTTCAGGTACGGGCTGAGGTTCGCTGATGACCGAGATCCGGAAGCCGGCGGCGGTGAAGGCATCAGTCATCGCGTGCACCGGCCGGTGCCAGAAGCTCATCGGTTTGGTCTGGCCGCCCATGGTCCATTCCTCGGTCCAGGGATAGGTCGCCAGATACCTGGACTTGCGCCCAGCCAGGATGTTCATGAGCTGAATGGCAAAGGGATGGTCGACGGCCACGATCAGCCGCCCACCGGGTGTCAGCACGCGCCGCATCTCGCGCAGCGTCGGCCCCCAGTCCTCCAGGTAATGCAGAACCAGGGACGCTATGACGTCGTCGAACGCGTCGTCGGGAAACGGCAGCGGGCTAGCCAGGTCGGCCACCTGCAGATCAGCGTCGTCACCGAGTCGCCGCCGGGCCTCCTCGAGCATCCCGGTGCTCGCGTCGATGCCGGTCACGATGGCACCTCGTTCGCGCAGGGCGGCGAACAGCGGGCCGGCGCCGCAGCCCGCATCGAGGATCCGCCGGCCGGCGACATCCCCGGCAAGGGCCAGGATCGCAGGTCGCTCGTAGTAGGCGTTCTGGATGCCGGCATCGCTCTCGGCCGTGTACGCCTCGGCGAAGCTGTCATAGTCGTTGACCCGGGAGGCATCCATCGAGACCGGCCTACATCCAGTCGGCGTAGCGGGGCCAGGCGAGCAGGGTGTCGACCACCTCGGGCGGGGCATCCCCGTCCGGAGACGCCGACAGCGTGAACCGGCCCCGGTAGAACAGCAGCGGATCACCGGGAGCGCAGTCGCCCAGTTCGGTCACCCGCGCGATGACAACGAAATGGTCGCCGGCCTCGTGCACCGTCTCGACGGTGCAGGCGGCCCAGGCAAGGACGCCGTCCAGGATGGGCACGCCGTTGCCGGCCGGCGTCCACCGCAGGCCGTCGAACTTGTCCGCCGCGGTCACGCCGAACTTCCGGCCCAGGTCGCGCTGGTCCGCGGTCAGTACGTTCACCCCGACCTCGCCGGTGCGGGCGATCCTGGGCCAGGTTCCCGACAGCTTGGCCGGGCAGAACAGCACGAGCGGGGGCTCTAGTGACAGGGCTGCGAACGCCTGGCAGGCGAACCCGACTGGCTCGCCCTCATGCATCCCGGTGATTACCGTGACGCCGGTGGCGAAATGGCCGAGGGCCTGGCGGAAGCGCTGCGGCTCGGGCTCGAAGGACGGCAGGTCCATAGCCCTATTGTCAGTGCGCCGCGCCGGCGCTGAACACGTGCCCCCACAGGCTGACGGCGGTCGATTCCCTGGTGACCCAGGTCTCGTCGTCGACCTGGAGGCCGTCAGTGCCGTACTCGATGTCGAAGCCGCTGGGCGTCTGCACGTAGAACGAGACCATCTGGTCGTTGGCGTGCCGCCCGAGGGTCGAGCTGATCGTGGCCTTGCGGCGGATGCAGCGGTCCAGCGCACGGCCGACGTCATCGAGCGTCCCGACCTCAATCATCAGGTGCACGATGTCAGCGGCCGGGTCCATCGGGGCCAGCGCCAGGGAGTGGTGGCGCGGGCAGCAGCCGAGGAAACGCATCCAGACCTGGCGGCCCGGCTTGCCGAAGAACTCGCCCGGCATCCGCATCGAGTCCCGGAGCCGGAACCCGAGCAGGTCGGTGTAGAACGACAGGGTCTCCTCGTCGTCGGCCGCGGGCAGCACGACGTGGCCCATGCCCTGGTCGCCGGTCACGAACTGGTTCCCGTACGAGCTGATCGACGGCCGGTTATCAAGCGCCGCCCCGCAGAAGATCTCCAGCGAGTTCCCCGACGGGTCATCGACTTGCAGAAGCTGGCCGACGCGCCGGTCGGCAAGCATGTCGGCGTCGCCGGTCTTCACCGGAACGTCGGCGGCGGCCAGGATGTGCGCGATCTCGATCAGCGTCTGCTCGTCCGTGACCTCCCAGCCCGAGGCGAGGAGCCGCTCGCGCTCTCCGGGCACGATCACCAGTCGCGCCGGGAAGTCATCCATGCGCAGGTAGACCGCGGCAGAGTCTGGTCCCCGGCCCTCGGTCATGCCGAGGATCTTGGTACCGAACTCGCGCCACGCGCCGGTGTCGGCCGACTCGATGCGCAGGTATCCGAGCGAGCTGATCAGGCCGGTCATCCGGCACCTCCCGACAGGAACCGGAGCGTGAGCTCGTTGAACTCGTCGAACTTCTCCAGCTGCGCCCAGTGCCCGCAGCCGCCGAAGACGTGCAGCTGGGCGCGGCGGATCTGCTTGAGCGCGACCAGCGCGCCGTCGAGCGGGTTCACCCGGTCCTCGCGGCCCCAGATCAGCAGGACGTCGTGCTTGAGCCGGTGGATCTCGCGCCAGAGCATGCCGTCCTCGGCGTGCTCTCCGAAGAACGAGCCGCCCATGGCGACCATCGCGGCCATCGCCTCCGGCTGGCTGGCCACGGCGTACCGCTCGTCGATGAGCTCGTCGGTGATCAGGCGCTGATCGTGCACCATGATCCGCAGGAACGCCTCCATCTTCGCCCGGCTGGGGCCCGGCGGCGCGCCGAACTCCATCAGCCGCCGGACGCCCTCCGTGGGATCGGGCGCCAGCACGTTGAGGCTCAGGCCGCCGGGCCCCATGAGGACCAGCCGCCCCGCACGGCGCGGGTAGTTCAGCGCGAACCGGATCGCCGTGCCGCCGCCCAGCGAGTTGCCGATCAGGTGCGCCTTCTCGATGCCGAGCTGGTCCAGCAGGCCGGCCAGGGCGTCCGCCGCGACCGTGAAGAAGTGCCCGGTCGCTGGCCTGGCCGCGGACTTCCCGTAGCCGGGCAGGTCCATCATCACCGTGCGGAACCTCCCGGCCACCACCGGCATAGTCCGCCCGAAGTTGCTCCACGACGACGCGCCAGGCCCGCCGCCGTGCAGCAGCACCACGGTCCCGGCATCGCCGGGCCCGTCGCCGATCGACGCCGGGGGCTGCCCGGCCTCGTGGTAATGCACGGCGAGTCCGCCGACGTCGGCGACGCGGCTGGTCGAGGCGAAGTCAACCGGTGCGGTGATCGTCATCGCGGGCCCTGGCCGTCAGAGCATCGCATCGGCGGGAACGGGAAGCCCGAACTCGCCGCCGCCGTACATCGAGAGCGCACGCTCCGGATCGTTGATGGCGTGCACCCGGCCGGCGTGCGCATCCCGCCAGAATCGCTGGATGGGCGTCCCGGCCTTCAGCGCCCGGCCGCCGGAGTTCTCGAACAGCCGGTCCACAGCCCGGATCGCCTGGCCGGTCCCGCGGACCTGGTCGCGGCGGATCCGCAGCCGCAGGTCGGTGGGGATCGCGTGCCCGGATGAGGCCAGGCGCATGAGCTCAGTCATGTTGTGCTCAAGCGCCAGCCAGGCCGCGTCGATGTCGCCCGACGCCTCGGCGACGCGGACCTGGGCGAACGGGTCCTGGGCGGCCTTCTGGCCGACGTAGGCGACCCGGACTCGCTCCCTCGTGTAGGTCACGTGCGCCTCGTAGGCGCCGGTCGCCATGCCGATGATCGGCGTCGTGATCGAGTAGGACTTGATCGATCCGTACGGCAGCTTGTACAGCGGCGCCGGGTTGAGTTCCTGACCGGGGCTGACCAGCCGGGAGACGTCCATGAAGCTGAGCGACCGGTATTCGGGCACGAACACGTTGGTCACGACGATGTCGTTGCTGCCGGTTCCGCGCAGCCCGACGGTGTCCCAGACATCCTCGATCGCGTAGTCGGATCGCGGCAGCAGGAACGTGCGGAAGTCGATCGGCCGGTTCTCGGTGTCGGTCACGATCTGGCCGAGCAGCACCCAGGCCGCGTGATCACAGCCGGAGGAAAAGCTCCACCGGCCGCTGACCTGGTGCCCGCCCTCGACCTTGCGGGCCTTGCCGGTCGGCGCGTATGACGATGAGATGCGCGTTGCCGGGTCTGCGCCCCACACCTCCTGCTGCGCCTCGGCGGTGAACAGGGCCACGTGCCAGGGGTGCACGCCCAGCACCGAGGAGACCCAGCCCGTCGAGCCGCACGCGCTGGCGATGAGCCGCACGATGGAATAGAAGGTGAGCGGGTCGGCCTCGAGCCCGCCGAAGGACTTAGGCTGCAGCAGCCGGAAGAACCCAGTCTCCTCGAGCGCCTTGATGGACTCGGCGGGGACGACCCGGCCGTCCTCGGCCTCCTGCGCGCGCTCGCGCAGCACCGGGAGAAGGTCGCGGACCCCGGCCATGACCTCGTGCCCGACGTTCTCAGCCACTGTGGGACCCTCCTGCTCAGCCGTGCCTGCTCAACTGTGCCTGCTCAACCCATGGCGGACGCCTGCTGACTTGCCGCCCAAGACTAGACCCTAAGACTAGAACATGTTCTAGTCTTAGGGGTAGCTGCACGGCAGGAGGAGCCATGAACGACCGGACCGGAGTGCGGAGCATCGATGCCGGTGCGCCGCCGACCAGGTTTGCCCGCGGCTGGCACTGCCTGGGCCTGGCCGAGCCGTTCCGCGATGGCAGCCCGCACGCGATCGAGGCGTTCGGCACGAAGCTGGTGATCTACGCCGACTCCCGCGGCGACCTGCACGTGCTCGATGGCTACTGCCGGCACATGGGCGGGGACCTGAGCCGAGGCACGATCAAGGGTGACTCGATCGCCTGCCCGTTCCACGACTGGCGGTGGGGCGCTGACGGCAAGTGCACCAAGATCCCCTATGCCCGCCGCGTGCCGCCAACGGCGCGCACCCGTTCGTGGCTCACGCTGGAGCAGAACAAGCACCTTTTCGTCTGGCACGACCCGCAGGGCAACCCGCCGCCGCCCGAGATCACGATCCCGCGGATCGAGGGGGCCTACTCCGATGAGTGGTCCAGCTGGACCTGGGACACCCTGGCCGTCGAGGCCAACTGCCGCGAGGTCATCGACAACGTGGTGGACATGGCGCACTTCTTCTATATCCACTTCGCGCTCCCGACCTACTTCAGGAACGTCTTCGAGGGCCACATCGCCACGCAGTACCTGGACACCAGGTCCCGGCCGGACATCGAGGCCGAGACCGGCCGCAAGAAGAGCGGCGAGAACGGAAACGGGACCGCTGATGGCGCCGGCGGCAGCCAGATCGGGCTGCACTCGGAGGCCTCGTACTACGGCCCGTCCTACATGATCGACTACCTGAACTACGACTACCATGGCGTGCCCATGGACGCCGTGCTGATCAACACTCACTACCCGGTGACGCCGGAGCGGTTCGTGCTTCAGTGGGGCGTGATCGTCAAGAAGCTGCCCGGCCTCACGCCCGAGCAGGCGGACAAGGTTGCCCTGAGGTTCGCGAAGTTCGTCGGGCTCGGGTTCGAGCAGGACGTCGACATCTGGGTGCACAAGAGCCGCATCGACAACCCGCTGCTGTGCGCCGAGGACGGCCCCGTTTATCAGCTGCGCCGCTGGTACGAGCAGTTCTACCTGGACGTCGGGGAGATCCCCGCGGACATGGTGGCGCGGCACGAGTTCGAGATCGACACCGCCCGCCCGGTCGAGGCCTGGGAAGCGGAGGTCGCCGCGAACCTGGCCGCCCGCCAGCCCAGCGAGCCGGCGGTCGGCTGACCATGGCCAAGGTGCACGTGGCCGGCGACTGGCAGGCGCTGCCTGGGGGAGCGGCGAGGCCGGACGAGCGGCCGTCCAGCTTCTGCGAGGTGGCCTGCCGCGAGTGCGGCGCGGTCGTGCTGGCGGCCAAGTTCAGCGTGTACCACACCAGCGTCCAGTGGGACGCGGCGGCGGTCAGGCAGTGCGCGGAGTTTGCCCGGGCGGCCGCCGCCGGCCTGCCCACGCCGCTGGTCGAGCGGTGCGCCAGCCTGCGGGCGAGTATTGACGAGGCCGCTCTGGCGGGCCGGGTGCCAGTGGCGCCCCCATGGTCAGAAGCACAGGGCTCGTGACCGCTGCCCGGACGTTCCACCAGCTCCGCGTTGAGTCGGTCATCGCGGAGACAGACGAAGCCTGCACGGTGGTGTTCGAGGTACCGCCCAACCTTGCCGACGTCTTCAGCTACAAGCCCGGCCAGTTCCTGACCCTGCGGATCCCGAGCGACCGGGATGGCTCGGTCGCACGCTGCTACTCCCTGTGCAGCTCGCCGCTGACCGGCGACGGGCACGCGGTCACGGTCAAGCGGACGCCCGGCGGGTACGCCTCGCACTGGATCGCCGACAACGTCAGGCCGGGCACCGTGCTGGACGTGCTGCCGCCCGCGGGCCTGTTCACCCCGGCCTCGCTCGACGGCGACTTCCTGCTGCTCGCGGCAGGCAGCGGGATTACCCCGGTGATGTCGATACTGAAGTCCGCGCTGACGGCCGGGCACGGCCGGGTCGTGCTCGTATACGCCAACCGGGACGAGAACTCCATTATTTTCGGAACGACGCTCCGCGAGCTGGCCGCCGCTGCCGGGCCGCGGCTGCTCGTGGTGCACTGGCTGGACTCGGTCCAGGGCACTCCGACCGCGGAAGCACTCCAGCCTCTGCTGCGGCCGTTCGCCGGATATCAGATCTTCGCCTGCGGGCCCGACCCGTACCTGGCCGTCGTGAAGGACGCGGCTGCCGCCGTCGGTGTGCCGCCGCGCGGGGTCAAGGTCGAGCGGTTCCTGTCGCTGCAGGAAAACCCGTTCGAGTCACCGGAGCCGGTCGATGGCGGCGTCGAGGCGACCCTGCAGGTCACGCTCGACGGCCAGACGCGCTCCCTGGCCTGGCCAGGGGGCACGAGGATGCTGGACATCCTCATCGACGCCGAGCTGGATCCGCCGTACTCCTGCCGCGAGGGCATCTGCGGTGCGTGCGCCTGCACGCTGGAGGCGGGCGAGGTCGTGATGGCGCACAACGAGGTACTTGAGGACGCCGATCTGGCCGACGGCTACATCCTGGCGTGCCAGTCGATCGCGCTGACACCCGAGGTCACGATCAGCTACTAGGCAGCCGGCTTCTCCCAGCGAAGCGTGTACCGGAAGAACATGCGCCGCCGGACCACAGCGCCCGGGAGGTGCGCTCGCGCGGCCTTCCTGATCTCGGCCACGGTGTTAACAGGGTCCATTATCGGCGGCATTACCGGCTGGCCATCTCCGGTGCGCTGCGGCGCGCGCACGGCATGGGGATGCTTGATCATCCCCATGACCGGGTTCGCAGCACCCGAGACCACGTCGAATGCCAGGTCGGCCAGCGTGTCCGGGCGGGCCAGGCCGACGACGAGCAGCCGTCCACCGGGCGCCAGAAGCTGCGGGATCCGGGCCAGGGCGTCGTCCAGGTCGAGATGGTGCAGCGCGGCGACCATGGTGATCAGGTCAGCGCCGGCTGGCGAGCTGAAGTCAGCGAAGTCGGATCGCTCAATGCTCACCCTCGGCAGGTCGCGCAGGCGCGCGCCTGCCTCCGCAGCCATGTCGGCGTTGCGGTCGATGCCGGTGACGTGCTCGAAGTGCGCGGCCAGCTTCCCGGCGAGCACGCCCTTCCCGCAGCCGACATCAATGGCAGTGCGACGGCGGGCGGGAAGGTTGCGCAGAATCCAGCCGTGGAAGTGATCGTTGTGGTTCCAGGGATGACGGGCATTGATGGTGGCCAGCGCCTGGTGGGCAGGGGTCGGCAGTTCCCTGATATCCATGCCGGGCAGCATAAGCGGTGAAATAAGCGGCGGGCGGGCAAAAGGCCCGCCCGCCGCTCCCTGAGCCGGGACCTAGTTGAGCCCGCCGACCATGATCGACGAGATGGTTCCGGTCGCCGACGCCGAGCCAACAACGCCCCTCGAGCAACTCACCGTGATGCTGGTGACGCCAGTGGCGCCGCCCGACAGCACGAGCTGGGTGTGAGCGGAGCCGGAGACATCAGCAGACTCGGTGTCGAGCACCGTCGCGCCCGAGTTGAGCGTGCAGGTCACAGCCGTGCCGAAGATGCCGCCGTGGAGGGCGACGTTCGCCGCGATCACGTAGGTACCCGATGGCACTGTCTGCGATACGACAGTGGCTGCAGTGCCAGTAAGCGTCACCGGAGTTGTCGACGACGTGGTGTATCCGTGCGACGGTCCGGTTGGACCGGACGGACCGACGGCACCGGACGGACCGGGACTCCCCATCGGTCCTGACGGTCCGGCCGCACCGGACGGGCCGGGCGAGCCGTTCATGCCCGGAGGGCCGGATGGACCCGGTGATCCGTTCATGCCGGGAGGTCCGGATGGACCGGGCGAGCCGTTCCTACCTGCCATACCGGATGGACCGGGCGAGCCGTTCCTACCTGCCATACCGGATGGGCCGACTGGACCCGATGGCCC
>DAIOWC010000035.1:0-17460 GCA_036758685.1 Streptosporangiaceae bacterium | reverse complement strand
GCGCTCCCGGCCTTACCGGACGGACCAGCAGGACCGGACGGCCCGGCCGGACCGGACGGACCCGGCGCTCCCGACTGGTTCCAGGAGATCGGGTACTCGTCGCGCCGGCAGTTGTTCGAGATTCGCAGCACGTGGGTGTATTTGTTGACGCACCCACTGATGACGCCGCTGCTGCCGCCTGACCCGCTGGCCAGGGCTATGCCGGCAGTGGCTGTGCCCGCCATCACGACAGTCGCCACTGTCGCCATTTTTATTGGGCTGCTAAAAAAGCGAGACCTCATTCCGATAAGCCCCCTTAACTAATGCGATGTGAGGTCTGGGCGCCGCCGATGATGTTTCCCTCATCGGCCCCCGAAGCGCTACCCCGGAGCCGAAATGCCCCAGGCACGGGCTACGCTACGCATCCGCCGCGATACCCGTCAGCCGAAAGTAAGATCACCCAATACTGCGGTGGTCCGCGGCGAGTCGGGTTTTCCGTGCCATTGGTCGCAGTGGGCGCCTCGAATAAAGTGTCAGGCCGGAGGTGGCTGATGTCGCGGGATGTCGTGACTGTGATCGGCGTTGGCGGCATGGGCGTAGCTATCGCGCGCCGACTCGCCGCGGGCCGGTCACTCCTACTCGCCGACGTCAGCGAAGCCAGCCTCGAAGCGGCCGCGAGCCAGCTCGTGCGCGCGGGTCATCACGTGACGACCCACCAGACCGACGTGTCGTCCAGGCACTGAGCGAGTCGGCGGTGCCTTCTGGCACCCGGCAGGCGCGCGGGCAACACATTCCGGGTTATTCAGTCGCGGTAGCGAGCACGCTGCGGGCCCACCCGTAGTCGGGCTTGCCGCTCGGCGAGCGCACCACATGTGGCACGAACTCGATCCGCGCGGGCACCTTGTATCCGGCCAGCGTGGCCCGGCAGTGCTCGCGCAGTTCCTCGCTGCCGGTGGCGGGGCTCTCCGGGCGAAGCTCCACGACCGCGGCCACGCGCTCGCCGAACCGCTCGTCCGGCACGCCGGAGACCAGCGCGTCGAGCACGGCCGGGTGGGCCTTGAGTGCCTGCTCGACCTCCTCGGGGAACACCTTCTCGCCGCCGGTGTTGATGCACGTCGAGCCGCGGCCGAGCACAACGATCGACCCGTCTTCCTCGACGCGCGCCATGTCACCGAGCAGCGCCCAGCGCGTGCCGTCCAGGACCGGGAATGTCGCCCTGGTCGCCGCCTCGTCGCCGTAGTAGCCAAGCGGCACGTGCCCGGACTTGGCGATCCGGCCGATCTGGCCGGGCGGCACGGGCCGCAGTGCATCATCGAGCACCTGGACGTTCCCGGCGTGCGCCAGCCGCTGCCGGCCGTCCGCCTGGCGGCCCAGCTCGCCGTCAGTGCCGGTCTCGGAGGCGCCGAACCGGTCGGTGATGTAGAGGTTCGGATACATGGCCTGCAGCTGCTCGCGCACTGTCGCCGACAGTAGGGCGCCGCCCGACCCGAAGACGAACAGCGAGGACAGGTCGTACTCGCCGGGATGCGCCGCCAGCTCGTCCACCAGCGGCCGGGCCATGGCGTCGCCCACGACGGCCAGCGCCATCGCCCGCTCGGCTTCGACCTGCCGCAGTGTCCGCACCGGGTCGAACTTCCGGCTGATGACCACGCTGGCTCCGAGCAGGAACGCGCTGAACAGGGTGTAGGTCCCGGCGCCGTGCATCATCGGCGCGGTGATCACGTACCCCGCCGACGGGACCTGCGCCGCGGCCGACACCAGCTCTTCCACGGACAGCCGGGGCGGGCCGTAGTGGTTCCCGCCGGCGAGCGCGGAGAAGTAGAAGTCCTCGTGGCGCCAGAGCACGCCCTTCGGCAGTCCGGTGGTGCCGCCGGTGTAGATGATCAGCTTGTCGTCGCCGCTGCGGTCGTTGTCGGGCATCCGGGCCGGCGCGGTCGCGACGGCCGCGGCGTAGTCCGCCACGGTCACGGCCGCAGGGAAGGACACCGGCTCGCCGGGCGTGCCGACGATCAGCACGTGCCGGAGCGACGGGCAGCCGGACGCGACCGAGGCCGCCAGCGGCGCGTGCTCGGCATCGACCACGAGCGCTGCGAGCGCCGCGCCGCTGAAGAGGTGCGCCAGCTCGTTCCCGGTATAGCGGTAGTTGATGTTCACCGGCACCGCCCGGGCGAGCATGCAGCCGAGCAGGGCCTCGATGTAGCTCACCGAGTTGAGCAGATAGAGCCCGACGGTCTCGTCCGGCTCGACCCCGGCGCCGATCAGGTGCTGGGCGACCTGGCTGCTGCGTGCCATGAGCTCCGGGTAGCTGAGCCGTTCGCCGTCGCAGACGAGCGCGCAGCGATCGGGCATCGCGGCGGCCATGGCGCCGACGAGGTCGGCGAGGTTCTGATCCATCTTCATGCGGGCTCAGCCACCGACTTGATCTCCAGGTACTCCTCGAAGCCGGCCACGCCCATCTCGCGGCCGACGCCTGACTGCTTATATCCGCCGAACGGGACGTCGGGTGAGAACCAGATCCCGCCGTTGATGCCGACGGTGCCGGTGCGCAGCCGGGCGGCGGCGGCACGGGCGCGGTCAACGTCGGCGCAGAAGACCGCGCCCGACAGTCCGTAGGGGGAGTCGTTCGCAATCGCGATCGCGTCGTCGTCGCCGTCGTGGGCGAGGACGACGAGCACGGGCCCGAAGATCTCCTCCCGGGCGGCCCTGGCGGTGTTGTCCAGCCCGGCGATGACCGTCGGCTCGATCCAGTAGCCGTCGCCGCGTCCGGCCACCCGGCCGCCGCCGCAGGCGAACGTTCCGCCGTCGTCCCGAGCGGATCGCAGGTAGGACTCGATCCGGTCGCGCTGGGCCGCGGAGATCACCGGCCCGCAGACGGTGGCCGGATCCTGTGGGTCGCCGACCGCTACCCGCGCCATCGTCTGCGCGCAGGCCGTGACCGCCTCGCCGTAACGGGCCCGCGGGACGATCAGGCGGGTCGTCAGCGCGCAGCCCTGGCCGGCGTGGATGCACGCGCTGAACGCCGTGAGCGACGCCGCGGCCGCGAGGTCGTCGTCCAGGACGACTGCGGCGGACTTGCCGCCGAGCTCGAGGAACACCTTCTTGACCGTCGCCGCGGCGGCGGCCATCACGGCGCGGCCGGACGCGGTCGAGCCGGTGAACGAGACCATGTCCACTCGCGGGTCCTCGGTGAGGCGGCGGCCGATATCGGCCCGGCTGGACGTCAGGACGTTGACCACGCCGGGCGGGATGTCAGTCTGCGTGGCAATCAGCCGGCCGAGCTCGGCGCCGGTCCAGGGAGTGTCGGGCGCGGGCTTGAGCACGACCGTGCACCCGGCCGCCAGGGCCGGGCCGAGCTTGGCGAGGTTGATCTGGTTGGGGAAGTTCCACGGCGTTATCGCGGCGACGACCCCGGCGGGCTCGCGGTAGGCCCGGCGCGCGGTGGGGATGCCCATGGGCGCGGCGGCGCCGAGGTCCTGCTCCCACTCGTAGGTCTCCAGCAGCTTGACCAGGTAATCGAGGCCGTCGATCGGCATACGCAGCTGCGGGCCGTCGACCCACATCCTGGGCGCGCCGACCTCGGTGATCGTGATCTCGCGCAGGCCGTCGAAACCCGCATCGAGCGCGGCCTGGAACTGGCGCAGGCAGTGTGCGCGGAAGGCCGGATCGGTGGCCCAGCCGGTCTGGTCAAAGGCGCGCCTGGCCGCCGCGATCGCCTCGTCGGCGTCAGCGTCCGACGCCTCCGGCGCGTGGCCGATGATCGCGCCGGTGGCGGGATTGACGATCGGGAACGTGGCCTGATCCGAGGCCTCCCGCAGCCGTCCGTCGACGAGCAGCCGTGGCGGGGCCTGGTCCGGTGCGATCGCCACGTCAGGCCGCCGGCACGGGCGTTACGCCGAGCTTGCCGGCGAGGCGGCCGAGATAGGCGATGACCTCGTCCTCAGTCCGGTCCGGCATCCCGAACGCCACGTCGGTGACGCCGAGCTCGCGCCAGCGGGCGAGCTCGTCCGGATCGGGCTTGCCGGCCAGCACGTGCACCTGCGGCTCGCCGTCCCGCCCGGCCTCGCGCCAGGTCCTCTGCAGCATCGCAATCTTCGCGTCCAGGTCAGTCTCGCCGGGCGTAGTCAGCCAGCCGTCGCCGGACCTGGCGATCCAGGCGAATGACTTCGGCGTGCCGCCGGCGCCGAGGATGACCGGGACCCGCGGCTGCGCTGGCTTAGGCCACGCCCAGGAGCCGCCGAACGACACGAACTCGCCGTCGTAGCTGGCCTCGTCCTGCGTCCAGAGCGCCCGCATGGCCTCCAGGTACTCGCGCAGCACGGTGCGGCGCCTGTCCGCCGGGACGCCGTGATCGGTCAGCTCGTCGGTGTTCCAGCCGAATCCGATGCCAAGCAGAACTCGTCCGCCGGACAGGTGATCCAGCGACGCGATGGTCTTGGCCAGCGTGATCGGGTCGTGCTCGGCGGGCAGCGCGACCGCGGTGCCGAGCCGGATGGTCGAGGTGACCGCGGCGGCCATGCTCAGCGACACCCAGGGATCAAGCGTCCGCAGGTACCGGTCGTCGGGTAGCTCTTGCGTGCCGGTGCGGGGGTGCAGCGCGTCGCGCCGGACGGGGATGTGCGTGTGCTCGGGCACGTAGAAGGAGTCGAACCCGGCAGCCTCGGCCGCCTGCGCCGCCCGTGCCGGGGTGATGCCGCGGTCGCTGGTGAACAACACGACGCCGAAGCGCATGCGGGCTCCCTCTACTCGGCGGTCTTCTGCTGCTGCCGCGCCTGCTCGCCGATCAGCTTCTCGACCTGCATGCTGAGCCGGGCCCCGCTGGGCCAGCCCGCGTAGTGAGTCAGGAAGATCGCGATCTCGCGCAGTTCGTCCGGGGTCAGCTCGGCCCGGCGGAGCGCCGCGCCGATCTGGATGTCGGCGACGTCCTGCTGGCCCTGACCCACGAGCAGGCCGAGCAGCAGGAGCCTGCGATCCCGCAGGGTCAGACCCGGACGGGACCAGATGTCGGCGAACAGGTGATCCACCGTGATGCCGAAGAAGTCGCCCGGCCCGTCCTGCACCTCCCAGCCGTAGACCTCGCTCATCCTGGCCAGGCCGCGCTCGCGCCGCTCACTGCTCATGTCCGCGGGGGGCTCCGGGGGGTCGGCCCCCTTGTCAGGCAACGTCATGGGGTGTCCTCTCGTGCGGGCAGGCCGAGGCCGGCCGCGAAGTGCGCGAGCGCGTAGCGCGCCATCGGCAGGTCCACGCCGAGCCGGTCGCCGAGGTCGAGGGCGAGGGACAGGTCCTTCTCCCCGAGCGCCGCGACGTTCGCCAGGATCGGGCGCAGCGGGTCGGCGTCGTCGAGCGGCGCGGTCACCGGCCGCAGCATGATCGACCCGGCGCCGCCGGTGACGGCGTCGGAGTGCCGGACGACCTTCGCGAGCTTGCGCAGGTCGAGTCCGGCGGCCTCGGCCAGCCGCTCCGCTTCGGCGGCGGCCGTGAACGCGACGAAGTGCAGGAGGTTGCGGGCGAGCTTGGCGCGCGTGCCGTTGCCGACCGGGCCCATGTACATGATCAGGTCGGCGAAGCAGCCGAACGGCTCGCGGCAGCGCTCGTAGGCCTCTCGTGACCCGCCGAACATGACCGCAAGCCTGCCGTCGGCCGCGCCCATCGAGCCGCCGCTCACCGGCGCGTCCACGATCTCGATGCCGCTGCCGCCATAGCGCTGCGCCAGTTCCGCCGCCGTGTCCGGCCCGATCGTGGAGTGGATGGCGATGACCACCGGGGCGCCCCCCGGCGCTGTGCCCGGCGGGACCGCGCCCGCCACCTCGGCGACGACCTCGCGCACCTGGTCGTCGTCGCGCACCATGACGGAGATGATCTGGGCGGAGGCGGCCACGTCGCCGAGGGTGACCGCGGCCTTCGCGCCGGCCGCGACCAGTGCTTGCACGCGTTCCTGGCTGATGTCGTAAACGGTCAGCCCGCCCGGCCATCCGGCGAGCCGCGTCGCCATCGGCTGGCCGATCTGCCCGAGGCCGATGAAGCCCACGGCCGCATTGGCGCCCATCAGCGGAAGACCTGGCCGCCGTCGACGTTGAAGATCTGGCCGGTGACCCAGCTCGCCTCGTCCGACAGCAGGAACAGGCACATCCCGGCCATGTCCGCCGGCTGCCCCATGCGCTTGAGGGCCAGCGTCTTGACCAGATCGCCGGCCGCGGCGCCGACGACCTTCCGCGTGGCGGCGGTGTCGGTCGGGCCGGGCGCGATCGCGTTGACGCGGATGTTCATCCCGCCGAGCTCGTGCGCGAGCTGCTGGGTCAGGCCGTTGACGCCCGCTTTGGCCAGCCCGTAGTACGTGGCGTACAGCCACGCGGCAGTCGACGACTGGTTGACGATCGCGCCGCCGCCGCGCTGCTGCATGGCCTGGTAGCAGGCCCGGGTGCAGGCCAGCGCCCCGTCCATGTTCACGCTCATGAAGCGCTTGTAGTAGTCCCAGTCGACCGAGACCAGCAGGCCCAGCTCCATGTCGCCGTAGATCGCGGCGTTGTTGACCAGGAAGTCGATGCCGCCGAATCGCTCGACGGCGAGCGCGGCCATGGCCAGTGCGGAGCCCGGATCGCTCACGTCGGTGCGGGCGAACGCCGCCTGCCCGCCGGCCGCGGCGATGTCCTTGGCGACGAGCTCGCCCGCGTCGGCGTTGATGTCGGCCACCACGACCGCGGCGCCGGCGGCGGCGAGCGCCCGGGCGTACGCCTCGCCGATGCCCTGGCCGGCGCCGGTCACGATCGCGACTTTGCCAGTGAAGTCGTGCCGTGACGAGCTGACCGGCATTGTCTTGGACATGTGTCCAGACTACAGTTCAGTCCATGGCTGAGCGCAAGGACTACTCGGGCGAATTCGATCCTGACTTCCGCTACGAGGACCTCTCCAAGGAGGCGCTCGTGCGCCTGGTCCGTGAGTACGCGCTGATCGCGCAGCTGCTTGACCGGTCGGTGTTCGCCGCGGTCGGACTGCGCTACGGCCAGCAGGTGGTCGAGGAGCTGGCGATCGAGGAGTGGCGCGGCGCCAGCCCGATCTACACCGAGCGGATCCGCAAGATCATGAACATCGAGGGCGACGGCGTCCCGGCGATCTTCAAGCAGCTGCAGCTCGATCCCGGCTTCGCCCAGCACTACATGGACGTCGAGTACGAGGTGGTGGACGAGCATCACGGGTTCTTCCAGCTGCGCTCGTGCGGCGCGCTGCTCGACGTCGAGCCGTACGGCGAGCGCGCGGTCCGCAGCATGTGCCACGCGATCGAGGACGGCACGTTCGACGTGACCGCGCAGGCGGTGAACCCGAAGGCCAGAATCCGGGCCGTGCACCGCCCGCCGAGGGTGCCGGCCGGGCGGGTCCCGGTGTGCCGGTGGGAAGTGACGATCGACGACGACACCGAGGTCCTCGCGGAGGCGGACATCACCAAGCTGACCCGGACGACTACGGCGGCGAAGTTCGAGTTCCCGCCCATGCGCGACGGCACCCCGCACGTGCCCGCGTCCTGATGCGTGAATCGGCCGAGTCGGCCGATTCACGCATCATTGGTGTTGCAAAAACAGGTTGACGCTGGTGCGCCCGCGGTCAATCCTGCCGGGGTGACGAGCCGCATATCGCACACCTCGGTTGACGCGATCGATGCCTACGCGCAGTCGGTGTTCTGGGCCAGGGTGCTCGGTTTCGCCGAGAACCCCGATGATCCGAACCTGCCGGGACACGTGGAGTGCCCGATCTACTCCCCGGACACGAGCGAGATCCTGCTGTTCATTGCCGTGCCCGACGGCCGGAAGACGCTGAAGAACCGGCTGCATCTGGACCTGCAGCCGGTCGACCGGACGCGGGAGGAGGAAGCGGAGCGGCTGATCGCGCTCGGCGCCACCCAGGTGGCCGATCACCGGCGGCCCGACGGGAACGGCTGGATCACGATGGCCGATCCGGAGGGAAACGAGTTCTGCATCCTCCCGCATGACCGGCCGGCGTTCACCCCGATCGAGTAGCCGCGCAGCGAAAGTCGCGAGACGGCCAATATGGACGCTCTTTGAGCCGTGCTGGCCGTCTCGCGACTATCGACGGAGTGCGGCAGCCCGATCCGCGGGGCCGGCGGCGCTCACCAGAGCGGGACCGGGCCGCCGCCGATGCGGTAGTGCCCTGGCAGTCTCTCGCCCGAGGTGGACCGCTCCATCCGCCGCCGCATGCCGTCCGACAGCACGTCGGCCTTGATCATCTCCAGGAACAGCGCGGTGGCGTTGCCGAGGTCGAAGAAGTCGCGCTGCCAGCTCCACTGCCAGTCCCCGCCGTACCGGAACCAGCTGCCCCCGATCCCGGCGACCTCGTAGTGGCTGCCGTCCGGCCGGGTGGCGCCCGCGACCTGCTTCCAGAAGCCGATGACCTCGCCCGCCGCGTCGTCGATCAGCACCCGCTGATACGGGTAGGACCAGCCGTCCAGCCCGCCCATCTCCAGCGCCAGCGCGATGTCCCGGATCTGCTCGCGGCCCGCCACCATGAACTCCTCGCCGGGCCCCATGTTCCAGCCGTAGGTCGCATCGAGCGTGTACATCGACGCGAGCGGCCGCCAGTCGCCTTCCTCCTCGCAGCGCCGGTTGGCGTCCAGCCATCGCTGCACCATTTCTTCCAGCTCCGCGCGCGGGAACGAGGCCATGCCAGGTGCTCCTTGCCTCAGTCGTCGATCAGCTTCAGGGCCTGGGTAGGGCAGTACCGGATGGCAGCCTCGACCGCGGCGCGCTGGCTCTCGGCCGGGCCGGGATCGGTCACGGTGACCTTGCCCTTGCGCGGCACCGCGAAGACCTCCGGGGCCTCCAGCTCGCACATCGCGTGACCCTGGCACAGGTCCAGGTCGACCTCGATCCGCATCTACCCGGCCTCATCCGGGCCAGCGGCGGGGGAAATCGGGCGGGCGGCCAACATCGTTCCGGTTTGAGTCAACTTCGCGGTCTTTTCGTCCCGGTTCGTGCCCACCAAACCGGAACGATGTTGCGCTGCGCCGGTCGCGCCGCGGCGGCGGTAGCGGACCACGCAGGGGCGGGCGAGCTGGACCACCATCTTGGAGTGGTCGTTGCGGTAGGAGTCGGGCGGCTGCGCGAGCTCGAACGTCCAGTCCTGCAGCAGCACCGAGAAGATCGCCTTGAGCTGGATCATGGCGAAGTTCGCGCCCACGCAGCGGTGCCGCCCGGCCCCGAACGGGATCCAGGTCCAGCGGTTCACCAGGTCTTCCTGCCGCGGCTCGGCGTAGCGGCCGGGCGCGAACTCGTCCGGATCGGGGAAGTCGGCCGCGATCCGGTTGGAGATCGCCGGGCTCGCGCCGACCAGCGCGCCGGCCGGGATCCGGTAGCCCTGGACCTCGAGTTCCCTGGTCGCGGCGCGCAGCAGCAGGATCAGCGGCGGGTGCAGCCGCAGCGCCTCCTTGATGGCGGACTCCAGCCGCGGGATCTCTCGCAGCGCCTGGAAGGAAACCTCAGCCCCGCCGGCGTACAACCCGTCAAGCTCACCGGCGACGGCGCTCATCTGCTCCGGGTGACGCAGCAGCTCGATGAGCGTCCACGCCGCCGTGCCGGAGCTGGTGTGATGGCCCGCGAACATCATCGAGATGAACATGCCGGTGATCTCGTTGGCCTCGAACATCGCCGACCCGTCGGCGTTCCTGATCGACATCAGCACGTCGAGCAGGTCGCGGTCGGCGCGGTCGGGCGGGCCCGCCGCCTCCCGCCCGGCCATGATGTGACGCACCAGCTCGACTAGCCCCGTGCGGGCCTCGTCCCGGCGGCGGAAGCTGTCGATCGGCGCGTACGGGTCGACGAACGCCAGGGCATCCGTGCCGCGCTCCAGGTCGTGATACAGGTCCGCGAACCGCCGGTCGAGCTGGTGGCGGAACTTGGTGCCGATCAGGCAGGCGGACGAGGTGTAGATGGTCAGCTCGGCGAACCAGTCCAGCAGGTCGATCTCGCCCGCGTCGGCCCAGCCGGCCACCATCCGGTCCACCTCGGCGGCGATCGTCTGCGCGTGGCCCCGCATCATGTCGCCCCGAAGGGCCTGGTTGTGCAGGGCCTCGCGGCGCCGCTCCGGCGATGCGTCGAACACCACGCCCTCGCCGAAGATCGGGGTCATGAACGGGTAGGCCCCGGCCTGGTCGAGATCCTCATCCGGCGCGCGGAAGAAGTACTCGTTCGCCCCGGCGCCGGACAGCAGGATCACGGGCCGCCCGGCCAGGTCGAAGCGCCCGACGTCGCCGCACTCGTCCCGCACCCGCCGCATGAGCGCGATCGGGTCGCGGCGCAGCTCCTCCAGGTGCCCGTCGGCCGCGCCACCGGAGACCAGGCGCGGCTCCAGCAGCGTCACGGCGCACCGTCCCGGAGAGGCGCCTCGGGCTGGATCTCGACAAGCGTGAGGTGCGATCCCCGCGGCACGGACACGATCGCCGTGACCGCGGCGGCGACGTCCGACGGCCGCAGGAAGTTCGGGTGCCGGGCCAGGCCCCACCTGACCCAGTCGTCGAGCACAGCCTGCACCGTGGGCGGATCCCAGGTCATGCCCATGCCGGTCATCGTCGGCCCCGGCCGCAGGATCGACACCCGGACGCCGGTCCCCTCGAGTTCCATCTGCATGGCCGCGGCCATGCCCTCCACGCCGTTCTTGGCCGCGACGTAGGCGCCCATCCGCGGCCGCGGCAGGCGCGCCACGTCGGACGAGATGAGCACGACGTCCCCGCGCCGCCTGCTCACCATGCCGGGAACGACCGCTGACACGAGCCGGTGCACTCCGACCAGGTGGACCTGGACCTGGCTAGCGAACTGGCCGGGGTCCTGCTCGTGCACCAGGCCCGCCTCCAGGTCACCGGCGGAGCTGACGAGGATCTCCGCCGGCCCGAGTTCGTCGGTAACCGCCGCGGCGAAGCGCTTGACGACCTCGTCGTCGCTCACGTCCAGCGGCAGCGCGATCGCCTCGCCGCCGCCGGCGCGGATGGTCGCGGCGAGTTCCTCGCACTTAGCGGTCCGCCGCGCGCCCAGCGCGACCGGGTGCCCGGCTGTGGCGAGGGCGATCGCGGTGGCCGCGCCGATGCCCGACGACGCGCCGGCGATCACCGCGGGCCGGCGCTGCGGATGGGGCTCGAACCTCGGCATTTCTCAGCGCACCTCCACCTGCACCGGGAGGGTGGCGAAGCCGCGCACGTTCGGCGAGTGCACGCGCTCGGCGCCGGCCTCGTCGATCTCGAAGCGGCGGACCCGGCGCGTGAATTCGGTGAGGGCGACCCTGGACTCCAGCCGCGCGAGGTTGGCACCCAGGCAGTAGTGCCGGCCCGATCCGAAGCTGATCAGCGCCGACGTGTCGCGTTCCAGGTCATAGTGGTCCGGATCGGGGAAGACGGCCGGATCGTGGTTGGCGGCGCCGACCACGAGGACCAGTCGTTCGCCGGCCGGGACGGTCTGGCCGTGAATGCTGAAGTCCTTCGTGACCGTGCGGGCGAGCATCTGGCTGGGTGAGTCGTAGCGGAGCGTCTCCTCGACCCACGGGCCGATGAAGGCCGGGTCGGCCATCGGCTTGGCGAGCTGCTCCGGGTTGCGCCAGGCCCAGTACAGCGCGCTGGCGAGGAGCTTGGTGGTGGTCTCGTTGCCGGCCACCACCATCAGGAACAGGAAGCCGACGATCTCCTCGTCGGTGAGCCGGTCGCCGTCGGTCTCGGCGTCGAGCAGGGCCGAGGTCAGATCCGCGCCGTCCCGGCCGCCGTCCGGGCGGGCCCGGCGCTCGGACACCATCTCGATGAAGTAGACGATCAGGCTGAACGCGGCCTCGCCGGCGGCCCTGGGTACGGCCATGACCCCGTCCTCGCGGTGCAGCAGCGTGTCGGCGTGCAGCCGCAGCTGCTTGCGATCCTGCTCAGGGACGCCGAGCATTTCCGAGATCACGTCCATCGGCAGCTTGCCCGCGAACTCGGCGACGAAGTCGAATGTGTCCTGGCTCAGGCAGGCATCAAGGTGCTTGCGGGCCAGCTGGCGGACGCGCTCGTCCAGGTCCTGCACTCGCCGCGGGGTGAACCCCCTGGACACCAGCGCCCGCATCCGGGAGTGCCGGGGCGGGTCCATGGCCAGGAAGGACATAGTCCGGGAGGCGCGCGGACCCCAGGCCGACGGGTCGAGCGAGACGCCGTTGGCGTTCGAGAACAGCTCGGTGTCGCGGAACGCGGCGGCGACATCTGCGTGCCGCGACAGCGCCCAGAAGTCCAGCCCGTCGTTGCGGTACAGCGGCGCCTCGTCCCGGAGGCGGGCGTAGGCCGGGTACGGATCCTCCTGGATCTCGTAGTCGTACGGACTGAAGTCAAGAATGGTGTCACCCCATGATCAGTTCGGCAGCTTCGGCGAGCCGGTCCGCCATGTGCTCGTACGTCGTGTAACCGAGGCCGGCCTCGACCATGGCGCCGAAGTAGGCGAGCTCGAGCAGGCTGGCGGCCGGCGTCCCGGGGCCAGCCGCGGCCTCGATGCGCTGGTGGATCTTCACGCCGATGAAGAGGCGGAGCTGACGGACATCGGGCTCGCTGCCGAACATCGCCGCCGTGCAGCCGGCGGCCAGCCCCGGCTCGCCGGATACCAGGAGCGCGAGCTCGCGGAGCACCGCGATCACGCGCTGCCTCGCCGTTCCCCTGGCGGGGTCGACCGGCGGCAGCGCGCTGAGCCGGCGCCAGAAGATCTCGGTGAGCAGGTGATCCTTGGAGGCGAAGTAGGTGTACGCGGTGGCGGCGGCGACGCCGGCCCGGCGGGCCACGTCGCGGATGCTGAGGTTCTCGTAGCCGGAGCGCCCGACTTCCTCGACGCCGGCCTCGGTGAGGCGGTGCACCGTGTCGGCCTGCCGTGGCGTCAGCAGCCTTCGGGTGGGCTCCGTGGCGAGAGAGTCGGACATGTGTCCAGACGTTAGTCTGGCCCTGGCGCCGTGGCAAGGTCCCGGCTCGGGCTACTGGTCAAAACTGGAACGTGTTCTACTATTGACGGCAGAACTGCTGTGCTGGCCCGGGGGACGACCCCCGAACCCCCGCCGCGGCCACGCCGCGAACAGCAACGCCCGGCCCGGCGTGCGAGGAGACGTAATGGCAGACGGCGAGCCCGAGTACGACCTGGTCGTCGTGGGGAGCGGCGCGGCCGGCATGACCGCCGCGCTCACCGCCGCGCTGCACGGGCTGCGGGCGGTGGTGATCGAGAAGACCGAGTACTTCGGCGGATCGACGGCGCGTTCCGGCGGCGGCGTATGGATTCCGGGCAACGCCGTGCTGCGCCGGGCCGGGATCTGCGATACCCCGGAGGAAGCCAGCGCCTACCTGGCTCACGTCGCGGGCGAGTCCGTCCCGGCAAGCCTGCGGGAGGCGTTCCTTGAGCATGGCCCGGTGATGCTGGACCTCGTGCTGGCGAACACCCCGGTCCAGTTCGCCTGGGTGCCGAACTACGCGGACTACTACCCGGAGGCCCCCGGCGGCAAGGCCAGCGGCCGGTCCATCGAGCCCGTCCCGCTGGACGCCCGGGTGCTCGGTGCCGAGCTTACGCACCTCCGGCCGCCGTACCTGCCCGCGCCCGCCGGCATCACCGTGACGCAGGCCAACTACCGGTGGATGAGCCTCGGCACCTCGCACCCGCGGGCGATCTGGACCACCGCCAGGGTGACCGGCCGGATGATCATGACCAAGGCGCGCAAGCGCACGCTGCTGAGCATGGGGCAGGCGCTGACCACCGGCCTGCGGGCCGGCCTGGCGAAGGCGGACGTGCCGGTGTGGCTGAACACCCCGATGACCGGCCTGGTGATCGAGGACGGCCGCGTCACCGGCGTGCAGGCGACCAGAGACGGGGAGCCGCTCGTCGTCCGGGCCGCCCGGGGCGTCATCCTCGCCTCCGGCGGCTTCGAGATGAACGACGAGATGCGCCAGCGCTACCAGCGCGCGCCGATCGGGACGGAGTGGACGGTCGGCTCGCCCGGTAACACCGGGGAAGGGATCGCGGCCGGGGAGGCCGCCGGCGGCGTGCTCGAGCTGATGGACGACGCGTGGTGGGGCCCGTCGATCCCGCTGCCGCGCGGGCCGGTGTTCTGCCTGGCCGAGCGGAGCCTGCCGGGCAGCATCTTCGTCAACGCGGCCGGCGAGAGGTTCATGAACGAGGCAGCGCCGTACGTCGACGCCGTGCACGTCATGTACGAGAAGCACACCGAGGACAACCCGCACATCCCGTGCTGGATGATCACCGACCAGCGGTACCGCAACCGGTACGTGTTCACCGGCATGCCGCCGCGCAAGCCGCTGCCGCGGCGCTGGTATGCGGGGGGCGCCGTGTTCCGCGCCGACACGCTGGCCGAGCTGGCCGGGCAGATCGGCGTTCCGCCGGATGGCCTGGCCAAGACGGTGGAGAAGTTCAACGACTTCGCCCGCGCGGGCAAGGACGAGGACTACGGCCGGGGCGACTCGGCCTATGACCGCTACTACGGCGACCCGAACTGCAAGCCGAACCCGAACCTGGCGGCGCTGACGCAGGCGCCGTTCTACGCGATCAAGATGGTGCCCGGCGATCTGGGTACCAAGGGCGGGCTGCGCACCGACGAGCGAGCCCGGGTACTGCGCGCGGATGGCACCGTGATCGACGGGCTGTACGCGGCCGGCAACACCAGCGCGATGGTGATGGGCCGCAGCTACGCCGGGCCGGGTGCGACGATCGGCCCGGCGATGACGTTCGGATACCTGGCCGCGCTGGACGCAGCCGGTTCGCTGCCTGGCTAGGCCGCGCGGCTTCGGCGGCGCCGGCGCAGCCGGATGCGACGCTCCGCCAGGGCTACTGGGATCGCGGCGATGACGCCGGCGGACAGGGGCAGTGCCGGGCTCGCGGGGATCACCCGCGCGGCCGCGACGGCGGCCGCCTCGGACTCGGGCATCGCCTGGCTGAACGTGCTCGGGACCCACAGGACCTTGAACCGGCTGGGCGGCCAGACCACCAGGAAGGCCCGGCCGATCACCATGTTCTCCGGGATGGTCCCGGTGGGGTTCCAGGGGTTGCAGATCGCGCCGGGCGTCCCGCAGTGATACAGGCGGGAGTCCTGGGAGTCCCCGCGGTTGTCGCCCATTACCCAGAGCCGGCCGGGCGGCACCGTGATGCTGAACCTGATCGTGGATGGCGCGCTGCCCGGATACAGATACGAGCTCTCCTGCAGCGGCACGCCGTTGACCATGACCTGGCCGCTGGCGTTGCAGCACTTGACATGGTCACCCGGCAGGCCGATCACGCGCTTGATGTAGTCGGTCTCGCCGGAGTCGTTGCCGAACAGACTCAGCACGTCGCGGTAGATGCGGGCAAAGATGTTGTTGTCCTGCTTGACTGGCGGGTCCCAGGAGCCTGCTCCGTCGAACACCACGATGTCGCCGCGGTGGATCTGGCTGACGTGCCCGACGAGCTTGTTGACCAGGACCCGGTCGTTCACCAGCAGCGTGTCTTCCATCGACACTGACGGGATCTTGAACGGCTGGACGATGAAGGTCTTGACGGTCAGCGCGACCACGAGCGCGACGACTGCCAGCACGACCAGCTCGGTCAGCCAGGACCGGCGCCAGCCGGCCTTCCGGGCCGGCGGCTGCGGCTCGTCCGGATCAGCGTCGCTCGCGTCCGGCTCGTCCGCGTCCGGCTCGTCTGCGGGCTTGGCCGCCGCGGTCAGATCGTCACCTTCCATGATCGGCCAGCCTACGTCACGCGTCTGGCGTAAAAGCACCGACATGTGGTGAACAATTTGCCCTTTTAGTCCGCGTCGAGGACCAGCCCGCTCGTCGGCACTCCTGTGCCGGCCGTGACGACCACCGGCCCATCGCCTGGCACCTGATTGACCGAGGTGCCGCGCACCTGGCGGACGCCCTCGGCGATGCCGTTCATGCCGTGCAGGTAGCCCTCGCCGAGCTGGCCGCCGTGCGGGTTCAGCGGCAGCCGCCCGCCGAGCTCAAGCGCACCGTCGGCGATGAAGTGGCGAGCCTCGCCCGGCCCGCAGAAGCCGAGCTCCTCCAGCTGCATCAGCACGTACGGAGTGAAGTGGTCGTACAGCACCGCGGTTCTGATGTCGCCCGGCCCCAGCCCGGATTGCCGCCACAGTTGCCGGGCGACCACGCCCATCTCCGGCAGGCCGGTGAGGTCGTCCCGGTAGTAGCTGGTCATCGTGAACTGGTTCGGCCCGCTGCCCTGCGCGGCGGCCCGGATCACGACCGGAGGGTTGCGCAGGGAACGAGCCCGTTCCAGGCTCGTGACCACGATCGCGACGGCGCCGTCGGTTTCCTGGCAGCAGTCGAGCAGGCGCAGCGGCTCGCAGATCCACCGCGATTCCTGATGGTCGGCCAGCGTGATCGGCCGCTGATAGAACCACGCGGCCGGGTTGGTCGCCGCGTGCTTGCGGTCGGCGACGGCGACGGCGCCGAAGTCCGCGCTGGTCGCACCGAAGGTGTGCATGTACCGCTGCGCGGCCATGGCGACCGTTGCGGCCGGGGTGGCCAGCCCCATCGGGTAGTGCCAGCCGGCGTCGATGCTGCCTGTTGTCGCACCCTGGACGGCGCCGACGGCGACCTGACCGAAGCGGCGCCCCGACCGTTCGTTGAGTGCGCGATAGCAGACCACGACGTCGGCGGTCCCGGTCGCAACGGCCAGGACCGCCTGGTGCACGGTCGCGCACGCGGCTCCGCCGCCGTAGCCGATCTGGCTGAAGAACGTCAGGTCCCCGGCGCCGAGCTCACGGGCGACCGCGACCTCGGCGTTGCTGTCCATGGTGAACGTGCACAGGCCGTCGACGTCCGAGGGGTCGAGCCCGGCGTCATCCAGCGCCGCGCGGACCGCCTCGACCGCGAGCTTCAGCTCGCTGCGCCCGGAGTCCTTGGAGAACTCGGTGGCGCCGATGCCGGCGATCGCGGCTTTCCCCGATATCACGCCGGCCTCCTGGCCGGAGTCAGCCGGACGGTCCCCGTTACGTGGTTGCCAAGGCTGCACGCACCGATGACCGAAACGATCTGCGCATCGCCGTCGCTGCCGGTGACCTGGCCCGAGAAGGTCAGCGTGTCGCCGGCGTAGCACGGTACGCCGAGCCGAATGGAAACGGACCGCACTAGTGCCTCCGGGCCGGCCCAGTCGGTGACGTACCGCTGCACCAGGCCAGTAGTGGTCAGGATGTTGAGGAAGATGTCCTTGTTGCCCCCGCGGACGGCGAAGTCGCGGTCGTGGTGGACGGGGTAGAAGTCGCGGGTCGCGATCGCCGTGGCAACAATGCGGGTCGGCGTGACGTCCAGCGTCAGCTCAGGGAGCGCGCCTGGCCGCCCGCGCGTATCTTCGCGCCAGGCCGGCAGCACCAGCTCGTCGTCGACGCGGCTGAACGCGATCCGCACCGGCATGCCGATCCGGACCTGCTCCGGGCCGACTCCGTGCAGCTCGCCGAGCATGCGGACGCCCTCGGTCAGCTCGACCAGCGCGATCA
>DAIOWC010000034.1:20289-34121 GCA_036758685.1 Streptosporangiaceae bacterium | reverse complement strand
GGACGCCGACCTGCACCTCATCCCGGTGCTCAACAAGATTGACCTGCCGGCCGCCCAGCCGGACAAGTTCGCCGCCGAGCTGGCGAACATCATCGGCTGCGAGACCACGGACGTCCTCAGGGTGTCGGCCAAGACTGGCGAGGGCGTGACCGAGCTGCTCAACGCTGTCGTCGAGCAGGTACCGCCGCCGGGCGGCAACCTGGACGCGCCGGCCAGGGCGCTGATCTTCGACTCGGTCTACGACACCTACCGGGGCGTGATCACCTACGTCCGGGTGGTCGACGGCAGGCTGAGCAAGCGCGAGCGGACGCTCATGCTGTCCACCAAGGCGGTGCACGAGACGCTCGAGATCGGGGTGATCTCGCCCGAGCCAGTGCCCTCGGACGGCCTCGCGGCCGGCGAGGTTGGCTATCTGATCACCGGGGTGAAGGACGTCAGGCAGGCGCGAGTCGGCGACACGCTGACCACCCTCGCCAGCCCGGCGACCGAGCCGCTGGCGGGCTACGACAACCCCAGGCCGATGGTGTTCTCCGGTCTGTATCCGGTCGACGGCGACGACTACCCCGAGCTCAGGGACGCGCTCGACAAGCTCAGGCTTAACGACGCGTCGCTGGTCTACGAGCCGGAGACCTCGACCGCGCTCGGCTTCGGATTCCGCTGCGGCTTCCTCGGGCTGCTGCATATGGAGATCATCCGCGAGCGACTGGAGCGCGAGTTCAATCTCGTGCTCATCTCCACCGCGCCGAACGTCGTCTACCGGGTCGTGCTGGAGTCCGGCGCGGAGTCGATCGTGACCAACCCCAGCGAGTTCCCCGAGGGCAAGATCGGGCACATCTTCGAGCCGGTTGTCCGCGCGACCGTGCTGGCCCCGGTCGACTATGTCGGCGCGATCATGGAGCTGTGCCAAGGCCGGCGCGGCGTCCTGCTCGGCATGGAGTATCTGTCCGCTGACCGGGTCGAGATCCGCTACACGATGCCGCTCGGCGAGATCATCTTCGACTTCTTCGACCAGCTGAAGTCCCGGACCCGCGGCTACGCCTCGCTCGACTACGAGCCGGCCGGGGAGCAGGAGGCCGACCTGGTCAAGGTGGACATCCTGCTGCAGGGGGTGCCGGTCGACGCGTTCAGCCAGATCGTGCACACCGACAAGGCACGCGAGTACGGCCTGGCGATGACCGCGAGGCTGAAGGAACTCATCCCGCGCCAGCAGTTCGAGGTGCCGATCCAGGCTGCGATCGGCTCGCGGGTCATTGCCCGCGAGAACATCCGCGCGATGCGCAAGGACGTGCTGGCCAAGTGCTACGGCGGTGACATCACCCGCAAGCGCAAGCTGCTGGAAAAGCAGAAGGAAGGCAAGCGCCGGATGAAGGTCATCGGCCGCGTCGAGGTGCCGCAGGAGGCGTTCGTCGCGGCGCTGTCGACCGAGCAGGCGCCCGACAAGAAGCGCTAGCCGTCACACGTACTTGATGATCAGGATGACCGCTACCACCTCGATCACCAGGCCGATGATGCCCAGCGCGAGGCCGAGCTTGGCCATGCCGCTGCCGTCCTCGCCGGTGCGGCGGATCTGGCCGAGTGCGCGGGCCCCGCAGATGATCGCCGGGATCGTGGCGAACGGCCAGAAGATGATCTGCGCGATTCCGCAGGACATCGCGGTGATGGCGAGCGAGTTGGTGGGCCGGCCTTCCTGGCCGTAAGGACTGACCTGGCCGGGCACCCCGGTCGGGACTGGCTGTCCGCCTGTGCTCATGGAAATCCCCCCTGGCCTGCGCGTATGGGCTCACGCCGGTAATGCGCTCAGTATCACTGGTCCTGACCGTGATGTCGCCATTTTCCGCCATTGATTTCGGGCGGCGGCCGTGCTCGCCCTCGCGGGGTCGGGCGACTACCCGGCGGGCTCGCGATGCGGTGCCCCGGCCAGGACCCCCGGCAGCTCATCGAGCCAGTGGAGCACCGCTTCCTCGTAAGCGATGCCGAACGCCACGGTTGCCTGCTGGTACGGGTCAAGTCCGCCGTCCTGCTGGTAGGCGCGGTACGAAGCCAGTCGCTGCTCGTGCTCAGGCCGTTGCGCGGCCGCGATCTCGGTCAGCCGGCCTGGCCCGAGCCACGAGCCGAACGCGATCGTCAGCAGCAGCGGATACCGGATCTGCTCGACCGGCGGTGGCTGCGCGATCCAGCCGGCGAAAGCCGCCCGGCCCGCATCGGTGAGCCGGTAGGGGACTCTGGATCGCCCCCTGACCTCGCCCGCCTCGACGAGTCCGCGGGCGGCGAGCTGAGCGAGCTCCCGGTAGACCTGGCTCCGGGTGACGTGCCAGAAATCGCCGATGAAGACCTCCGCCGCCTTCGCCAGCTCGTAGCCGCTGAGCTCGCCGTCCTCGAGAAAGCCGAGAATCGCGGCCGCCGTCGGATTCAGGTCAGCCACGGTGCTCCCTCCGGTTGCCCTTGACAGTCCACTGTAGACGGTGTGGAATGACGACCATAGTCCACTGTGTCATGTCGAAGGCGGCGTCACGATGCGCACGGTACTTCTGATCATTCACATCCCGAGCGCTTGCCTGGCCCTGCTCGCCGGCCCGCTGGCGATGTTCCTGCCGAAGCGGCCGGGCCTGCACCCGCTGGCCGGGCGTGCTTACCAGCTGTTCGTGGCCCTGCTGTGCACAAGCGCGATCGGCCTGGTTGTCCTGCTGCCGTCGCTGTGGTGGCTGGGCCTGATCGGCGTGGCGACCTGGGCGGCCGCCCTGGCCGGGTGGATTGTCCGCCGTGTCCATCGGCCGGGCTGGCTGCTCTGGCACATCTCGCTGATGTGCGGGTCATACATCTCGCTGGTCACGGCGCTGCTGGTGAACCTCGGTCCGCGCAGCCCGGTGGTCTGGATCCTGCCGACGGTTATCGGGACGCCGCTGATCTCCGTGCGGGTCTACCGGGCCGCGGTGTCCGCCCGGCCCGCCCGTGGCCCGGCGCGACTAGCGGTGTCCAGACGCGGCTAGATATGCGTTCGCCCCAGGTGGCGGGGTCGGCTACCGTGCGAGGCATGGCAGCAGCGCGCATCGTCTCGGTCAATCGCGGCCGCGAGGCGGATCTCGTCGTCGGCGGCAAGCCGGGCCGGTCGGCGATCAACAAGCGGCCGGTGACCGGACCGGTTGACGTTTTCCAGCTCGGCCTGGCCGGGGACGAGTGCGCGGACAAGGCGGATCACGGCGGCGTTGACCAGGCCCTGTACGCCTATGCCAGGGAAGACCTCGACTGGTGGACCGAGCAGCTCGGCTACGAGTTGCCCAACGGGCGCTTCGGCGAGAACATCACGACCGCCGGGATCGACCTGTCGGCCGCGCTGATCGGCGAGACCTGGCAGCTCGGGAGCACGGTTGTGCAGGTGACGACACCCCGCATCCCGTGCGTGACGTTCCAGTCCTGGATGGACGAGCCGCACTGGGTCAAGCGCTTCGCGGCCGCGGGCCGTCCCGGCGCCTACCTGCGCATCATCACCGCGGGCGCCGTCGGCGCGGGGGACGAACTGCGAGTCCTCAGCCGCCCCGAGCCGGCGGTCACGATCGCCGAGTCGATGCTGGCCTACTACGGGGACCGCGACATCATGCGCAGGCTGCTTGATGTCGAGGGGCGGGGCTACAAGTGGGATGAGATCGGTGCTTCTGTGCTCAGCCGCGCCTAGATCCCGGCGGCCAGGCGGGCCGCGTCGGCGAGGAGGGCGCTGTGGCCGGACAGCCGCCTGACGGCGAGCCGGTGCCGTCTGATGGCAGCCTGCCGGCGGCCTCGGCCGAGCGGATCGGCGCCGCGCCGTTCGGCGTCTACGTGCACGTGCCCTTCTGCCGGACCCGCTGCGGGTACTGCGACTTCAACACCTATACCGCCGCCGAGCTGGGGTCGGGCGCATCGAGGGACTCCTACGCCGGGCTGGCGATCGAGGAGATCCGGCTGGCGGCGCGGGTGCTGGCGGGCCGCGCCGGGCCGGTGCAGACGGTGTTCTTCGGCGGCGGCACGCCGACCCTGCTGCCGCCAGCCGACCTGGCCGCGATTCTCCTGGCCATCGACAGCGAGCTCGGCCTCGCGGCCGGGGCCGAGGTAACAGCGGAGGCGAACCCGGAGACGGTCGACGAGCGGGCGCTCGCCGAGCTGCGGGCGGCCGGGTTCACCCGGATCTCGCTCGGCATGCAGAGCGCGGTGCCGCACGTCCTCGCGGCGCTGGACCGGGAGCACCAGCCTGGCCGCCCTGAGCAATGCGCCCGGTGGGCCAGGGCGGCGGGCTTTGAGCAGGTCAGCCTGGACCTGATCTACGGAACGCCCGGCGAGAGCGACGCCGACTGGCAGCTCTCGCTGCGCCGCGCCGTCGATGCGGGTCCCGACCACATCTCGGCCTACGCGCTGATCGTGGAGGAAGGCACCAGGCTGGCGGCCCGGATCCGCCGGGGCGAGCTCCCGATGCCGGACGACGACGTTCTCGCCGACCGGTACCTGATGGCCGACGAGCTGCTGGCGGCCGCTGGCCTCCGCTGGTATGAGATCTCGAACTGGGCGGTCGCGGAGAGCTCCCAGTGCCGCCACAACCTGCTCTACTGGACCGGCGGTGACTGGTGGGGGATTGGCCCCGGCGCGCACAGCCACGTCGCCGGGACCCGCTGGTGGAACGTCCGGCATCCGGCCGCCTACGCCCAGCGGATCTCCGCGGGGGCCAGCCCGGGCCAGGCCAGGGAGGTACTCAGCCCCGGCGAGCAGGCAACCGAGCGCGTGATGCTCACCACCAGGCTGGCGAGCGGGTGCCCGGCATCCGAGCTCACCCGGGCCGGCCTCGTCGCCGCCCGCCAGGCGGTGGCCGACGGCCTCGCCGGGGCGGACGCGCTCGCGGCCGGCCGGGTGGAGCTGACCCGGCCCGGCCGGCTGCTGGCTGACGCCGTCATACGCGGCCTGACCGGCTGATCAGCCTGGTCTGTGCCTCGACTGGATTTCCGCAATAGACTTGGCACTCAAGACAGGGGAGTGCCAGGGGAGGTGAATGCGTGCTCGACGACAGGAAACTGGCAGTCCTGCGCGCAATCGTGGAGGACTATGTCTCCACGAACGAGCCGGTCGGCTCAAAATCCCTGGTAGACCGGCACGGCCTGGATGTTTCGCCGGCCACGATCCGCAATGACATGGCGGTCCTGGAAGAGCAGGGCTACATCGTCCAGCCGCACACGAGCGCGGGCCGGGTCCCGACCGACCAGGGCTACCGCCTGTTCGTGGACAGGCTGTCCGGGGTCAGGCCGTTCTCCGCGGCCGAGCGCCGGGCGATCGAGACGTTCCTGGCCGGCGCCTACGACCTCGATGACGTCGTCATGCGGACCGTGCGGCTGCTGGCCCAGCTGACCAGGCAGGTCGCGGTCGTGCAGTACCCGTCGCTGACGCGATCCGCGGTCCGCCACATCGAGCTGGTCCCGGTGGGCGACCGCCGGGTCCTGCTGGTCCTGATCACCGACACCGGCCGCGTGGAGCAGCGCACCGTGGAACTGCCTGGCGTGATCGGCGAGGACGGCATCACCCAGCTCCGGGCCGTGCTGAACGCGTGCCTGGACGGCCGCCAGCTGGCCGAGGTGGCCGCGGTGGTCGCCGACCTGCCCGAGCGGGTGAGCCCCGTGGACCGGCCGAACGCGGCCGCGGTGTTCTCGGTCATCGTGGAGAGCCTCGTGGATCGCCGCGAGGAGCGCGTTGTGGTGGGGGGTGCGGCAAATCTCACCACCGCGGACTTCTCCCGGGGATTGCATGAGGTCCTGGAGGCGTTGGAGGAACAGGTGGTGCTGATCCGCCTGCTCGGCGAGACTGGCGATGGCACAGTAACCGTGCGCATTGGGTCGGAAAATGAAGTGCACGGGCTGAAGAGCACCTCAATGGTCACGACTGGTTACGGCGCCGGCGAGCAGGCGCTGGCCAGACTTGGGGTCCTCGGGCCCACCCGGATGGACTACCCGACGGCGATGGGAGCTGTACGCGCGGTGGCACGTTATGTGGGCCAGATCCTGGCGGAGTCCTAGGAATGCCGGTGGCAAACGACTATTACGGGGTGCTCGGGGTCCGCCGGGACGCGGACGCTGACGAGATCAAGAAGGCCTACCGCCGCCTCGCGCGCGAGCTGCATCCCGACGTCAATCCCGATCCCGCCCTGCAGGAGCGCTTCAAGGAAGTGACGCAGGCGTACGAGGTGCTCTCCGACCCCGAGAAGCGCCAGATGTACGACATGGGCGCGGACCCCTTCGCTCGCGCGGGCGCGGGAGCCGGCGGCTTCGGCACGGCCGGATTCCCGTTCAGCGACCTCATGGACGCGTTCTTCGGCGGCGGGGCCGCGCAGCGCGGGCCGCGGAGCCGGGCCCGGCGCGGGCGGAACGCCACGATCCGGGTCGACCTCGACCTGTCCGAGTGCGCGTTCGGGACCACCAGGGACCTGGTGGTGGACACCGCCGTCGTCTGCCCGACGTGCTCGGGCGAGGGCACCGCGCCGGGGACGCACCCGGTCACCTGCGACGTCTGCAACGGCCGCGGCGAGGTCAGCCAGGTCACCCGGTCTTTCATCGGGCAGATGATGACCTCGCGGCCGTGTCCTGGCTGCGGCGGCTACGGCACGGTCATCCGCAAGCCGTGCCCGGAGTGCGACGCGGACGGGCGGGTCAGGACGCGCCGGACGCTCAAGGTCAGGATCCCAGCGGGGGTTGAGGACGGCACCCACATTCAGCTGGCCGGTGAGGGCGAGACGGGCCCCGGCGGCGGTCCGCCCGGCGACCTGTTCCTGGAGATCGTGCAGCGGCCGCACCCGATATTCGAGCGGCAGGGCGACGACCTGCACTGCACGGTGACGATCCCGATGGTGGCGGCCGCCCTGGGTGCGAGCCTGCAGGTGCAGACGCTGGACGGCCCGGCCGATCTGGACATCAGGCCGGGCACGCAGTCAGGACAGGCGATCCCGCTCTACGGCCAGGGCACCGCCCGGCTCAACAGCTCTGGCCGCGGCGACCTGATCATCCACGTGACGGTGGAGACGCCGAGCAAGCTGGAGCCCGAGCAGGAGGAGCTACTGCGCGAGCTGGCCAAGCTGCGCGGCGAGGAGGCCCCGCCGGGCAAGTTCGCTCCGGGGCAGCACGGATTCTTCTCGCGGCTTCGCGATGCCTTCAACGGCCGTTAGCGGCGGGGAGCACGGCTGAAGCCCGCTTTCTTCCTGGCTGAGACGCTGGCCGATGAGCAGATCGTGCTGACGGGCCAGGAAGGCAGGCACGCCACGACCGTACGCAGGCACGCTCCCGGCGAGGAGGTCTACCTGACCGACGGGGCGGGCACGGTCGCGCAGTGCGTGGTCCGCGCGGCGCGGCCGGGTGAGCTTGAGCTGACCGTCCTCCGCCGGCAGGCGGAACCGCGGCCCGATCCCGCGCTCACGGTCGTCCAGGCCATCCCGAAGGGCGAGCGCGGCGAGCTCGCCGTCGAGCTGCTTACCGAGGTTGGCGCAGACCTCATCGTGCCCTGGGCGGCTGAGCGCTGCGTCGCGCAGTGGCGCGGTGACCGCGCGGCTAAGTCGGTCGCACGGTGGCGGTCAACCGCGCAGCAGGCGGCGAAGCAGTCGCGGCGGGCCTGGATCCCGGGCATCGGGGAGCCGGCTGACCTGGCCGGGGTCGCGGCCAGGGTGCGTGCCGCGGCGCTGGCCGTGGTGCTTGACGCCGACGCGCCGGACCGGCTCGCCGACCTCGGCCTGCCGGGGTCCGGCGAGATCGTCCTCGTTGTCGGCCCGGAAGGCGGCATCACCCCGGCCGAGCAGCACGCCCTCGCCGCCGCCGGGGCCGCGTCGGCGCGGCTCGGGCCGAGCGTGCTGCGGACATCCTCGGCCGGCGTCGTCGCCGCCGGGATCGTGCTCAGCCGGACCGGCCGCTGGTGACCGGGTCCTGCGACTAGAAGTACAGCTGTCCGTCCGGCTCCGTGCCCGGCTGTCCGGTGGTGACGGCCGGGGTCAGGACCGGCCCGGCCGCAGCCGGACTGCCCGTGGAATGCGCCTTGTGCTTGCTCGGCGACGGCGACGGGCACGGGCTGATCGTCGCATTCGCCTCGCGCTGCGACCCCACGGCGCTGCCGCTCGGGTTGGTCTTCGAGCTGCTGCTCGTCGGCTTGACCGAACTGGGGGACGAGGACGGGGACGCGACGCCCTCGCCTTCCGCCTGACCGCCACTGGCCGCGCTACTGCCCGCTGAGACGGACGGCGTGGTCGAGCCGCTCCCTGACCCGGGATTCACCGGCGTGCTGCTCGGGCTGCCCGTCGAGCTCGGGCTCGTTGACGGTGAGGGCGAGCTGGTCGACGACGAACTCGGGCTGGTCGACGGCGAGCTCGGGTTCGTTGACGGCGAGCTCGGGCCGATCGTCGGCGTGGACGAGCTTGTCGATGGCTCAGGCGCGATCACCGGCACCGATGTGGACGGACTCGAGGTGGCACAGGCCGAGCGGTTCGTGCCGG
The DNA here is from genome assembly GCA_036758685.1 of Streptosporangiaceae bacterium. Classification (GTDB taxonomy): domain Bacteria; phylum Actinomycetota; class Actinomycetes; order Streptosporangiales; family Streptosporangiaceae; genus JAJYUU01. The sequence goes on along the minus strand of DAIOWC010000034.1, from coordinate 25,645 downwards.
ACGACGCGCCCGAGCCGGAGGACTGGCTGCCCGGACTCTGCGAGTGGCCGTTGCCATAGCCCTGACCCGGCTGACCGCCGTGACCGCCGGAGTGCTGCGAGCTCGCGACCCTGTTGTTACTGCTCGGCGAGACGACCTGCGGCACCTCGATCGCCGTGTAGACGACGGCCGCGACGATGAAGACCGCGACGCTCATCGCGGCGACGGGGCGCAGCCAGCCCAGCCTCACCCCGCGCTCGGCCTGCGGGCCGAAGCGGTCCCAGGCCACCCGAAGCTCCTGCCTGACCCGGTCAGCGGCCGGCCGCAGGTGGAATCCTTCGGGCAGCCGCAGCGACAGCCGGGTCCAGGCGACCTCGAGCCAGGCCACCGGCAGCAGCCGCGGCCCGCGCAGGCGGGCCTGAATGCGCTCGAGACCGTCCTCGCGGGGCTGGACCTGGTCAGCCGCGGCGTGCAGCGCGTACCGCAGTGCCGCCTCGTGGTCGAATACCGCGCGGCTCATGCGTCACGCTCCAGCACGGTCCGCAGCGTGGCCATCGCGCGGGCAGTGTGGCTCTTCACCGCGCCCTTGCTGATCTGCATCGCGTCCGCGATCTGCGCTTCCGACATGTCGGCATAAAACCTTAGTACAAGCGCTTCGCGTTGCCTTGCGGGCAATGTCCGCAATGCGGAAATTACGGCGGATCGTTCGAGCGAGGCTATGGCGCCGTGCTCAGCGCTCGGCATATCGGGTGCCGGCTTCGGTGCGTTCCGGTCGACGACGACGCGGTGCCGGAGCACGGAGCGTGATCTATTGACCACGGACTGCCGCAAGTAGGACAGGGCTTTCTCGCTGTCCCGCAGGCGGGCAAAGCCGCCATGCATGGCAACGAACGAGTCCTGCACTACTTCCTCCGCGGTTCCGAGATCGCGTACCAGCAGTGCCGCGAGCCGCACGAGCGACCGGTAATGCGTCGTGTACAGCTCCGTCACCGCCCGGTCGGCGCTCCAGTCGGTCGCAATCGAACCCAGGGCGACACCCGCCACCAGGGTTTCGGTCACATGGATTGGACGCTCAGCCACGTCCGAAGGTTCACTCGCTGTCATCACGAGTCTTCGTGATGTGCCGCGGTTATATCGGCCTGCCTCACCTTTTACACTTCCCCCCACGCCCATTCATAACTGCGCAGCGCACCCGCGCTGCGCCACCCTGGGCGACGGGGAATGCCAAAAGAACTGGCGGGACCGTTGCACCAGAGGGGTGGTGCACCGTGGGTTCGCAGTAGTGCAACCATATATGTCGGCGGCGGCCTGGAGCGGCCACACGTTAAGATCTTCCACGTGCCTGACTGCCTGTTCTGCGGCATCGCCGCCGGGGATATTCCCGCCACGGTTGTGTCCAGTAGCGCGCGAACTGTCGCTTTCCGTGACATCGATCCGCAAGCGCCGGTGCACGTGCTGGTGATCACGCGCGAGCATCACGCCAACCTGGCTGAGCTGGCCGCCGCGGGCGACGGCCTGCTGGCCGAGGTCATCGAGCAGGCTCAGGAGGTAGCGGCGAGGGAAGGCGTCGCCGAGGGGCACCGGGTGGTCTTCAACACCGGCCCGGATGGCGGCCAGACCGTCGGCCACGTCCATGCCCACGTGCTCGGCGGCCGGCCGATGCACTGGCCGCCAGGCTGACCGGCGGGGCCGATATCATGGAATATGCGCTGGCCAGCGCGGGCGGTGTTGGCAGAAACACTGCGGCAGGAAAGAGCCATTGACTGATAATCACAGCGAGCAAAGCAGGCGCGCCAGGCCCGATAACGGCAGCGCTCAGGTGCGGATCACAATTCCGGACGAGCACTCGATGGTCAGCCTGCTCGGATCCGGCGATGAGCTGCTGCGGGTCATAGAGAACGCGGTGAACGCGGACTTCCACGTGCGCGGCAACGAGATCACCGTCAGCGGACCGGCGGCCGAGACGGCGCTGGCGTCGCGGTTGTTCGAGGAGCTGACCCAGCTCGTGGGCAGCGGGGCCGAGCTGACCGCCGACTCGGTCGAGCACAGCATCTCGATGCTGCGGCGTAAGACCGGCGCCCGCCCGGCTGAGGTGCTCAACCTGGACATCCTGTCTGGCCGCGGCCGGACGATCAGGCCGAAGACGCTGAACCAGAAGCGCTACGTCGACGCGATCGACAACCACACGATCGTGTTCGCGATCGGGCCTGCTGGCACCGGCAAGACCTACCTGGCCATGGCCAAGGCGGTCAAGTCGCTGCAGGCCAAGGAGGTCACCCGGATCATCCTCACGCGGCCAGCGGTCGAGGCCGGCGAGCGCCTCGGGTTCCTGCCCGGCACCCTCTACGAGAAGATCGATCCCTACCTGCGGCCGCTGTACGACGCACTGCACGACATGATCGACCCGGACTCGATTCCCCGGCTGACGGCAGCAGGCACGATCGAGATCGCCCCGTTGGCGTATATGCGTGGTAGAACCCTTAATGACTCTTTTATCATCCTGGACGAGGCCCAGAACACCTCGCCGGAGCAGATGAAGATGTTCCTGACCCGGCTCGGCTTCGGCTCCAAGATCGTCGTCACCGGCGATGTCACCCAGGTCGACCTGCCATCGGGCACGGCCAGCGGGCTGCGCCAGGTGCAGGGCATTCTCGAGGGCGTCGATGATGTGTACTTCTCCCGGCTTACCAGCCACGACGTCGTGCGGCACAAGCTCGTGGCTGACATCGTTGATGCCTATGAGCGCTACGACGCCAGGCAGGCCGAGGCCGACCCGGGCAGGCTGCAGGCGGGGCGGCAGCGCCGGGACGGCAACCGGGCCCGCTGACGGCCGCGGGGACAGGACACAGGCGGGGGCCACATGACCATAGAGATCGCCAACGAGTCGGGCGTCGACGTCGACGAGGCGCTGCTGGCTGGCCTCGCCCGGCACGTGCTCGACGGCATGCGCGTGCACCCGCTGGCCGAGCTGTCGGTGCTGCTCGTGGATGAGCCGGCCATGTCCGAACTGCACGTGCGGTGGATGGGCGAGGACGGGCCTACCGACGTGCTCGCGTTCCCGATGGACGAGCTCAGGCTGCCGCAGCCGGGCACCCACAATGACCGCTCCGCCGCCGATCCCGACGCCGGCGAGGCGCTGCTGGGAGACGTGGTCATCTGCCCGCAGGTGGCCGCGGCGCAGGCCGCCGAGGCCCAGCACGACACGCAGGACGAGATCGACCTCCTCTGCACGCACGGCATCCTGCACCTGCTCGGGTACGACCACGCCGAGCCTGAGGAGCACGCCAAGATGTTCGGCCTGCAGGACCGCCTGCTGGCGTCCTGGCGATCCGAGCGCGAGCAGGTCACGGCCAGCAGGCCCGACCCGCCAGAAGAGAGCGGATAACCCCTCATGGGCTGGCTATTCCTGGCCGCGCTGGCGCTGATGCTGGTGGCTGGCTGGTGTACGAGCGCGGAGGTTGCCCTGCTGCGGCTCTCGCGCGCCGGCGCGAAGGAGCTCGGCCGCTCGGCCGGGGAGGCCCTGGAACCGCTGCAGGCGGTGCTCACCGAGGTGCCCCGCTATCTGTCGGTGGTGCTGCTGGCCCGCGTCGCTGCCGAGATCTCCTCGGCCGTGCTGGTCACCGCCGTGCTGGTGCAATGGTGGGGCGTCGGCTGGCGCGCGTTCCTCGTCACCGCGGTCGTCATGACCGTGGCCAGCTATCTGCTGGCGGGCATCGTGCCGCGCAGCATCGGGCGGCAGTATCCCGTCCGCGTAGCCAGCGCCGCCGCCACGATCCTGCGGCCGCTGATCCGGCTGCTCGGACCGCTGCCCCGGCTGCTCGCCGCGGTCGGGACCGCGCTGACGCCGCGCCAGGCGGCGGCGAGGGAGTCGGGAGCGGAAGAGGACTTCCGCGGCCTGGTCGACCTGCTGGAGCAGCGTCAGATCATCGAGCCCGGCGAGCGGGCGATGATCCACTCCGTCTTCGAGCTCGGCGACACGATCGTGCGCGAGGTGATGGTGCCGCGCACCGACATGGTGTTCGTGGAGGGATCCAAGACGCTGCGCCAGACCCTGTCGCTGGCGCTGCGCAGCGGCTTCTCGCGGATCCCGGTGGTGGGGGAGAACCTCGATGACGTCGTGGGGATCGCCTACCTCAAGGACATCATGACCCGCATCCACGAGCACCCGGAGGGCGAGTCGGCCGAGCGGATCGAGTCGATCATGCGGCCGGCCACGTTCGCGCCGGAGAGCAAGCCCGTGGATGACCTGCTCCGCGAGATGCAGGCGCGGCATGTGCACGTAGCGATCGTGATCGACGAGTACGGCGGCACGGCCGGCCTGGTCACCATCGAGGACATCCTCGAGGAGATCGTGGGCGAGATCGCCGACGAGTACGACCGGGAGCAGCCGGCGGTCGAATGGCTTGGCGATGACACGGCCAAGGTCAGCGCCCGGATGTCGGTCGAGGAGTTCGAGGAGCTCTTCGACGTCAAGGTCGACGCCGAGGATGTCGAGACCGTCGGCGGCCTGCTCGCGCACCGGCTTGGCAAGGTGCCCATCGCGGGCTCGGTCGCGACGGTCGCGGGGCTGCGCCTGACGGCGGAGAGCCTGGCCGGGCGCCGCAACCGGATCGGCACGGTGACCGTGCAGCGGACTCAGCCTGACGGCGAGGCCGCGGCGGCCGGACCGGCGCAGGCCACCGCGCGTGCTGAGGGGAACGGGGAGCTGCGCGGGGACACCGCGCGGAATCCCTCGGGCGGCACGCCGCCGGTCTAGGATCAGCGCTGTGAGCGAGGATGGGCTGGCCGAGCCCGGCCCGGAGGACATCAAGATCATCACTCTCGCCCGGTCGGCGCGCGCCCGGGTCGCGGCCGCCGAGGGCGCCGCGGTCAGGGACGAAACCGGGCGCACGTACGCGGCCGCAGCCGTTTCCCTGCCGTCGCTGCAGCTATCGGCTCTGCACCTGGCCGTGGCGATGGCGGCGTCCAGCGGCGCGGCGAGTCTGGAGGCCGCGGCCGTCGTCAGCGACAGCGCCTCGCCGGATCCAGGCGACATTGCCGCGGTCCGCGAGCTGGGTCCGGAGGCCGTCGTGTTCCACGCCGCGCCGGACGGCACCGTGCTCGCGACCCTGCGTCCCTGACCCCGGGTATCCGGCCGCGGCGAGCGCGATCGCTGGCACTGCCCTCCATCCAGAGCGAGCCGGCCGCGCGCCGGTGCCCGCACGTGCCCGGCGTGCGGCCGACTCGTCATAGCGACGAACGGCGTCGGACCGGATGGACATCTCGCGAATGGGAGACTTGCGCGATGCGCGCCGAGTCGGACCAGCCAGCCGCCGGGTCCTCGCCGGCAGCCTCGGCGGGCGGCGCGGTCGCGGTGCTGGCCGCCGCGGCGGCCTTC
>DAIOWC010000034.1:0-20189 GCA_036758685.1 Streptosporangiaceae bacterium | reverse complement strand
GCCGGCAGCCTCGGCGGGCGGCGCGGTCGCGGTGCTGGCCGCCGCGGCGGCCTTCGGCAGTACCGGGACCGCCGCGCACTTTGCGCCGGCCGGGGCCAGCTCGGCCTCGATCGGCGCGGCGCGGATCGCAGTGGGCGGAGTACTGCTGCTCGCGCTGGCCGTCCGGACCGCCGATGGCCGCCGCGCTGCCCGCGCGCTGCTGACGGCCGGGATCAGGTCGGCTGGCGCGGTCGCACTGGCCGCGGCCGCGGTGGGTGGTTATCAGCTGTGTTTCTTCTCGGCGGTCCGGCTGACGGGGGTGGCGATCGGCACAGTGGTGGCGATCGGCAGCGCGCCCGTGTTCACCGGGGCGCTGAGCCGCCTGACCGGCGGTCCGCGGCCCGACCGGCGCTGGCTGCTCGCCACGGCCGCCGCCGTGGCGGGCTGCGCGGTGCTGGTGACCGGCGGCAAGTCGGCGGGCGTTAACCCCGGCGGCTTGGCCCTGGCGCTGGCCGCGGGCCTGTGCTACGCGATCTACGCGGTAGCGGCCGCGCGGCTCATCACCTCTGGCCGGCCAGACGTAGTCGTCATGGGCCTCCTGTTCGGCGGGGCGGCAGTGCTGCTGGCACCAGTACTCGCGGCGACGTCACCGGGCTGGCTGCTGACCGGGCGCGGGGTGGCGGTCACGGCCTATCTGGGGATCGTCACGACCGTGATGGCCTACCTGCTCTACGGACGCGGACTGCGCACCGTCGCGGTGCCCGTGGCGGTCACTCTCGGGCTCGCCGAGCCGGTCGTCGCGGCGGTGCTCGGGATCGTCGTACTTGGCGAGCGACTCACGGCCACCGCGACGGTCGGCCTGATCCTCGTGGGGCTTGCGCTGGCCGCGCTCGCGGTCGGCCGTCGGCCGGTGCCTCCGAGCCCGCCGGGTTAGCCCGGACCGCCCTGGTAGGGGAGAATCGGCCCGTGGGAACCCCGTCGGGCCGGTCAGCGGCCGTGCCGCAGCGTGGCCAGGCAAGGCGGCCTCAGCCTGGAGGGACCACCCCCGGTGACCCGCCGGCGGGGTTCAGGTCCGGTTTCGCCTGCTTTGCCGGGCGGCCCAATGTCGGCAAGTCCACGCTCATGAATGCGCTGGTCGGCGCCAAGGTCGCGATCACCAGCAGTCGGCCGCAGACCACGAGGCGGGCGATCCGCGGCATCGTGCACCGGCCCGATGCGCAGCTGATCATCATCGACACTCCCGGCCTGCACCGGCCGCGCACCCTGCTCGGCGAGCGGCTGGACAGCCTGGCGCGCTCGACCCTCACCGAGGTCGACGTCATCGGCTTCTGCGTGCCCGCGGCCGAGCGGATCGGTCCCGGCGACAAGTACCTGGCCGCCGAGCTCACGAGCCTCGGCAAGACCCCCGTGGTGGCCATCGTCACCAAGACCGACCGGGCCTCTCGCGAGCAGGTGGCCACGCAGCTGGCCGCCGTCAGCGAGCTCGGCGACTGGGCTGACATCGTGCCGGTCTCGGCGGTGGACGGGTTTCAGCTGGACGTGCTGGCCGACGTGCTGGTCTCGTACCTGCCGGCCGGCCGGCAGCTGTATCCGGACGGGGACCTGACCGACGAGCCCGAGCAGATGCTCGCGGCCGAGTTGATCCGCGAGGCGATACTCGAGGGCGTCCGGGACGAGCTGCCGCATTCGATCGCGGTCGTGGTCGAGGAGATGGGACCGAGGCCCGGCCGGGAAGACCTTATCGACGTGCACGCGATCATGTACGTGGAGCGGCCGAGCCAGAAGGCCATCGTGCTCGGCCCGAAGGGGGCGCGGCTCAAGGAGGTCGGCACCGCCGCCCGCCAGCAGATCGAAGCGTTGCTCGGCAGCCGGGTCTACCTGGACCTGCGGGTCAAGGTGGCCAAGGACTGGCAGCGCGATCCCCGCCAGCTACGGCGCCTGGGTTTCGACTGACACCGTTTCGACTGACACCGTTTCGACTGACACCGGCAGGGCCGCAGCTGCGGTCACGCCGAGCTCGAAGCTGTCGACATAGTCGGTGACTACGTAGCCGAGCGCCTCGTTGACCGCGACCATATGCACGTTCACCTCGGCGTTGGAGGTTACGATCCGGCGAAGCTGCGGCTCGACCTCCGCCAGCATCTCCAGCATCGCGACTTTCACCAGCAGCCCGAGCCGGTGCCCCCGGTGCGGCCGGGTGACCGCGGTCATCTCCTGAAAGGCCCACTCGGGGTTGCCGGGATCCACGGTCACCTGGGTAAGCGCGGCGAAGTCGCCGCCGGCCGCCACCGCCGCGACCGAGTACCAGCGCGTGCCCTGCTCCAGGACGCGGGTATCGGCGGCGCGCAGCCGGTCGGCATCCCAGGTCACGGGCTCGACCCCGTCCTCCAGCGGCGCATCGCCGAAGGCGTTCATGACCGCGCACAACCCCTCCGTGAACTCCGGCGGGGTGGTGCCGGTCCAGGTGCGCAGCTCATAGCCGGCCGCGTGTGCCTGCGCGCGAGCCCGCAGCCCGGCCAGCCGGGCGGACAGGCCCTCGTCCAGCGAGAGCAGCCGGCGGGCTTCCCGCAGCGTCGCGTGACTGCCCACGGCCAGGGCGAACGCCTCGCCCGGGCCGCCGACCCTGGTGTTCGAGATCAGCAGCGAGCGGCCGTCTTCAGCTGCCTGCCTGGCCGCGTGCCTGATCAGCGCCGTGCCGATGCGCTGGCGACGCCGGTGCGGCGGGACGAGGAGAAAGCAGAACGCATTCGCCTGGTTCTCGCGCACGGGCAGTTCAAGCACGTAGCCTCCGGCCGCGCCGTCGTCATCCACGGCCAGCCAGGACTGCATCGGATTCCCGGCGAAGCCATGGGCCCACCAGCCGAGGAACTGCCCAAGACCCATCGGCGGGAGGTTCGGTTCGTCGGTCGGCTGGCCGGCGACCAGCATCGCGTGGCAGGCCTTTACCCGCTGATCGTCAGTCGCGGGGTTGAACCGCTCGATGCGCATGCCTGTCAGCTAACCTGGCTCGGCGCGAGGAGGGCAACCGAATTAGGAGCGATCTGGCAGCCGTAACTCCTCACCGTAGTCAACCGATTTCGCGAGCGAACCGTCCTACTGAAAGCGCCGCAAGTACCAAGGACGAGGGGGGAGCTGCAGGTGGTTTTTCTGGGATTGGGGTTGCGCTTCCGGACGACCGGCCGCGGTGATCTGCACTGCCAGGAGTGCGGCGGAGACCGGCGCTATCGCAAGTGCGCCGGACGGCGATGGTTCCATGCCTTCTTCATCCCGCTCGTGCCGCTGGCGCGGATCGCCGAGCACGTCCAGTGCACCACCTGCGGCACCAGGTACCGGACCGACGTACTGCAGCTGCCGACCGTCGCCCAGATGCAGCTCGCCCTGCCCGCGGGGACCAGGGCCGCGGCCGCGGCCATGCTGTGCGCCGGAGACGCGGACAGCCTGGTGGCCAGGGCGCACGCCATCGAGTCCATCAAGGCGGCAGGCACGGCCAGCTACAGCGAGGCCGACCTGGACGCCGACCTGGCCAGGACCAGGTCCGGCGGCGATCTGGCGGGCACCCTGCGGACGCTCGCCATCCAGATGGTCATGCCGGCCCGCGAGTGGTTCGTGGCGGGCGTGGTCAGGATCGGCCTTGCCGACGGGCAGCTGACCCAGGAGGAGCGGCGCGCGGCCAGGCAGATCGCCGGTTACATGGGGATGACCTCGGCCCACGCGCACGGGGTCATCTGGATGACCGAGGAGAGCGCCGCGGGCCGCTGAGCGCTGCCCGGGCGCGACAATGGGTACGTGAGCATCTACCGGGACGACGGCATCGTGCTGCGCACCCACAAGCTGGGCGAGGCCGACCGGATCGTCACGGTGCTCGGGCGCCGGACCGGGCGGCTGCGCGCGGTCGCCAAGGGCGTGCGGCGGACGAAGTCGCGCTTCGGCGGCCGGCTGGAGCCGTTCACCCACGTCGACCTGCTGCTGTACACGGGCCGCTCGCTGGACGTGATCACCCAGGCAGAGACGCTGCGGCCGTACGGGGAGCAGCTGGCCAGCGACTACCCGAAGTACACCACCGGCACGGCGATGCTCGAGACCGCGGAGAAGCTGACCCCGGTCGAGAAGGAGCCGTCCATGCGGCAGTTCCTGCTGCTGGTCGGCGGGCTGCGGGCCCTGTGCGAGGGCGAGCACGATCCGCGGCTCGTACTCGACGCCTACCTGCTCCGATCGCTGGCGGTGGCCGGCTACGCGCCGGCCCTGGACGAGTGCGCGATCTGCGGCACGCCCGCGCCGCAGGCACAGGGCGGCCTTCGCGCCTTCGGCCTGGCCTCGGGCGGCCTGACCTGCCAGTCCTGCCGGGTGCCCGGGTCGGCCACGCCGGCGGCAGGTACCGTGGCGTTGATGAGCGCGCTGCTGCGGGGGGAATGGGCCGCGGCCGACGCCAGCGAGCGCCGGCATCAGCTCGAGTGCAGCGGGCTGACGGCCGCCTACCTGCAATGGCATCTGGAGCACTCGATTCGCTCGCTCAAGCACGTGGAGCACGCGTAATGGCGTCCCGCCACGTCGTCCCGCCCTACGCCCATCCCGGCGGCGCCCGGCCGCCGAAGATCCCCGCCGACCTGGTTCCCCGGCATGTGGCGCTGGTCATGGACGGCAACGGCCGCTGGGCCAAGCAGCGCGGTCTGCCGCGCACCGAGGGCCACAAGGCGGGGGAGTACGCCCTCTTCGACGTGATCATGGGTGCGATCGAGCTTGGCATTCCGTACCTGTCGGCCTACGCGTTCTCCACCGAGAACTGGCGCCGCTCGCCCGACGAGGTCCGGTTCCTGATGGGGTTCAACCGGGACGTCATCCGGCGGCGCCGCGACCAGCTCAATTCGATGGGCGTGCGGATCCGGTGGGCCGGCCGGCCGCAGCGGCTCTGGCGCAGCGTGATCTCCGAGCTGCAGGACGCCGAGGCGATGACCACCGGCAACTCGGTGCTTACGCTCCAGTTCTGCGTGAACTACGGCGGCCGGGCCGAGATCGCGGACGCGGCCAAGGCGATCGCGATGGACGTGGCCGCCGGGCGGCTCAAGCCGGAGAAGGTGGACGAGAAGCTCTTTGCCCGCTACCTGGATGAGCCGGGAATACCGGACGTCGACCTGTTCGTGCGGTCATCGGGCGAGCAGCGCACCTCGAACTTCCTGCTCTGGCAGTCGGCCTACGCCGAGTTCGTGTTCCTCGACACGCTGTTCCCGGACTTCGACCGGCGGCACCTGTGGCACGCGTGCGAGATCTACGCCAGCCGCGACCGCCGGTACGGCGGTGCGGAGGCGACGACTCCGGCGGCGGCGCCTGGTCTATAGGTACTAGGCCGGCGCATGGCTGGCGTTCGCACGGGCGAGCTGAGGATTGCCGATGACGGTCAGCGAGGACTTTGCCAGCGAGACTGGCCAGTTCCGGGGGGAGCTGCTAGCTCACTGCTACCGGATGCTGGGCTCTGCGGACGAAGCCGAGGACCTGGTGCAGGAGACGTACCTGAGAGCCTGGCGGTCGTACGCCGGGTTCGAGGGCCGGTCGTCGATGCGGACCTGGCTGTACCGCATCGCGACCAACGTCTGCCTCACCGCGATCGAGCGCCGGGGCCGGCGGCCGCTGCCCTCCGGGCTCGGCGCGCCCGCGGAGGACGCCACGGCGCCGGTGGTGGCGGGGCCGGAGGTGCCCTGGCTGCAGCCGCTCCCCGACGCCCTGCTGGCCGCTGAGCACAGCGACCCGGCCGCGGTGGCGGTGTCGCGCGCCGGGATCAGGCTCGCGTTCGTCGCGGCGCTGCAGTACCTGTCGGCCCGGCAGCGGGCGATGCTGATCCTGCGGGACGTGCTCAAGTGGCCCGCGGCTGACGTCGCGGATCTCCTGGGCACGACGACCACCGCCGTGAACAGCGGCCTGCGCCGGGCCCGTTCCCAGCTCGCCGAGGCGGTGCCGGCCGAGGAGCAGATCGCCGAGCCGGCCGACCGCGACCTGCAGGCGCTGCTCGACCGGTACGCGGCCGCGCTGGCGAGCGCCGACGGCCGCGCGCTGGCCGAACTGCTCCGGGCCGATGTCACGCTCGAGATGCCCCCGCAGCTCACCTGGTTCTCCGGCCGCGAGACCGTGGTGGAATTCGTCGCGACGCGCTTCTTCACCGAGCGCGGCGCGCTCCTGCCGGTCGCGGTCGTGGCGAACGGGCAGCCGGCGATCGCGATCTACCGGCGCGAGCCCGACGGTCGCTACCTGGCTCACGCTGTGCAGGTGCTCACGATCACCGGCGGCGCAGTCGGGCGGATCGTCAGCTTCATCGGCGCCGGCTTGTTCGCGTCGTTCGGCCTGCCGGCTGAGTGCGGCGATGACGGGCAGTGCAGTCGTGAGGGGCAGGGCGGCGAGTCCGGCTGACCCGGCTGGTCTATACCGTGAGCCGCCACCCCGGCGGCAGAAGCGGAGCAGCCGAAAATGAGCATCACCGGCAAGACAGTTCTGATCACCGGAGCCAATCGCGGCATCGGCCGTGCGCTCGTCGCCGAGGCCCTGCGCCGGGATGCAGGGCGGGTTTACGCCGGCACGCGCGGGCCACTGGAACACCCCGACGAGCGTGTCACCCCGCTGATCCTGGACGTGACCGACGCGGCCCAGGTGCAGGCGGCCGCCGCAGGGGTCGCGGACCTTGACATCCTCATCAACAACGCGGGCATCGCCCGGTACGACGACCTGAGCGACCGGGCCGTGCTCGAGGAGCACCTCGCGGTCAACCTGTTCGGCACGTTCGACGTAACCCAGGCGTTCTTGCCGGCCCTGATCCGGTCGCAGGGCGCCATCGTCAACAACGTGTCGCTGATGGCGCTGGCCCCGCTGCCCTTCACCCCCGCCTACGCGATCTCGAAGGCGGCCGCGTTCAACATGACCCAGTCGCTGCGGGCGCTGCTGGCCGGACGCGGTGTGCGCGTGCACGCCGCGCTGACCGGCCCGACGGACACGGACATGACCCGCGGCTTCGAGATCCCCAAGGCCACCCCGGAATCGGTCGCGCGAGCGATTTTCGACGCGGTGGAGTCCGGCGAGGAGGACATCTTCCCCGACCCGATGTCGCAGGCTATTGCCGACGACTGGCTCGCCGGCCCGGCCAAGGGAATCGAGCGGCAGAACGCCGCGCTCGTGCCGGTCCCGGCCGTGCTGGCTTAGAGGGCATAGCCGCCGCGGGCTCGCCGGCGCGCGGCACCCACGTGGTCAGCGCGTCGGCGAGGCCGCCCGCCGAGCCATCCTCAGACGCCCACGCGACAATTCCGTCGGGCCGGATCAGCAGCGCGTCCGCCGGAACGGCCTCGGTCTCCGGCTTGCTTTTCAGGACGGGAACGCCGCCCGCCCAGGACTCGGCGGCCCGGGCCGCACTGCCGTCCGGGGTGAAATCCACCAGCAGCGGCCGGCCCGCTCGCATCAGCTCGGCGATCCTCGTGCTTCCGTCCGGGGTCTTTAGCCTGAGGTCGGGGGCCAGCCGGCCTTCCAGCGGGTGCGATCGGGCGTTGCCCATGTCGTAGCGGATCGCCGAGCCCTCGATCAGCTCGCCCACGTGGCGCAGCGGCTCGGGGTAGGCCAGCAGCTCACTCATCAGGTCCCGGAGCGCGCGGGCATCCGGGCCGGCCGCGGACAGGGCCCGCTGGGCGCGCGCGTTCAGCCGGGTCCGCTCGGCGGCCGCGTGCCGTTCGGTGTGATAGGAGGCCAGCAGGCCGGGCGGCGCCAGGTCCTGCACCTGCGCGGCCAGCTTCCAGCCCAGGTTGATGGTGTCGAGAAGGCCGACGTTGAGTATGCCGCCGAGGCCGAACAGATGCGCGGCGTCACCGGCCAGCAGTACCCGGCCGGCCTGATACTGCCCGGCGACGCGGTTGTTCCCGATCGTCCTGCTCAGCCACAGCGGATCGCTCATCGGCAGGTCGGTGCCGAGCACCCGGCGGACGCTGGCCGCCAGCTCGCCGAGCGTAATCGGCGTATCGAGATCGGCGGTGGCGTTGTCCTCGATCGTGGCCACGATGTACAGGTCGCGCGGCGCGTCCCGGTCGAGCGCTGCCGCCGGGCCGAGCGAGATCCGGCCGCTGCCGGTCTGCGTCATCTTCATCGGCTCCAGGCGGCCGAAGCCGGTCACCTCGACGGCGCCGGACGGACCGGCGATCATCTTGGCCGGCAGCCGGACGCGGCCGATCCGCGAGACGTCGGTCGAGGTCTCGCCCGGAAACTCGATGCCGGCCTGCTTGCGCACCAGGCTCCGGGCGCCGTCGCAGCCGACCAGGTAATCCGACCGGACGCGGTAGCTGCCCTCCGGGCCTGCCACCTCCAGCAGCACATGATCATCGCGGCTGGTCAGGCTGAGGACCTCGTGGCCGCGGCGGACGCTCCCGCCGAGCTTCGCCAGGTGCTCGGCCAGGCGCTGCTCGAGCCGGCGCTGCGGGATCGCGAGGATGTGCAGCGGGCTGGTGCCCAGGCGGGAGAAATCCAGCTGCAGCGGGCCGAATCCGTAGGACGGCACGGGCCCGCAGTAAGTGGTGCCGGCTCGCAGCGGCTCGAGCAGGCCGCGGTAGTCCAGCACCGGCACGATCTGGCCGACGAGCCCGTTGCCCTTCGGGATCTCGCTGGCCTCCGGCAGCCGTTCCAGCACCAGGGGAGTGACGCCGGCCAGGCACAGCTCCGCCGCGAGCAGCAGGCCGGTCGGCCCGCCGCCGATGATGACCACCGATGAGGTCTCAGCTTCTGCAGTCACGGCCGTCAATATAGGTTGACGATGGGGGCGGTGTCAACTTAAGTTGACCGGGCCCGGTCCGGGCAGTTTAGACTGCACAATGTCGCAATGACCGGCATATCAGCATCCGGCGCGGACGCGCATAACCTGAGCGACGTGGCTGCCGGCGAGGAGAGCCCGGGCAACGTCCGGCCGCTGCCGGGCGCGCCTGCAGTACGGCGGTGGATTGCGGCCCTCGAGCACGCCCAGGACGTGATCACGGTCACCGCCGGCGTGCTGCTGATAGCGCTGGCGGTGGTGCTGCTCGTCTCCGGCATCGTCGACTTCGTCAGCGCGGCCGGGAACGGGATCTCGGGCGCGGCGGAGAACCTTCTCGATCGTGTGCTCCTGGTCCTCATCCTGGTCGAGATCGTGCATACGGTCGTGCTGTCGCTGCGTGCGCACCGTCTGGTCGCCCAGCCGTTCATCGTCGTCGGACTGATCGCGGTCATTCGGCGGATCCTGCTGGTGCTCACACCCGGTAGCGGTGCCAGCCTCTCCACGGCGGAACTCGCGCTGCTGATCGCCATGGTGGCCGTCTTCGTGGCCGGCCTCATCGTGGTCGGCCGCTTCGAGCACGCCGACGACTAGCGCGGGCTAGCGAGTGGCCTGCCAGGCGGCCACGCCGAGCATCGCGGCCACGGCGAGCACCCTGGCGATGCGGCCGGTGGCGGCAAGGCGGGGCCACGAGATCGAGGCCAGCCAGCCGAGCACCGCGGCCACGCCGACGAGCGCAACGGCGCCGACCGGGCCCCTAAGAGCCAGCCCGGCGACCAGCAGGACCGCCAGCGTGACGGGCGCGGCCCAGGGCGGCAGCTGGTGCAGGAAGATCAGCGGGGTCGCACTGCGCCGCTCGGCTGCCGCCCGTGGCCGGGAGGCATCGGGGGTGAACAGCGACTGCCCGGGCGGCAGCGGACGGACCCGCGAGCGCCGCCCAGAGGGCCTATTTGCCGCCACGCGCCGTCCTCCTTGCTGAACCTGGCTGGCCTGATGCCAATCTCGTTCCGGTCCTAAACGCTGCCCAGGTTACCGCCTGTTACCAGGCAGTTGTCCCGGTCCGGCTGGCCCAAACTCGGGCGACGGGCATGCCGGGCGGCCGCTAAGCTGGACTCACCGCCCCCTTTTCGTCCAGGGGTTCGCGTATCCCGGGCCGCCGACCGCCAGCCGGATGGAGAGCAGAAACATGGCACGCCGCAGCGATCGTATGGAAACAATCGTCAGTCTCTCGAAGCGGCGCGGGTTCGTGTACCCGTCCAGCGAGATCTACGGCGGACTGCGAGCTGCCTGGGACTACGGCCCGCTCGGCGTCGAGGTCAAGAACAACATCAAGCGCCATTGGTGGCGCTCGATGGTCACGCTGCGTGACGACATCGTGGGCCTGGACTCCAGCGTGATCCTGGCTCCGGAGGTCTGGGTGGCCAGCGGGCACGTAACCCAGTTCGTGGACCCGCTGACCGAGTGCCAGTCCTGCCACAAGCGCTATCGCGCTGACCACCTGATCGAGGCGTACGAGGAGAAGCACGGGCACGCGCCCGAGCACGGCCTGGCCGACCTGTCCTGCCCGAACTGCGGGAACAAGGGGACGTTCTCCGAGCCGCGCATGTTCAACACGATGCTGACCACCCATCTGGGCGCGGTCGAGGACAGCTCCAGCGTGGCCTACCTGCGGCCGGAGACCGCCCAGGGCATCTTCATCAACTACAAGAACGTGCTGCAGACCTCGCGGAAGAAGGTGCCGTTCGGCATCGCGCAGATCGGCAAGTCGTTCCGGAACGAGATCACTCCGGGGAACTTCATCTTCCGCACGCGCGAGTTCGAGCAGATGGAGATGGAGTTCTTCGTGAAGCCCGGCACCGACCAGGACTGGCACCAGTACTGGATCGACGCGCGCGAGGCCTGGTTCCTCGACCTCGGGGTGAGCCGCGAGAACCTGCGGCGGTACGAGCACCCCAAGGACAAGCTGTCGCACTACTCGACGCGGACGGTGGACCTGGAGTACCGCTTCGACTTCCCCGGCAGCGAGTGGGGCGAGCTGGAGGGGATCGCCAACCGGACCGACTTCGACCTGAGCACGCACGGCAAGGCCTCCGGCCAGGACCTGTCCTACCTGGACCCGGAGACGAACGAGCGCTTCATCCCGTACGTGATCGAGCCGGCGCTCGGGGTGGACAGGGCGATGCTGGTGTTCCTGCTGGAGGGTTACGCCGAGGACGAGGCGCCCGACTCCAAGGGCAACATGGAGAAGCGGACCGTGCTGCGCCTGGACGCCCGGCTCGCCCCGGTCAAGGTCGCCGTGCTGCCGCTGTCCCGCAACGCCGACCTGTCACCCAAGGCCCGTGACGTTGCGGCGAAGCTGCGCCAGCACTGGACCACCGACTTCGACGACGCGAGCGCGATCGGGCGGCGGTACCGGCGCCAGGACGAGATCGGCACGCCGTACTGCGTCACGGTCGACTTCGAGTCGCTTGAGGACCAGGCGGTGACGGTCCGCGAGCGCGACTCGATGAAGCAGGAGCGGATCGGGATCGACGCCCTGGTCGGCTACCTGTCGGAGAAGCTCGTCGGCTGCTGAGGGTCTCCCTGCCCGGCGCCTACCAGGCCATGGCCAGCGTCTCCGGCGGAAGCGTGATCCTGGCGGACCCGCCGGCGTAGAGCAGGGTGGCTGTCCGGTTCAGGATGCCGGTGTACGGGGCGGGCCTCGCCACCAGGACGGCGCTCCCCGATGGGTCAATCCACGCCAAGTCGATGGAGCCGGTGTCGCGGAAGAGTACCCGGGCGGCGCCCGTGGCCAGGGTGAGCTGCCGCAGGCTCTCGGCTGCGGGAGCGGTCGGATTCCGGTCGGCGAGCGCAACGTTGACGAGGTACTCCAGCACGTGCTGGCCATCGGGCGTCAGCACGCCCGAGCCGACCACGCTTCGCGGGTGTGCCTGGCCGGGGCGAATGGCGCGCTGCAGGTGGATGATCCTCGCATCGGCCTGGAAGCTCCGGTCCGGAGCCGCGGTGTCCAGCAGCGCGAGAGCGTTTCCCTGGTCGTAGATGTTGATCGCCAGCGTCCGGTTGTCCGCTGCCCACAGCATGGCGCCGCTGTCCGGGTCAGGCGCCCTGGATCCTCCGGCCACGCTCCAGGTCCGGCTGGTCCCGGTAGCGAGGTCGTAGATGACGAGCCTGCTAGCCGGGCACGTCCCTACGTTCGGGCAGGTCAGCACCGCGAGCCGGGTGCCGTCGGGGGATAGGGCTACGCCGGACGGCACGAACCCGGCAGGTACCACTGGCACGGGCAACGCCGCGAGTACCGCCTTGTGCCCGGCCGGCGCGGCCGGGTTGATCCGCAAGAGGTAGAACCTGGTGGCCGGGTAACCATCGGAGATGAACTCGGGCACCTGGGCGGCGAGCAAGAAGGTCCGGTCGTCAGCCGCCGCCCGGACGGCCACGAAGGTGCCGTACGGCTTCGGAACCGT
Source organism: Streptosporangiaceae bacterium (assembly GCA_036758685.1). Lineage (GTDB taxonomy): Bacteria > Actinomycetota > Actinomycetes > Streptosporangiales > Streptosporangiaceae > JAJYUU01. The sequence goes on along the minus strand of DAIOWC010000034.1, from coordinate 7,988 downwards.
GACAATGGCGAGCGTCTGCCCGGACCTGGTGCGCACCAGCGCACGGTCGGGATCGACCCGCCAGCTGTCGGGCGGGTTCAGGTTGCAGTCGCAGCCCGGTTGCTGCTGGAGGTCGACGTAGTACTGCGGCAGCTGAGCGAGCGGGCTGGCCGGCGGCCTGGCGGGTCCAGGCTGGCCGGCCAGGACGACAACCGCGACGACCGCGAGGACGGCCGCGGCGGCGCCGAGCGCGGGCAGCCACCGGCCGACGGGGCGGCGGCTTCTGGTCGCGCGCGCGTCTAGCTGGAGGGGCGGTATCCGGTCGGCCGGGATCTGGGCGCCGGTCTCGCGCAGCGCGTAGCGGAGCTGGTCCTCGGTCAGGTTCATGACGTCTCTCCGAGCGCGCGCCGGAGGCTGATCAGCCCTCGGTGCACTGCCGACCGCACGGTCACCTTGCCGATCCCCAGCGCTTCGGCGATCTGGTCGTCGGGCAGATCGAGATAGAAGCGAAGCGTGAGCACCTCGCGCTGCCTGCTCGGGAGGGATCGCAGCGCCCTGATCACCTCACGGCGCTCCTCGTCCGTGAGCAGCGCGGACTCGGGCGAGGCGGCCGCGGGCTGATGGGTGTCCTCGAATTCGATCGTCGTGCCGCGTCGCAGCACCGTCCGGCAGCCATTGATCACCGAGGACCGGACGTAACCGAGCGCCTTCGCGTGATCGTTGAGGTGCGGCCACCGTCGGTACAGCCCGCAGAAGGCCTCTTGCACCACGTCCTCGGCCGCCGCCGGGTTGCCCAGCATGATGTGAGCGAGCCGGACCAGGCTCAGCGCGTGCTCGGCGTACAGCGCGGCGACAGCGGCACCGGCGTACTCGTCAGCGTCCTTCGGGCGGGCGTGCCTGCCGCTTGCAGGGGCGGGCACGCCGGGCTGAGCGGCTCTCAGCCCGGCTCGCGGTCCGGTCCCGGCGCCGAATTCCATGTCACAAAGACGGATAACAGGCTGATTTGTTGCGCGCAAGAGGGCGTGAATTGCGGGGATGCCGTTACTCGCGGTCGGCCGCGTCCGTTTCGCTGACCGCAGCGAGCACTGCCTTGACCGCGTCGGCGCCAGTTACCTCCGCGGTCAGACGCGGGCAGCGGCGGTAGATCTCGGCCGCCGCCTGATGGAAGCCGTCGGGCAGGCCATCGCTGGCCATGGCGTGGGCGATCTCCTCCATCTCGCCGACCCAGCGCCAGCCTTTCGTGACCCCTGACCTGGCCGCACGGCTGAACTGGTCGGCCAGCTGGGGCTGCGAGAGCGCCCACTCGGCCAGCAGCACATCCTCGACCCCCTCGGCCTGGGCCAGAGCCCGCGCGGCCAGAAGCAGGGCCGAGGTTCCTTTGGTCCAGGACGCGTAGGCCATCTTGACCGCGGAGGCGCCGGTGTCCCCGCCGGGCACGATTCTCGGCTCGAGCGCGGTGCCCGCGAAGAGGGCCTGGATCTCCGCCGCGTCGCCGCCGGATAGGTAGAGCCTGGTAGTGCCGGGAGTCCGCGGCGGCGAGCCGATGATCCCCCCGTCGACATACCGTCCGCCGCTGCCGGTGATCAGCTGCGCGACCTCTCGCGCGGTGCCCGGCGCGATCGCGTTGGCGTCCAGGTAAATGCCGGCGAAGCCGTGCACCGCCCACGCGACGTCCAGGGCCGCGTGCGGCGGGCAGACCGACACGATGATGTCGGCCTCAGCGGCCACGCCCCGCGACGTCCGGACGTCTATGAGGCCGGCGTCCCTCGCTCTGGCCGCGGTGTCAGGGCCGCGGCCTTCCGACGCCCACAGCACCCGGTACCCGGCGCCGGTCAGGCAGTGGCCCACGGCCGCGCCCATGTCGCCCGGGTGCAGAAGTCCGACGATTGGCATGCTCATGGCTGAGTGTGACACGTGCCTGAGTGTTACATGGGCAGAGTGCGGCACGGCCAGCCCCCGAGTGGCCGTGCCACACCGCTGGCCGCGCCCTCCGCTACCAGGCCGCCGATACGTTGCCGCTTGACCACGGCAGCGTGGTGACGCTCTTGCCGTGCAGGACCTCAGGCGCGGCGCCGTTCGCGAATCCGAGCGGCGGCTGAATGATCGCCGGGCGACCTGTAGATCCAGGCCAGAGAACGTACTGGTAGTAGTACAGCGGGGATTCCAGAGTCTGCCGCTGCACGATCCCGGTCAGGGCACGGGTAGCCACCGAGAACTCGCCGAAGGCAACGAGGGCCGACCCGGTCTTGGCGGCGACGGTGATGGGACCGATCACGGACTTGCCGTCGGTTGTGATGACCGCGTAGCCCGCGAAGCAGCCGCCGGCCGATCGCGGGACCATCGCCACCACCCGGCTGTCGCCAATGAGGTTGTGACCGGGCCGGGCGAGATTCAGCAGCCGGACGGTGTTCGCCTCGGTCTGCTGCCGGCACTGCCAGTCGGCGCCCGCGCCCTGCCAGTCGAAGGCCAGGGTGTTGTCCCCTCGTGGCCAGCTCACCGTCATCGTTGTGCTGAGATCCGGCGGGCCCGTGACGCCGTTCGCATACCAGCTCCGCTGCGCGCCGGTCTGGAGGTTGATGACCTGGATGGTCTGCCTGAAGCTCAGGCTGCCGGTGGAGGAGACGGCCAGCCGGGTGCCGTCGGCCGACAGGGCCATGCCGGTCATCGTCGTCCCCGCCGGCTCCGGCGCGATCGGCAGCTGACTGAGGCTGGTGTGATGCCCGCCGTCTTTGTAGGTGAGCTTGTAGAAGGTGATCGCCGTTGGCGGGAAGTCCTGGTCGCCATCCTCCTTGCGGTCTGCCACCACGAACGTCTGATCATCGGCGGCGCCGGTGACCGCGGTGAACGTGTCGCCCGCCGGGGGCCGAACGGTCGCCAGCGCCCGGCCGGTTACGGTGGCCCGCAACACCGCCTCCAGCGGATCTGGCTGACCTTGATCGGCCCCCGGCGCGGACAGGGTGAGGGCCACGTAATACGGCGGCACACCACCCATGACCAGCCCAGGCTCGGTGGCAACCGGGGCCGGCGCTTGTGAGTCGCCGCCGACGACCAGCGTGCCCGCCACAATGACGGCGACTGCGGCGACTGCGCCTGCTGCTGCTATCGGAGCCGTCCACCGGACCAGAAGGCTGCGCCTTCGCGACTGGCGTTCGTGGCCGGAAGGGAGGAGCAGCTCGGGAGCGCTGCCTTCCTCCACTGTCCGCGCGATCGCCCTGGTCGCGGCCCGGAGGCGGTCTTCGGTGGTACTCACGCTTCCTCCTCCCGGAGCAGCTTGCCGAGGGATGCAAGCGCCCGGGACGCAGTGGACTTGACGGTGCCCTCGGAGATGCCCATCGAGCGGGCGATCTCATCGGGAGGGAGGTCCAGGTAGTAGCGGAGCACGAGCACCTCGCGCTGGCGCGGCGGCAGGCGCCGCAGGCCGGCCAGGACCTCCTGGTGCTCCTCGGCCAGGAGCACGACGGTCTCGGGCGACCACACGTCAGACAGCAGGCCGCCGGATTGCCGGCGGCCCGCCCGGATGCGGCTGCGAAGCTGCGTGCGGCAGCCGTTCAGGACCGCGGAGCGCACGTACGGCAGGGCCTTCTCCGGCCCGGCGAGCAGGTGCCAGCGCCGGTAGAGCCCGAAGAATGCCTCCTGCACCGCGTCCTCAGCCGAGGCGCGATCACCCAGCATGATCATGGCCAGCCTGATCAGGCCGACCGCGTGGACCTCGTAGAGCGCGGTGACCGCGGCCTGGGCCCCGCCATCGGCGGACGCCGGCAGCGGAGCGCTCAGCTCCGTCATCGGCGGTCCGGCGAGCCGGGCACGGCGCCAGACGGCACCCGCTTTCCCGACTGGCGCAGGATCAAGCAACTCGAGTTCCACACTCCAGAGACGCCGCCGGACGCGGCCGGTTGCTTCTGGACTCTACGGTTTCGAGGTTGTTTGTCGGTAGTCGCACTCTCGCCTAGAACGCGAAGGCGAACGGCTGCCCCGCGGGCGTCGGCAGGGGGGCGAACCTGCCCGCGGTGAACAGGCCGAACGGCCATCGGGGCGTTCGGCTGGTTCGCGGGAAGGCAGCCACGGCGATCAGCTTGCTGCCCGTCCAGTTGCTCCAGTACATGGTCCCCGCGAAGGTCCCCGGCGTCAGCCAGAACTGCCGGGTCAGCTTGCCGGTGACCGCCGAGAACTCCTCGAAGTTGGTGGCGAACACTCCGTGCCGGTCCGTGAGCGCGACCGCAGCGGCGATCGTATTGCCGTTGCCGGACAGGACGAAGCTGGCAACCTGCGCCGTCTTGGAAGGCACGACCAGGCGGCTGGGACCGACAAGCGTGCCGCTGGGTGCCGTCGCCCGGATCAGCCGGATGCCGTTGACCCTTCTGTCTTTCGTCATGCTCGACCAGCTGAAGGCCAGGTACCCGGACGCGGCCCAGGACAGGCACGGCTGCCCGGCGGTCAGGCAGATGCCGCCGGGGTCCTGCCACTGCCGGATCAGCCGTCCGGAGACGGAGTAGATGCGCAATTGCGACTCGGTCCGGTCTAGGGCCGTCATGGCCACTTCGGTTCCGTCTGGAGACACGGCGAGGCCGTCCACGACGTTCGTGCGCGGGATCGGCAACTTGGTCAGCCTCGTGCTGCGGGTGACTGGATTGAAGCGCAGCACATAGAACCTGAGGCCGCTGTGGTGAGAGTTGGCTGCCAGGACGAACGAGTCACCGCTAGCCGCGGCTCCGGCATTGACGAACCAGAACCCCCGAGGCGGATGCACGGTCGCCAGAGTGGCGCCGGATCGTGTGTTCCGGATGGTCGTGACAAGGCCAGATTGCCCAGGCGGGGACGTGATCGCCACGTAGTACGGCGGCAGGTTGTTGCTGTGGCCTACTGGGCTGGGAGCGACATTGGTGCCGCGGTGGCCGCCCGTTCCGATCGCGACGGAAATCGCGGCGACGGCTGCCACCGCCGCGGCCGCCGCCAGCGGGGCCATCAACCTGGGTGCTCGCCAGCCTCGCCGGGGGCTGGTGCGGCTCTCCTGCCGCTCTCGCACGGCAGTCAGCACGGTGCCGGCGTCGGATGCCCGGGCTGCGGCGGTGCGGTAGGCAGCGCGGATGTCGTCCTCGGTGCGCATCAGAGTTCCCCTCCCGGGTGGCGGGCGAGCGACGCTTCATCGGGCCGCTTGAGCTGACGGTCGACGCGCAGCGTCGCGAGCGCGCGCGAGGCGTAGACCCGCACGGTGCTCGGCCGCCAGCCGAGCAGCTCGGCGATCTCGGCGTCGGACCGGTCTTCGTAGTAGCGGAGCGCCAGCACGGCTCGCTGCGGCCGGGGCAGCCGGCTGATCTCGGCGAGCATGGCCTCGTGCTCGGCGTACTCGGTCGCATGATCGGGCGTACCGGCCTCGGCCAGGACGGCGTCACCGGCTGGAATCGTCCGCCAGGACCGCCTACGCGACGAGAGGAACTCGTTCAGCAGCATCTTCCGTACGTAGAGGTCCGGCCGGTCGACGCGGCCGATCCGGTCCCACCGGGCCATTGCCCGGATGAGCACCTCCTGGGCCAGGTCATCGGCGGTCGCGCGCTGGCCGGTCAGCGCGGTCGCGAATGCCAGCATCGCGGGCAGCTGCGTCTGCGCGAACTCCTCGAACGTCATCTGCCCTCCGGGGGCTCGGCCGTCACTCAGTAGACGCCGCCCGGAGGGCAGATTGCTACCCGCTAGAACGCGATGGCCGCCACTCCCATGTCGGGCAGCCCGCGGAGCGGCACGAACCGGCCGCCGGCCAGCACGCCGACCGGAGAAGGAGCCCCCTCACGTACCCGCACGATCAGGCTGCTGCCGGAGGGGTTGCTCCAGATGACGAACAGCCCGAAGTGCCTCTTCCCCGCAGGGCGGCTGATCAACTTGCCCGAGGCGACCGAGAACTCCTCGAACTCGAAGAACTCGCTGGTGCTGCCCGGGCGGTCCGGATGCCGGACGACAGCCGCGATCTTCGAGCCGTCCTGCGACAGGGCCTGGCTCCAGACCCGGCTGCTGGGCACCACCAGCCTGGCGACGGCGCTCAGGGGGCCACTCGCCGCGCCGGTATGGAGGACGAAGAGACCCCTGTAAACCCAGTTGAAGGCGAGGGTCCCGTTGTCCGCCCAGGACAGGCACGGGACGATCCCCGACGGAAAGCAGATCTGTCCTGGCCCTTGCCACCGCCTCACTAGGCGTCCGGTCAGCGAGTAAATCCTGAGCTCAGAGTGCTTGGATCCGTCCAGCAGGACCGCCGCGATCTGCGTCCCGGCCGGGGACATCGCGAGGCCGCTGAAGTCTGAGACCGCGGGAATCGGCAGCAGGTTCAGCGAGGTCTGCCGGGTTGCCGGATCGAAGCGCAGCCGGAACAGCCGGATGACACCGGCGGATTCCAGAGCAAGCACGAACGAGCGGTCGTTGCCCGCGCCGGCGGCGAACCTGACCCCATAACCCACGGGGAGCCGGACGGTGGCCAGCACCGCGCCGGTCCGGGTGTCGCGGATTGTCGTCGTGCCACTCAGTACCGTCGCGACGTAGTACTCAGGCAGGGCGTTGCCGGTGGCTGCCGGAGCGGGGCCGGTGCCGCTACCGCCCCCGCCGGCGGTCATGACCACACTGGCCACGGCGATCGCGATGACCGCGGCCGCGGCGGTGATCGGCGCGACGAGGCGAGGCCGGCCCCGCTTCGCGCCGTTCCCGCTCCTATGGTCAAGGACGGACTCGGTATCGGGCGCCTCGGCCGCCAGGGTGCGGAAGGCGTCGCGAAGATCATTTTCGGTACGCATTACTTCTCCCCGTGGAGGTGACCGGCGAGCTCGGGCCGGAGTTCGATGCGAAGCGCCGCCAGCGCTCTGGACGCATAGGTCCGGATCGTGCCGGGCGCGCAGCCGAGCAGTTCGGCGATCTCGGCGTCGCTGCGGTCCTCGTAGTAACGGAGCACGAGTACGGCGCGCTGCCGCCGGGGCAGCTTGGCGACCTCCGCGAGCATGGCGGCGTGCTCGGCGTAGGCGAGCGCATGATCAGGCGCGCTGCCGGAGTCAAGATCGCCGTTGCCGGCCGGGACTAGCCGCCAGGACCGCCGCCGCCAGGACAGGAACTCGTTGAGCACCATCTTCCGGACGTAGAACGCCGGCTTGTCGAGCCGGCCGATCTGGCCCCAGCGGGCGTGAGCGCGGAGCAGGACCTCCTGGGCCAGGTCTTCGGCCGTCGCTCGCTGGCCGGTGAGGACCGTGGCGAAGGCCAGGATGGCGGGCAGTTGCGTCTGCGCGAACTCCTCGAACGTCATCCGGGCTCCTGGTGACTCGGGCTACGAGTCATAACACGCCGCCGGGGCGCCCGGATGAGCCCTGGGCCGGGACAAAGTTCATCTCGCGTCCGGTGACCGCCGCCCCGGCAGTTGATGGCGCTCGATAGGCTCGTAATCGAGGGCCGACAGGCCGCGGGAATACGTGAGCCGCCTCCGGCAACCCCCAGGACGAGGGCCGGGCGGCAATCTGAGGAGTGCAGAGCAGTGCCGAAGCTCGTCTACGACTTCACCGAGGGCAACAAGGACCTGAAGGACCTGCTGGGCGGCAAGGGCGCCAACCTGGCGGAGATGACCAACCTGGGCCTGCCCGTTCCGCCCGGTTTCATCATCACCACCGACGCGTGCCGCTATTACCTCGAGCAGGGGTCCGTACCTGACAGCCTGGCCGGCGAGGTCAGCGAGCACCTGAGCCAGCTCGAAGCCAAGATGGGCCGCAAGCTCGGCGACCATGCCGACCCGCTGCTGGTCAGCGTCCGCTCCGGCGCGAAGTTCTCTATGCCCGGCATGATGGAGACCGTCCTCAACATCGGCCTGTCCGACGAGTCGGTCCACGGCCTGGCCAAGCAGGCGGGCAGCGAGCGGTTCGCCTGGGACTCCTACCGGCGCCTGATCCAGATGTTCGGCAAGACCGTGCTGGACATCGAGGGCCACGAGTTCGAGCAGGCCATCGACGCGGCCAAGCAGGCCAAGGGCACCAAGAACGACCTCGACCTGGACG
>DAIOWC010000033.1:0-36067 GCA_036758685.1 Streptosporangiaceae bacterium | reverse complement strand
CTCATATTCCCCGGCACTGGCCGGGCGATCCGGCAGGCGGCCCGGTCTGCTGCGTGACCGAGAGGCCGCTGTAGAGCGTCTGCGGGAAGTTGACGGTACTCGGGTCGTTGGTGGCCAGGGTCTCGGGATAGTAGTTGGTGAATCCCGTCTCGATGCCGGCAAGGCCTCCGGTAAGCGGGGTCAGCGAGTCCGCCGTTGTGTCGATGCAGGACACCACCTTCTGGCTGTTGACCGATGCCGTGATGGTCACGCTGCCGTCGCTGTTGTTCCACATGGACAGCGAGAGGAGGTTCCAGGCGCTGGTCACGGGTGCAAGCGTGCCGGACAGCGCGGTCGAGTTCAGCGTGTCCCGGCTGCCGTCGGCCGTGGTGTTCCGGACCAGCTGCCAGGAGCCGTTAGCAGCGACATCGAATACGTAGCCGTCGAAGTGGCCGATATTCGTGTGCCCCGAATCATCGGCTCCGACGAATCTATTGGTGAAGTAGGTGATCAGCCCGGTCGAGGTGCCAGGCTGCGTGAGCTTCGCGTTCACGCTGACGGTGTAGTTTGTCCAGCTGCCGTCGCCGATGACGGCGTACGGATATCGAACGCCGGCCGATGCTGGATGCCAGAAGACCGGCTCGCCCGTGGCTGAGTCGCCGTTCGTCATCGGCGCATTGGCGCTGCCGACCGTTGTCTGCTCGGTGCACGTGCCGCTCGTTGCGCTGGGAAGCTGGCAGGGGACCAGCTCGAAGGAACCGTCCTGGCTGTCCAGGTACTGCGGCTCGTCATCGCAGGCGATGGCCTGCCCGGCCGTGGTCTGGCACTCGTCCAGGCAGGTGATGGTGCCGCACTGGCCGCAGCTGACGGCGCTGCCCGCGGTGTTGTAGCACAGCCCGGCCTGCCCGGCCGTGGCGAGGCTATCTGAGTAAGACAGCCGGAAGTTTGACGATCCGGGGGTGCCGGCCGGCGCCGTCCTGGTCCCCGGCGTGGTCGCGGGCGTGCTGGTGGTGAAGGTGTACACGTAACCGGGCTGGAGGGTGTAACTGCTGATCGCGCAGTTCGACTGCCACGGGTCGATGTCATTGCCGGGCTGGAGCCAGTTACTGGCGGTGTCGTCACCGGACGACGTGTTGAAGTCGCTCGACCACACGTGCACGGGCAGGGCGCACAGCCCGGTGGGGTTCGAGCCAGATGTACCGGTGACGCTGAAGCTCACCGTCTGGCTGGCCGATGCGGTCGTCGTATCGATCACCGTCGTCCAGCCGTCACCCACATTGCTGGTGTTCTTGTGAATGAACGTGACGTAGGCCCCGTCGACCGTGTGGCCCGCAAGGTAGCCGGTGCCGTCATCCTCGTACAGCCACTGGCCGGCGGAGTTCGGTGGCGAGACGAAGTCGGTGAAGTGGGCGATTACCCAGGTCATCGCGCGGACCGAATAGTATCCCGACCAGGGCTCGTCGGCGGTGATCAATCCCCGGTTCTCGTACGGCAGCGGCGTCTCGTTTTCCGTGCTGCTGCCGGTCTCCGGCATCGCGTCAAGGGCAGGCCATTCGAGATAGCCGGTCAGCCTGGCTTCGAGATAACCGCGGGTCAGGGCCCTGGCCATGGCCGGCGCGCACGGGTCGGCGCAGCCGCTCTCCGCGCCGGCGTCCATCTTGCCCAGCTCACTGGCCCAGAGGGGCTGAGTCGGGAAGTAGTTCTGGCTGTCGTATTGCGGCGGGGTGCAGCCTGGCAGCGTTGCCTTTGATCCGCTCCCCGTCAGCTGCTCGGTGGGGTGCCCGCAGATATCGTGGGCGCCGAGCACGGAGATGGCCGGGTACGGGTAGTCCTTCGAATCCGCCGGCGTGTAGTACTCCCACGAATCGAACAGGTCCCCGGCAATCAGCTGGACATACCAGGGGTTAGGGGTCGTGCCGTCGGACTCGAACTGGCCGTAGCCGTTGCCGTCCAGAGCCGCCCTCAGGCTCTGATACCACTGGTACGTGCTTCCGGTTGAGTTCTCGTTCCAGCCGCCCAGATAGCTGACGTGCAGGCCCCACGTGTTCCGAGCGCAGTTGAGCCAGTCGAGCAGGTACTTGATGTCGCCCGTCGAGGTGTCGCCCTGCGCGCTGTACGTGCCGGTGAACAGCGAGGTGTCGTCAGAGCTGACCCAGCTCGGCGCGGTCCACTGCAGGCCGTAGAGCGCGATGTCGGGATTGCGCTGCACCGCCTGCTGGGCGATGGCGAACTCGTATCCCGCCTGGCAGTTGACCGAGCCGGGGGCCGGCTCGACGCTCGCCTCGGCCCCATCGCTGGAGTTCGTCCCGCCGCCGATCTCGAGCTTCAGGATCTGCAGCGAGGCGCCGTACCCGGGCCGGAAAAGGTAGTCGAGGATCTGGCTGCGCTCCGGCTCCGGATAGTCCATGAGATAGCGCGCGTTCCCGCCGCCGCCGAGGATCGCTCCGATGCCCTGGAACGGCTTGTCCCCGCCCGTTCCGTTGATCGAGATGCTCGCCGCGGATGTATCGGCCAGTGCCCGTCCGGCCTTCCCGCCACCCACCGGCCCGGACAGCCAGGCGAGGACGGCGAGCATGACGACGGTGGCAACGGCTAGCTTTCTCATCGGACGCTCCTCCGGCCCGGACATGCCGCCATTTAGTGACCTTTCGTAGAAAGGTAGCGGAAAAGCAGGTGGGGCCGCGGCGTCCTCGCCGCGACCCCACCTGGCCCCTGCTGCCTACCCCTTGGTGAACGACACGAGCTCCTGGTGCGAGACGGTCTCGGAGTGGCCAAGCTCTTCGAGGATCGCCTCGGACTGGACGGGACCGACGCCGGCGGCCACCCACGTCTTGACGACGATCGTCCCGGTGTAGCCAGAGATGGTGTACGTCTCGGTCATCTGCACGACCGTGGTGGAGTAGGTCCCGGCCGGGACGGTGACAGTGGCGGTGCCGTCACCCTTGACCGTGATGTGCGCGGTCTCATTGATCTTCGTCGTGCCCGCGTCGGCTGCGATTTCCACCGTCGAATGGGTCTCCTGGCCGGAGGCGATCACCGAGGCCGGAGGCCAGACGATGCTGCCCTTGACGATCGTTGCCGTGCTCCCCAGCTGGGTGGATGGGTAGGTGATCGAGCCGTCGGAGTGGAAGATGTACTGGAGCTCGGTGGTCTTGCCGTTCAGCGACTCGGTGTCCGACAGCGTCGCCTCGGTGCCGCCGGCCACTGGCGTGACGGCGACGACCTTGTTCGTATCCGTGCTCTTCAGGCCGCCGAGCGTGGTCACCTTGTAGACCCAGGTGTTGCCGACCGCGATCGGGAACGGCTCCGAGCTGGCCGAGACGACCGACGTCGAGCCGCCGGTCCCGGTGCCCGGGTTTGAGCTGTTGTTCGCGACTGGCGTCGTCGAGGCGCCCGCGCTCGACCCGCCGCTGCCGGAGCCGCCGGAGCCGGTGCTGCCCGACCCGCCGCTGTGTGAGTTGCAGGCTGCCAGCCCCAGCGCGGCGGCGGCGACGCAGGCCGCGAGCCCGGTGATCCGGCGTGAACGTGAAGATGCGAAGCGATTCATGGGTGTGACCTCAATTGCGTTTCTAGGTGGTGGAGTGTGCGGCTGTCGGCGCGGGCCCGGCGTCCCCCTCGGTCGCCGGGCCCAGGGACTGCAGGGTTGAGCGGGGCGGCACCGCTTGCAGCCACACCGCGCCGGGCCCGGACAGCACCGCGAGATGCGCGGCGCCCGGGCCAGATGAGTTGACGGCTGCGCCGTCCAGCTCGGCCATCTGGACCGCGACCGAGGCCTCGAACATGCCGACATGCCAGGGATGCGTGCGCAGCGACGTGCCCGCCGGGAGCTCCCGCCTGACCACGTCCCCCGACAGCCCGATCCAGGCAGTGCCCTGTCCGGCGATCCGGCGGAGGAGGAGCTCCTCCTGACCGGCCGCGGCGAGCAAGCCGGCCGCGACCGTGATGCCGGGCGTTCCGGCGAGGAATCCGTGCTGGTGCACGAGGTATTCCGCGCCCCGCACGACGTCCAGACCGACGATGCTCCCCGGCAGTTTCGCCGCGAACGCGATGGTGCCCGCGACCTGGATCGCGGTGTAGGCGCTGAGCGGTAGCGAGGCTTCCGCCCCGGCAGGCGCCGACATCTCGATGGAGTCGGTCATCCAGGCGAACTCGCCTGGCGCCGCGAGAATGCTCTCGCCGGGATCCAGGGCAATGGACAGCACCGGCTGCGTGGTGCCGAGCAGCTGGAAATGCATGCAGCCGTTCTATCCGGGCGGGATCGGCAGGCGAATCACGGAAACCATGTATTCGCAGCCCTTAATTTCGGGAACGCGGATAGCTCCGGGCCGGCGAAGCTCAGAACGCTATAACTTCTGACGGCTTGACAGGGCATCCGGTGCGAGCCCGCGCTCGATGGCGAACCGCGCCGCCTCCACCCGGCCGCCCAGCCCGAGGTTGCGGTACATGGTTGCCAGGTGGCGCTCGACGGTCGCCGGGCTCAGGAACAGCTCGGCGGCGATCTGCTTGTTGCTCATCCCGGCGGCCAGCAGGCTCAGCACCTCCGCCTGGCGCGGGGTGAGTTCGCTCGGCACCGCCGGCGCTCGCTGCGCGGCCGGATTTTCCGAGAGCGGATTTTCCGAAACCGAAGTTTGCGGGACCGAAGTTTGCGCGGTCAGCTCCGCGAGGGCAGCGTCGACTTCGGCGACCCGCTGCGGGCTGCGGATATCAGCCGACAGCGCCCGCGCGGCCTGGAGCTGAAGCCGAGCCTCGTCGCGGCGGCCGGTCTGGTGCTCCACCTTCGCCAGGCCGATCATCGCCTCCACGGCGTCGTGCGGATGACCGCTGGCCTGCGAGACCTCGATCGCAGCCAGGAAGTGCTCGGATGCCTGCGCCCACTGCTCGCGGCGGGCCGCGAGGTTGCCCTGATTGCACCGGATGGTGCCGACGAGCTGCGGGATTCCGGCGGCCATGCCCGCGGCATCGGCCAGGACGCGGTCCGCGGCCTCCAGGTCGTCGCGCCGCAGCAGCACGTCGGCGAGGTTGGCCAGCCCGATCGCGATGGAGCGGGGCTCGCCGAGCTCGCGCTTGATCTCGAGGGCGCGCTCGAACAGCTCCTGCGCGCGGACCAGGTCATCGTTGTCGAGCTCGAGGAGCGCCATGTTGTTGATGGCCACCGACACGCCGCGCCGGTCGCCGAGCGCCGTGCGCAGATCCATTGCGGCCTGGAAGCTGCGGCGGGCGGCCGCGCTGTTACCGAGATAACGATGAGCCGACGCGAGCACGGTGGCCGCGAACGCCGTCCGCTCCTGGTTGCCGAGCGACCTGAAGATGTCCTGCGCCTGCTCGGCGTGCCGGACAGCCTCGCGGTAGTCGCCGTTCTCGGCGGCAAGCACGGCGGATGAGCACAGCGCCCGCCCGGTCAGCTCATCGTCACGCCGGCCCGCCGCCGTGAGCAGCCGGGACAGCCAGCTGCGGCCAACGGCGAGCCGCCCGCTGATCAGCCACCAGCGCCACAGGCCCGCGGCGGCGTCCAGACCGAGGTCGAGCTGGTGGTTCTCATCGGCCCAGTGCAGCGCGAGCTGCAGGTCGGGGTCGACCTGTTCCAGATGCGCGGTCCACGTGGCGGCATCCGGGCTGGTGAGGCCGGTCTCGCTCGCGACCGCGAGCGCGGCGAAATGCACGGCGTGGCGGCGGCGCACCGCGTCGCCCTCGCCGTCCTGGTCCAGCTGCGCCGTGGCGAAACTCCTGATCGTCTCCAGCATGCTGAACCGGTTCTGCTCCGCGCCGCGGGTGACCACGAGCCACGACGAGTCGACTAGCGCGCGGATCGCGATGGCCGCGGTCGCCCCGTCCACTTCCAGCACTGCGCGGGCGTCCTCGAGCCCGAACTGGCCGGCAAAGACGCTCAGCATCGGCAGCAGGCGCTGCGCCTGGGCGTCGAGCAGGTTGTAGCTGACCCGGAGCACGTCGGCCAGGCGCCGGCCGCCGGGCTGGCCGGAGGCGGGGCCGGAGTCGAGCAGGACCGCACGCTGCTGAAGGATCTCGCGGATCGAGAGCGTGCCGACCCAGCTGGCGATCAGCTCGATTGCCAGCGGGAGGCCGTCAAGCCGGCGGCAGAGCTCGGCGATTGCGTGCGGAGCCACGTCGGCCGCCTGGAAGCCGGGCAGTCGGTCACCGGCCCTGGCCATGAACAGCCGGACCGCGTCGGACGCGGCGATGTCGGCGGCCCCGGCGGCGACCGACGGGCACTCCAGGGGCGGCACCGGCCAGCACACCTCGCCGGGCACGCCAAGCAGCACGCGGCTGGTCACGATGACACGCAGTCCCGCCACCGCCGTCAGCAGCCTGGTGACGAGGCTCGCGGCCTCTTCGCGGAGTAATTCAGCGCCGTCGAGGACGAGGAGACGGGGCGAATCGGCCAGCGCGGCCCGCACCGATTCGGCCAGCTCGACGCCCGGCTGGTCGTGCACGCCGAGCCTGGACGCGACCGCGGGGACGAGCGACTGCGGCAGGCGGACCGACTCCAGCGGCACGAAGACCGCGGCGGACCCCGGCGGCTGCCTGCTGAGGACCTCGATGACGAGCCTGGTCTTGCCGGCGCCGCCAGGACCGATGAGGCTCACCAGCCGCGGTCGCGGCGAGGCGCCCGAGTCGCCGGCCTCAGGCTGGCTGATCAGTCGCGCCAGCTCGGCCAGCTCTCGTTGCCGGCCGATAAAGCTCGTGTGTGCGAGCGGCAGCTGGCCGGGCCGGGCCTCGCCCGCGTCATCGTCCGTGCTTCTCGCGCGAAGCTCGGCTTCCAGCTCCTCGATGGCCCGGCTGGCGCGCGGCGACAGCTGCGTCCGCCCGGACTCCCATCGGTTGACCGTGGCGAACGACACGCCGAGTCGGCGGGCCAGCTGTTCCTGGCTGAGCCCGAGGCTGGCGCGCAGCGCTCGCAGCCGCGCCGCATCGAAATCCGCTCCGCGCGGCTCGCTCACGGTCGAAGTTTATGACCTGCGCAACCCCGGCCATAGCTCTCACTAGGGATGATAGTGAGTAGAGACTAAGGCGAGACTGGCGCCGCCTCAGGCCACGAACAGCGAGAGCGTGTCCGCGACGCACGCGGACTTCGACTGGCCCTCGATCTCGACTTTGATCCGGATGTGGGCGAGCGAGCCGAGGTGCGTCTGCTTGACGTCGGTGAGCGTGGCGTCAGCCCTGATCTTGGAGCCGACCGGCACCGGGGACGGGAAGCGGACCCGATCGAGCCCGTAGTTGATGCCCATGGTCAGCTTCTCGATCTGGAAGATCTCGGTCATGAAGATGGGCAGCATCGAGACCGTGAGGTAGCCGTGGGCGATGGTCGTCCCGAACGGGCCGGCGGCCGCGCGGTCGAGGTCGACATGGATCCACTGGTGGTCGCCGGTCGCGTCGGCGAAGGCATTGACCTGCTCCTGGGTGATCTCGTGCCACGCGCTCTGGCCGAGGTTCTCGCCTTTGGCAGCGACGAAGTCATCGAGGTTCGCGAACGTCCGCATGGTCGGACAATACAGCCGGGCCGACTAAACCGGGCGATCTCGCAGCCCTCGGAAAGCCTCATGCGGGCGCGTGGTACCCAGTGATGTAATGGTGTAATGAGCAGTGATCAGGGCATGGCTGCCGCCAGCACGGGCGGTGGTACTGGTCGGCTAGCCGAACTCATCGCGACCAGGGGAGGGCTGGCAGCACCCGAGGCGCCGTTCGTGATCGAGCATCGCGAGGCGCTCATCTACATGCTGTGCGAGGCGGCGGAGCTGGAGCACGGGATCATGTGCCAGTACCTGTTCGCCGCGTTCTCCCTGAAACAGACTGCCGCCGAAGGACTGATGGGCGCGGAGCTGGATGCGGTCCAGCGCTGGCGCAAGCAGGTCTCGCACGTTGCCACGCAGGAGATGCTGCATCTCGCGCTCGTGCAGAACATCCTGTCCGCCATCGGCGCGGCGCCGCATATGTCCAGGCCCAACCTGCCTGCTCCGGCGAGTCACTATCCGGCCGGGGTGCAGCTGGCCCTGCTGCCGTTCGGTGAGCAGGCGCTCAGGCACTTCATGTTCCTCGAGCGCCCCGAGGGCATGGACTTGCAGGACGCGGAAGGGCTCGCGGCAGTTAGCCGGGCGGTGCCGGTGCTGAACGAACGCGACATCGTCCCGCGCGGTCAGGACTTCGCCACGGTCGGGCACCTGTACCGGTCGATCGAGGCCGGGCTCGAGCGCCTGACGGCCAAGCACGGCGAGGACTGGCTGTTCGTGGGGCCGCCGCGGGCGCAGGCGACGCAGTCGCACTTCGGCTGGCCCGAGCTGGTCGCTGTTACCGATCTGGCCAGCGCGAAGCAGGCGATCGAGGAGATCCTGGAACAGGGCGAAGGGCCGCGCGGCGAGTGGCGGGCCGCGCACTTCGGTCAGTTCGTCGAGATCCTGGACGAATACCGGCAGCGGCGGCGGGCCAACCCGAAGTTCGATCCCGTCCGGCCGGTCATGGCGGCGAACGTGCGGACGCCCGAGCGCGCCGTCGATGTGCCGCTGATCGACGACCCGCTGACCGCACGGGTCACCGACCTGTTCAACGTCGGCTACGAGATCCTGCTGCAGATCTTCGAGCGTTTCTTCGCCCACACCGAGGAGACCGATGTCCAGCTGAAGGTGCTCGCGGACGCGACCGTCGCCGTGATGGTGCGCGTGCTCAAGCCGCTCGGCGACCTCATCACGACGCTTCCGGTCGGGCCAGCGCATCCCGGCATGACTGCCGGGCCGAGCTTCGAGCTGTTCTATGAGACCGACTATCTGATGCCGCACCGCGGGGCCGCCTGGGCCCTGCTCGCCGAGCGGCTGAATGTAGCGGTCTGGCTCTGCGATCAGCTGCAGTCGGGCAAGGGGAAGGGGATCGCGGGCCAGCTGGAGCCGGTCACCGATGCGATGCGGGAAATCTCGCGGACCCTGGCCGTGCACCTGCCTGCCGGTCACTCGCACTCGCTGCTCGCAACACCCCCCGAACGGCTGGCTGCTGGCGACCTCGATGCGCTGCTCGGCCGCGCGTCGGACCTGGCCGCGGCCGTGGCCGGGCGCGGCGGCGATGACGAGACCGGGCCCGAGCTGGCCGGCCTGTTCCAGGCGGCGCACTCGATTGTCACCGAAGCCGCGGCGGGTCGTGGCTGCGACGGCGCGGAGCTGGCGGTGATGGCGCCGAGGCTGGTCAACGGCGTGCTGCGGCCCCTCGCCGACGTGCTCCAGCGAGCTAAGGCCAGCCCGTCGGCAGTCCAGGCGCCGGCCGGCCCGGCTGCGCCCCAGGCCGACCGGCTCTGGGACCTGGCGAAGACCGCGACGGCGCTGCGAGTCCGGCTTGGCCGCGCCGGCAGGTGCCCGCCAGAACTGGCGGAGGCGGCCGCCGCCCTCCAGGATGCGGCCCGCCTGCTGGTCCCGCCCGCCGAGGCCGCTGCCCGTGCGGACGAACTGTGGCAGTTGCAATCCGGGCTGCCCGCGACCGTCCAGACTGCGCGCAACGGCCCGTACCTGGTGACGAACCTGCCCGGGCTCGTGGACTACCTTGGCGGCCAGCAGCGGCCCGTGCCGCAGCTAGCGCTGTGCCGGTGCGGTCAGTCTTCGATCAAGCCGCGGTGCGACGGCAGTCACGCGAGCGGCTTTAACGATGCCAAGGATCCGAACCGGGTCGCGGATCGACGCGATACCTATCCCGGTCAGCAGGTCGCGATCATGGATAACCGCGGCATCTGCCAGCATTCAGGCTTGTGCACGGACCGGCTGGCCACCGTGTTCCGGACCAGTGCCGAGCCGTTCGTGGCACCGAGCGGCGGCCGGATGGACGAGATCATCAGAGCCGTTCGTGACTGCCCGTCCGGGGCGCTGAGTTATGCGATCGACGGCGTCGAGGCACGGGAGCAAGTCGACCGGGCCGGGACGCGCCTGCCGTCGATCGAGATAACCAAGGACGGCCCGTACCGGGTCACCGGGCAGATTGCCCTCGCCGACGCGGACGGCAGTCCCGTCGCCCGCAGCCAGGGCGCATCGCCCGAGCACTATGCCCTCTGCCGGTGCGGCCAGTCTCAGAACAAGCCCTTCTGCAGCGGCATGCACTGGTACGTCGGCTTCACCGATCCGGTCGTGCCGCCCGGCCACGAGCCGACCTTGTTCGAGTGGGCCGGCGGCCTGCCCGCGCTGACCCGCATGACGCGGCGGCTGTACGAGCAGCACGTGCCGGCCGACCCGCTGCTCGCCGCTGCGTTCGGCGGGATGCCGGCCGATCAGCCGCAGCGCCTCGCGGGCTGGCTCGCCGCGGCACTCGGTGCAGCAAACAACGATGGCCCGGCGGACGGCGCGTCCGCCGGCAGCGACGGCACCGGAGCCGAACTGCGATCGGCAATCGGCCTTGCGGGCTGGCCCGACGGCGACGAGCAGCGCACCCGCTGGCTCAGCCTGACCGGCCGGGCCGCGGACGAGGCCGGCCTGCCCGCCGACCCGGGCTTCCGCTCGGCGTTGTCTTCGTGCCTCGAGTGGGCTTCGCGCGCGCTCGGCCAGCCCGATGCGGACCAGCCGTCCCGCCCGCGCTGGCACTGGGGACCAGGCGGCCCGCCCGCGCCCCCGGCACCGGACACAGCAGCCGCGGACACCCCGCTGCCAGCGCCGGGGCAGCCGGTCGGCTTCGCCGCTCACATCAAGCCGCTGTTCCGCGAGAAAGACCGGCAGTCGATGAGCTTCGCCTTCGACCTGGGGTCTTACGATGACGTCCGCGGCCGCGCCGCGGAGATTCTTGCCCGGCTCCAGGATGGAACGATGCCATGCGACGGAGCCTGGCCGGCCGAGAAGACCGAGGTCTTCGGGCGCTGGATCGACGCCGGGACCCAGCCCTAGAGCGCGGCTCAGCCCGCCGGACCCCGGCGGTCCGCGAAGACATCTGGCGGCGGGGCCGGAGATGACTCGGCCGCGTCGTCGGCCACCGGCCGCGCCCCGGCCACGAACCGGCTGAGCTCCTCGCCGGCCATGACCCGGGCCGGGAACGGATCGGCCGCCGCTCGCCGCGTGAGCCCGGCGACCGGCAGCTCGTGGCCGGACGCGACGACCACGATGTTGCCGAACCGGCGGCCGCGCAGCACCGCGCTCTCGGCAATCACTGCGACGTGCGCGAAGACGGAGCCGATCGTCGCGATCCGGCTGCGCGTGTGCGTCAGCGGCGGCCCGTCGCCGATGTTCGCCGCGTAGACGCCCGCCGGCCTGAGCGCACGGGCGGCCAGGGCCGTGAACTCGACGGACGTCAGGTGCGCCGGAGTCCGCGCCCCGGCGAATACATCGGCGATCACCACGTCGAACGACTCGGGCTGAACCTGCTCAAGCACTGCTCGCGCATCGGCCACGCGTACCGTGATGCGCCCCGCCCGCGTCCGGGAGCGGCCGGGCTGGCTCAGCGGCAGCCGCTCGCGCACCAGCGCCGCCACCTCCGCGTCGGCCTCGGCGGCGAGCTGACTGGACCCCGGCCTGGTCGCCGCGATGTACCGGGCGAGCGTCAGTCCGCCGCCGCCCAGGTGCAGCACCCGCAGCGGAGCGCGGTCGGCAGCGGCGAGATCGACGACGTGCCCGAGCCGCCGCACGTACTCGAACTCGAGGTGGGTCGGGTCATCCAGGTCGACATGCGACTGGGGCGTGCCATCCACGAGCAGCATCCAGGCGTGCTCCCGGTCGAGATCGCCGAGCAGCTCGACGTGCATGCCGGCGCTCATTCAGGAGGCGGCCGCCGGCCAGAGCGCGGCCAGCTGCGCCGGGCTGATGTTGCCGCCGCTGCAGACGATCGTGACCCTGCGCCCGGCGAACCGGGCCGGGTCGGCCAGCACCGCCGCGAGGGCGGCCGCGCCCGCGGGCTCCACGAGGTTGCGGGTCTTCTCGATCATCATCCGGGTGCTCTCGGCGAGCCCGTCCTCCGGCACCAGGACAAAGTCATCGAGCAGCGCGCGCAGGATCTGCTGCGGCAGGTCGAACGCGGTCCTGGTCGCCAGGCCTTCGGCGAACGTCCCCATGTCGGCCGTGACCAGGGCGCCCTCCTGCCAGGACCGGAAGGCCGCGGGCGCCGCCGCGGACTGGACGCCGATCACCTCGATCGCGGGCCTGACCGCCTTGGCCACGATGGCCGCCCCGGCCGCGCCGCTGCCGCCGCCGACGGGCACGACGATCACCTCGGTGTCGGGCCAGTCCTGGAGGATCTCGAGCGCGTACGTGGCGACACCGGCGATGAGGTGCGGCTCGTTCCCGGAATGGATGTAGCGGTAACCGTTGGCCGCCGCCTGCGCTTCGCAGTACTCGCGGGCGTCGTCGAAATCCCGGCCGTGAACGACAATCTCGGCGCCGAGTGCGCGGATCGACTCGATCTTCACGGGGTTCGCGTTCTCCGGGACGAACACGATCGCGCGGACACCGAACAAGTTCGCGGCGTAGGCGACCGACTGACCGTGGTTGCCGGTCGACGCGGTGGCGACGGCGCGGCCGCGCTCGCCGGCGGTCAGCTGGCTGATCAGGTTGATGCCGCCGCGGACCTTGAACGCACCGACCGGCAGGTGGTTCTCGTGCTTGACCCGGAGCTCGGCTCCGGTCAGGGCGTCGAGGGTGGGGTAGCCGTACAGGGGAGTCGGCCGCAGGTAGGGCGCGATGCGCTCGCGGGCGCCGAGGACGTCGGCCAGATCCGGGATGTCGGCGGTCATGGCCCGTTTCTACCACGGGCCAGAATGGGTGGATGCCCCCCGTTCGACCGGCGCTGATAGCGCACGCTGACTGGGGCAGCGATCCGCGCAAGCGAATCGTCGCCGTGGCCAGCCTGGATTCGGTGACTGCCGGCCCGCGCTATCGGGTGGAGTCGCTGGCCGCCGCGCCTCAGGACCTGCTCGGCGACATCGCGGCCCGGGCCGGGACGGGCCCCGCCCTGCTCGGCTTCGACTTCGTCATCGGGCTGCCGCGGGCGTACGCCGCTGCCGCCGGGGTGGGCCGCTTTCCCGAGTTCCTCGACCAGATCGGGCGGCCGCCGTGGGAGGAGTTCGAGCAGGTGGCGGGGCGGGCACGCGAGGTGAGCCTGCGGCGGCCGTTCTATCCGGACCGGCCGGGCGGCACCTCGCGCGAGCACCTGTACGCGGGTCTCGGCCTGTCCGCGCCCGCGCTACGGCGCCGGTGCGAGGGGCGCGACGCGGAGATCTTGTTCTGGACGCTGGGCGGCAAGCAGGCGGGCAAGGCCTCGCTGCACGGCTGGCGGCTGCTGCGCCGGGCGCGGGCCGCGGGCGGGGAGATCGCGCTCTGGCCGTTCGACGGGCAGCTAGGCGAGCTGCTCGACGGGCCAGCGGCGCTGGTGGTGGCCGAGACGTACCCGCGCGAGTTCTACCAGTACATCGCCGCGCCGCGCGGCCGGTGGAGCAAGCGGCGCCAGGATGACCGGCGGGCCTGCTCGCCCGGGCTGCTCGCGTGGGCGGACGCGCTCGGCGTGACGTGGGACGCGGACGTCGGGCGGCGCGTGCGCGCGGGCTTTTCCGCTGGCCCGGCCGGCGAAGACGAGTTCGACGCGGTTATCGGCGTGCTCGGCCTGATCGGTGTGGTCACCGGCAAGGTCGGCGAGGGTGTGCCTGCCGACGATCCTGTCATCACCGCGGTGGAAGGCTGGATCCTCGGCCGCGGCGATGTCCAGATGCGGCCGGGCCATTCGTCGTTACCGTAAGAGCCACCGCACTCGGAGGAAGCAATGACGCAAGCTACAGGCGCTCAGGTTGTCGTCGAGTTCACGATCGAGAAGGACCCAGCGAAGGTCTGGGACCTGATCACGGATGTGCCGAGGATCGGGGAGTGGAGCCCGGAGTGCGTCGGCGCGGCGTGGGTCGACGGCGGCTCGGCCAAGCCGGGCGCCAGGTTCGAAGGCCACAACCGGTACGAGGGCGGGTTCGAGGCGACGGCGACCTGCGTGGTCACCGAGGCGGAGCAGCCGAGCGTCTTCGAGTGGGTCGTCCTCGACCCGAGTGAGGACCCGGCGCACCCCGGCTCAACCTGGCGGTACGAGCTGACGCCCGGTGACGCGCCGGGCCAGACCAAGGTCTTGCACCGGTTCGTGCACGGTCCTGGCGCCACCGGGCTGAGCGAGGGCATGCGGGAGAACCCGGACGAGGCGGCGGCCATTCTCCAGAGCCGCCTGGACATGCTGCGGCTGCACATGACGGTGACCCTGGAGGGGATGGCCCGCGGCTAGCCCGGCGACTGGTGCGGCGGGCGATACCAGATTGAGGAGCATCCGGGCGCCCGGCACCGGACCCACAGGTGCCCGAAGCCCTCGGCGGCGAGGGCGCTGGCGCAGTCGCAGGGCATCCAGCCGACCGTAACCAGGCCGGGCGCCCACGGGTGGCCAGCTGAGCATGCCAGCGGGTACCACCACCAGTCCGGGCGGGTGACTGCGCTCATGCCGCTAGTAGAACATACATTCGATCATTGCGCGGACGCTGGCCTCTATATTCGCGCAGGCAGGCGTATGGATCTCGCGTCCCTGACGGGGCACACTACCGAGCATGCAGACACTCGTTGCCGATCATCCGCTTGTCGCGCACAAGCTCACCACGCTCCGCGATCTACGCACGCCGACGCCTGAGTTCCGGCGCCTGGCCGACGAGCTGGTCACGCTGCTCGCCTATGAGGCGACGCGGCACCTGGAGGTCGTGCCGGTCGATATCGAGACGCCGGTCACGGCCGCGGTCGGGATGCGGCTCTCCGACCCGGCACCCATGATCGTTCCCGTGCTGCGGGCTGGAATCGGGATGCTCGACGGCATGGTGCGCCTGCTCCCCGGCTCAGCGGTCGGTTTCGTCGGTCTCGCCAGGGACGAGACGACGCTGATCGCCTCGACGTACGCCGACCGGCTCCCCATTGATCTGGCCGGGCGGGAGGTCTTCGTGCTCGACCCCATGCTGGCGACCGGCGGCACCCTGGAGACCGTGATCCGGATGGCGATTGACCGCGGCGCGGCCGGCGTTACCGCCGTGTGCCTGCTCGCGGCCCCGGAGGGACTGGCCCGGATCGAGGAGGCGTTCGGCGACGAGGAGGGGGGCATCCCGATCAGGGTTGTCACCGCGGCCATCGATGAGCGGCTGAACGAGCGCGGTTACATCGTGCCGGGACTCGGCGACGCGGGCGACCGGCTGTTCGGCGAGGTCTGAGGACGGCCTAGCGCAGGCGAGCCTCCAGCCGGGCGGCGACCTCGCGGTACCGGGCGACCGGGATGACGTGCACGCCGTCGAACGCACCGCTGGCCCGGATCGAGGCGACAAGCTCGCAGGTGGCCTCCACGCCCGCCATCCGGTCGTCGCGGACCTGGTCGATGAGGTCGCCGGGGATGTCGATGTCGGGGATCGCCGCTGCCAGCCGCCGGGCGTGGCCCTCGCTGGCCAGGGTCATGACGCCGGCGAACACCGGCATATCCACCGGATGGGCCTCACGCCACCGCAGCATGGCCTCCAGGGAGAAGCAGACCTGGACGAACATGAAGTCGGCCGCCTGCTTCCAGGCGGGCACCGGGCGCAGCGCGGTGGCCACGCCGATCCGGAACGGGCGGACTTCGGCGAACGCCCGGTCGTCCGCGAGCGCGCGCGTCTCGTCGATCATGGCCCGCACCGTGAGCTCGCCCGTCCGGCCGCCCGAGCTGGGCTTGTCGCCGTAGACGAACAGGAACTGGTCGACGCCATAGGACGCGGCCGTCAGCAGGTCACGACGGAAGCCGAGCAGGTTGCGGTCCCGCGAGTTCAGGCACGCGATGCTGCGCCCGCCCATCGCCTCGACCTCATGGGCGACCGCCACGCTGGAGACCGTTGCCCGGCCAAGGTGGTTGTCCGGGATCAGGAACGAGTCCGCGACCTTGCTCAGCGTCCCGATCTGGTGGCGGACGTGCATGAGGCCGGGCCTGGTCGGGGGCTCGATCTCGCAGATCACCTGGAACTGGTCGCTCGCCATACCAGCAAGCCTAGACGACAAGATCATCGCCGGCCGGGGCGGAGGTTGCTGGTGGGCCGGTCCGCCGGGCCCAGTGACGACCTGGGGGAGGTCGCTCCCTGGCGGTGACCGCCGCCTTCGACGCCTCCAGCTTCTGCAGCAACGCAGTCAGCATCCGGACCTCCTCCGGCTCCCAGTCCGCTACGAACAGGCCGAAGCGCTTCAGGCCCTCTTCGGTCAGCGCCTGCAGCTCCTCGGCACCGGCAGGAGTGAGCGTCACCAGGCATGACCGCCCGTCCGCTGCATCGGCCGTGATCTGCACCAACCCCAGCTGCTCAAGCTCCCGGACCTGCCGGGTGACCTGGGAGGGATGGACATCCTGCGCGCTGGCGATCTCCGAGGGGCGGATCCCCTGGGTCGCTGCGACGACCTGCAGGAGGCTGAGGGTGCTCGCGCCCTTTCGCTGGCGTCTGGCCCGGTCGAGCGCCGCGTTCGTCACGAACAGCGCGGTCACCATCGCGCGGACCTCGTCCCGGCTCGGTTTCACGCTCGCCATGCTACTTTAGTTGATAGACGCAATCATCATTGCGCAGAACTGGAGCCCGTCATGAACGCCATTGAGCAGGTCATGGTCAAGAGAAGCTCACACTTCAAGCTGGCCCTGGCGGTGATAGCGCTGGTGCTGGTTCTGTGGGCCACGGGATCATCGACCCAGTCGTTGTGGCTCACCCCGGTCATCATCGCCGCCGGATGGATCGCTCTCCGGCTCGGGCTCAGATACCGCGAGGCACGGAGGTAAGGCGTAGAGACGGGCTATGGCGCTTGCGGTGCGTGCTGCCTGCTCGCGGAGCCCGGCCGGCTCGAGGATCTCGATGTCGGCGCCCAGCCGGAAGAAGTCCCGGATGGCCTGCTCGGGTGACTCGATCGGCACCCGGGCTGTCGTCCAGCCGTCCGGTCCGGTCACCCCGTCGTTGTGTACTGCCGTCGCGACCGCCGCGCTCAGCAGCGAGCGCAGCCGGGGCACCCCGCCTGGCGATACCCGGATCAGCGCGTGCGCGGTATACAGCCGCTCGTGGAAGTCGGAGAGATAGGACTGCCAGTACGTCTGCAGGTCGAACCCGGAGTCCCGGTCGAACGCGCGGCCGCACTCCTGCGCCGCCACGATCTGGTCGATCCGGTAAGTGCGGAACGCGCCCTCGCACCGGGCCACGACGTACCAGGTGCCGGCTTTCAGCACCAGCCCGTGCGGCTCGAGCGTGCGCTCCACTTCCTCCGGGTCCTTCCAGCGGCGGTAGCGCACCGCGATGAGCTGGCGGTCCCACACCGCGCTGGCGACCAGCGGCAGGAAGGGGACATCCTCGGTGCGGCGGTACCAGCCGGGCGCATCGAGGTAGAAGCGCTCGCTGAGCCGGTCGGCGTTCTCGCGGAGCGAGGCCGGGAGCGCTGCCCGGAGCTTGAGGGTCGCGGCCGCCAGCACGCTGCCGAGGCCGAGCTCCGCGGCCGGTCCGGGCAGGCCAGAGAGAAACAGCGTCTCGGCTTCGGCCGCGGTCAGGCCGGTCAGCCGCGTGCGGTAGCCGCCGAGCAACTGGTACCCGCCGGCGTGCCCGGCGTCGCCGTAGAGCGGGACTCCGGCCCCGTTCAGCGCGTCGATGTCGCGGTAGATCGTGCGGACGGAGACCTCGAGCTCATCGGCGAGCTGCTGCGCCGTCATCCGGCCCCGGGTTTGCAGGAGCAGGAGCAGGGACAGCAGCCGGCTTGCGCGCACGAGCCAAGTTTCGCAGCCTCTACTGACAGTTGATGTCAGTGGAGGCGCCCTACCGTACCCGCATGACAGATTTCGATTTCCTCGTAGGTACCTGGGACGTGGCGAACCGCTGGCGTGTCGACTTTCTGGATCCGGAGAGCGGATGGGAGGAGTTCCCTGCCGTCAGCCGCGCGACCCGGCATTTCGACGGGGGCGCGAGCTTCGACGAGATTGAGTTCCCCACCAAGGACTTCTCCGGCATGACCGTGCGGCTGCGCGACCCGGAGACCGGCACGTGGTCGCTGTACTGGGCCAGCAGCCGCCGGGGCACGATCTTCCCGCCCGTCACCGGCAAGTTCGACGACGGCATCGGGGAGTTCTACGGTGACGACACCATGAACGACGTACCGATCCTCGCCCGGTTCCGCTGGTCGGGGATCACGGCCGACTCGGCCCACTGGGAGCAAGCCTTCTCCACCGACGGGGGCAAGACCTGGCTCGACAACTGGTACATGGACCTCACCCGGCGGTCCTGACCGGGTCAGCCTGAGCGGCGGGCGGCGGCGCGGCGGCGGCGCACGGCAACGCCGCCCGCCAGGGCGCCGGTGCCGATCATCGCCAGACCCGCGATCGCGAGGCCGCTGTCGGTGGCGGTAGCCGTCGTTCCGTCACCGGTGGCGGCGCCGCCCGTGGGCACCGCCGTCACGTTGAGGCTGGCCGTGGCGCCAGCGGCGCCGCCGGGGCACGAGATGCTCGGGGCATAGCCGCCAGGCTGGATGCTCGACGGCAGCGTTACCGAGATGCTGAAGTCGAACAGGCTGCCGTTGATCGCGTTCATCGGGATCTGGGACGCCAGTCCCAGCGTGGACCCGTCCAGGATGGCTGACGCGCCGCCGGCGTTGAGTCCCTGGTCGCAGTGCACCGTGAACGTCACTGCCTCGCCCGGCGTGACGGTGCTGGGCGAGGCGGAGGCAGTGCTGGAGTAGGCGGCTGGCGTCCCTGCTACCACCACGGGAATCGCGAGCAGGACAACCACGGCGATGTACCTGAACAGGCGCAACGAAACGTTCCTCCCCCGCAGAGCGCGCGGCTGCACCTGAGCGCGCCCCCCTAGCGCTGCCCATCCAGCATGCGAAGCCGGCTCGCGGCGTCGGCCCTGCCGTGCGCCGCGAAAATACCCGGTGCGCTGCGGGGCAAACGCCCGCCTGTGCGCCACATTGACAACTGCAGATTAGGATGTGCAGACTAATCTGCGATGAACCTCAGCCGCCTCATGATCCTTGGCTCGCTGGCCGAGCACGGCCCGATGCACGGCCATCAGATCCGCCGTACGGCCGAGCTGACGAACGCCGAGGTGTGGGGCGGCATCACCGGCGGCGCCCTCTACGCCGAGTTGCGGCGACTCGACGCCGACGGCCTCATCCGCCCGGTCCGGGAGGAGCAGGTCGGCCGGCGTCCGGCCCGGACGGTCTACGAGATCACGGGCGAGGGCCGGCTGGAACTCGTCGTGCAGCGCGATGCGGCGCTGGAAGTCGTCTTCGGCTCGGCGGATCCGCTCTCGGTCGTGCTGCTGTTCGCGGCCGGTGCCGACCGCGCTGAACTGTCGCAGCGGCTGACGGACCGCCGCCAGAAGATCGCAGCGCAGCGCGACGCGATGGCAGCCGAGCGCGCCCACCTCACCGAGCTTGGCGTCCTGACCGATCTCGCCGTTGCCGCGTTCCGCCGGGGCGAGCAGCGCCTGGATGCGGAGCTGCGCTGGCACGAGGAGTTCGAGCAGCACGCATCAGGAGGCCAGGGGCAGTGACCCAGCGAGGCGGCGTAGCCGTGGCCGGGGGACGCGATCGCGCGCGGCGGATGGTGACGATCAACTTCGGGGCCTCCATCCTGCTGCTCGTCCAGTACCTGCTGGGCATGGCGGCCAACCTTTACGTCACGATCCCGGCGCACCATCCGGGCGCGAATGCCGCCAATTACCTCGGCGGCGTGGTGTCGGGCGTGACCTGGGTGATCCCGCACGGCCCCGGCTGGCTGGCCGCCCATGCCGCACTCGGGGTCGCGCTCGTGCTCGCGGCGTTCGGCAGCCTGGCCGTGGCCCTGCGCCTGCGCCGGCGGGCTTACACCGTGACCTCGCTGATCGGCGCGCTGGCCATCCTCGGGGCCGGCTTCAACGGCGCCAGCTTCCTCAACTACGGGCAGCAGTTCAGCTCGATGATCATGGCAGGGCTGTGGGCTCTGGCGCTCGGCAGCTATGTCACCGGGCTGTTTGTCGCGGCCCGGAGGCCGGAAGCGCTGCCCCGCTGACTCTTTCGCAGAGCGGGACAAAGACGTAATGTCTCAAGTGACATGGCTGAGTGGTGGTCCATCGAGGTGCTCCACGGTGAGGGCTCGGCCTTCCACTGGCAGCACGCGCACGATGACGAGCTGACCGAGGCGGCCCTCACCAACGGCGCGCTGGACGGAACGTGGCACGCGGACAACTGGGGCGTCGCGTTCGAGGTGTGCTTCGAGACCGGCGAGCAGTGGGAAGCCTTCCGCGATCTGCCGGTCGTGCGGGCCGCACTCGACGCAGTGCCGGATCCGGTGAACGGCCTGCTGATCTACCGGGGTCGCGGTGGATCCTCGGCCGCCGGCAAGCCCCGGCGGCCGCGCCCGGCGCCAGGCGCCGCCGCGGTGGCCCTGCCGGAGCCGGAGGACGAGCGGGTGCTGGATGTGACCGCCATCGCGCCGCCGGACCTCGTGTCATCTAGCCACTAGCCAGGGCGTGTAACCGCCGCGCAACCGCCGGCGTCGCATCGTGTCGGGTATCGGACCCTGCGGGCACGGTGACGAGAGGCGGCGCCCCATGAAGCAGCCCGACCGGCCGGATGACGACTGGGCGGCCGAGATCGACTGGCCCGCCGACCCCGAGACCGAGAGCGATGAGCGGTGGCCTTCCGGAGAGCACTGGCCGCCGCGCAGCGTCGTTCCCGCCCGGCCGCGGCTGCTGCGACTCT
Source organism: Streptosporangiaceae bacterium (assembly GCA_036758685.1). GTDB lineage: Bacteria > Actinomycetota > Actinomycetes > Streptosporangiales > Streptosporangiaceae > JAJYUU01. The sequence continues at coordinate 15,413 of DAIOWC010000033.1, read as the reverse complement.
TCGTGGTGGCCGTCGTCGCGCTGATTGGCGGCGGCGCGGCGGCGCTCGCCGTCAGGGACATCGGCTCCGGCTCGGCTCCGGCCGCCGCGGAGCCGTCGGCGAGCGCGCCGTCCGGGGGTCAGTCGCAGCAGGGAGTGACCGGAAGCATGATGGTGGCAGGCCGGGTCACCGCCGTCAGCGCGCACTCGATCACCGTCGGTGCGGCCGGCCAGTCGGTCACGGCGCGCGTGACCGGCTCGACCTCGTTCTCCGGCAGCGTTACCGGCATCAGCGGCGTCCGGGTGAACGACCTGGTCGCGGCCCAGATCAGCGAGAGCAACGGAGTCGCGACGGTCACCGCCTTGCAGGATCCTGCCAGCGTCCCCGGATAAAACCTCGAGCTTAGGCCGAGCATCATGAACCATGCGCGTGCTTGTCATCGAGGACGACGCGGAGCTGGCGGAAGCCATAGCGATCGGCCTGCGGCGCGAGCAGTTCGCCGTGGACGTTGCGCTGGACGGAACGACCGGCCTTGAGCGCGCCCTCTTCACGGGATACGACGTGATCGTGCTTGACCGGGATCTGCCCGGCCGGCACGGCGACGAGATCTGTGCCGAGCTGATCGGAGCCGCGAGCCGGAGCCGGGTCATGATGCTGACCGCGGCCGCGACGATCGAGGACCGGGTGGACGGCCTGAGCCAGGGCGCGGATGACTACCTGCCCAAGCCGTTCGCGTTCGCGGAGCTGGTCGCCCGGGTCCGGGCCCTGATGCGGCGAGCGCAGCCGGCCGTCCCGCCGGTCCTGATCAGCGGCGACGTCGCGGTTGATCCGGGCCGGCGGACGGCGAGCCGCGCCGGGCAGCAGCTCGACCTCGGCCCGAAGGAGTTCGGGGTGCTGGAGCTGCTGCTCGCCTCGCAGGGCCGCGTTGTCTCCGCCGAGGAGCTGCTGGAACGGGTGTGGGACGAGATGGCCGACCCGTTCAGCTCGGCGGTGAAGGTCACCATGAGCCGGCTCCGCCGCAAGCTGGGCGAGCCGCCGCTCATCGAGACCGTCGCGCAGGCCGGGTACCGGGTGACGGCATGACGTGGCCGCTCCCGCGCGGCTGGGCCGGCGTGCCGCGGTCGTGGCGCAGGCTGCCCCGGCGCACGATCAGGCTGCGGCTCACGCTGGTGTACGCCGGCCTGTTCCTGCTGTCGGGCGCGGTCCTGCTGACGATCACGTACCTGGTCGTCGACAACCACACCCCGACGCTGCTGGAACAGAGGGTGGCCGCCGGCAAGGGCGCGGGCGGTCCGTCGGCCGGGCCCGGCAGTGCCGTCCAGCTGCCTGGCTTCGGAGTGTTCGTCCCCCCGCCCGCCGGGTCCGCCCCCGACGGTGCGGCCAGCGGAAATGCCTCCGGCGGCGCCGGGCCAGTCGGGTCGGCGTCCGCGTCGGGCGGCACCGAGTTCTGCGTCCGGAGCGGCAGCTTCTCCAGTGCGACGCCCAGCCAGTACGGCCAGTGCCTGACGTACTACCGGGCGCAGGCCGCCGCGATCGGGTCGGATTATCTGAGGACGCTGCTCGTCGCCTCGGGCATCGCGCTCGGAGTGATGACGGTGGCCGCTCTCGGCCTGGGCTGGCTCGTCTCCGGCCGCGTCCTCAGCCCGCTGCGGACGATCACGCTGACGGCCCGCAATATCTCGGCCAGCAACCTGCACGAGCGGCTCGCGCTCGGCGGACCCGACGACGAGCTCAAGGAACTGGGCGACACCGTCGACGGGTTGCTCGCCCGGCTGGAAGGCTCGTTCGCCGCGCAGCGCCAGTTCGTCGCGAACGCCTCGCACGAGCTGCGCACGCCCCTCGCCCGGCAGCGCACTCTGATGGAGGTCGCGCTCGCCGACCCCGAGCGCAGCCTGGCGACGCTCGAGGCGGCGTGCGGCCGGGTGCTGGCCGCGGGCCAGCAGCAGGAGCGCATGATCGAGGCGCTGCTCACGCTCGCGCGCAGTCAGCGCGGGCTTGATCATCGCGAGCCGGTCGACCTGGCCGGCGTCACCAGCGAGGCGGTGCTGGCCCGTACGGCCGAGGCGGATCGGCTCGGCATCCGCATGACCACCGAACTCGGCCCGGCCGCGCTCGCAGGCGATGCCCGGCTCACCGAGCGCCTGGTCGCGAACCTGCTCGACAACGCGATCCGGCACAACGTCGCGGGCGGCCGGGTGCTGGTGACCACGATGACCGCGAACGGCCAGGCCGTCCTCTCGGTGGCCAACACCGGGCCGGCGATCGATCCGGGGGACATGGCCGGGCTGTTCGAGCCGTTCCGGCGCGGCGGAGTGCAGCGCACCGGGGTCGGCGTCAGCCCTGGTCTCGGGCTGTCGATCGTCGACGCGATCGCGGCCGCGCACGGCGCCGAGTTGCAGGCCGTCGCCCGGCCAGAAGGCGGGCTCGCGGTAGAGGTTCGCTACCCGGCCCAGCCCGATCTGGCGGGCCAGGACACCGGCCTCGTCAGCCTGACCCGGTGACGATCAGTCCCTCGACGCCGAGGCTGCGGGCCGGGTAGCTGCCGACCGAGACGCAGGCCGATGCGGCCGGGCAGGCAACCGACGTCAGCATGGGCGGCGCCGGCCCGGCCTTGGCCTGGCTGCCGACCGTCCGGGCGTTGCCGGGAACCGGGGCGCGAACCGGCCGCCACGACGCACCGAACCCGTAGAGCAGCAGCGTCTGGCCGTCGCCGGCCGCGTCGGTGTACCGGCCCACGGCGACGCACCGGGTGGCGGCCGGGCAGACCACCGACGCCACCTGCGTGACCTGGTTCGCCTCCGGCGGTGCGTCGCCGGCGGGCAGGGGAGCGGCCGCCGCCGTCAGCGCCTGGCCGCGCGCGGTCAGCAGCAGCCCCTTGCTGCCGCCTGCGGGGCTGGCGTAGCTGCCCACGGCCACGCACGCCGAGGCGCTGCACGCGACGGCGCGGAACGAGGGCTTCGCCGCGGAACTCAGTCCCGCTGGCCGCGGTATCTGGGCGGCGGTCCAGGTGCGGGCCGATCCCGACACGAGGTAGCCGCGCCTGCCGTTGTTGAACGCGCCGACGGCGGCACACCCGCCAGCCTGCTTGCAGGCCACGGCCACCAGCCGGGCGCCAGGGACGGTGGCGGCCGCGGGCAGCGGCGACCGGAGCGCGGTCCACGAGGTGCCATGGCCGGTCACGATCAGGCCCTGCCGGTTGCCGAGCTTGTCGACGTAGGAACCGACGCTCACGCACGCACCGGCCTTGGTGCACGCGACCGCGACGAGATCCGCGTCCGGCTTCGCGCTGGCGTCGGCCGGCAGCCGGGCTTGCTGATCGGTCCACGACGAGGCATGGCCGGTGAGCAGCAGCGGGTAGTCGGTGCCGGCCGCCGCGTACTGGCCGACGGCCACGCACGATGAAGCCGAGCCGCAGGCGAGAGCGCGCACGTGGACGTCCGGGCTGGCGGCGGCGTTGCCAGGCAGCGGCGCCCTGGTGGCGGTCCACGTGGTGCCGCGGCCGGACAGCAGCAGCCCTTCCTGCTGCCCGGCGCTGGCGTAGTCGCCGGCGGCCACGCACGCGGACGCCGACGGGCACGCCACGCTGTCGAGCTCGGACGTCGTGACCGGGCTGGCCGGAATGGGCACCCCGGCCGACCGCCAGCCATCACCGCTGCGGGTAACCAGCATCGCCGACTTGCCGCTGGCGCCGACGGCGGTGCAGTTCGCGGCCGTGCCGCACGCCACCGCCAGCAGGCGGCCGGTCTGCGCGCCGGTGCGCCGCGGCGCCTCCGCTGCCGCCCACCCGCTCCGAGTCCGCGGCGTGCTGGTGCCGGGGGCGATCCGCAGCCAGTCGAACGAGGTGTAGAACCCGTACAGCGTGCTCCAGGCCCGCTTGCTGGCCGACACGGTGATGACGTCGAAGCCGTGGCCGTCGGTCGGCACGTCGCCCTGGTTGAGCGTCGTCACCGCCCAGCCCGACGAGGTCTTGGTCACGTGGGTGACGACGGCGACCATGGTGACTTCGCCGTTCTGCTTCTGCTTGCTGCGGCCGCCCCACATCGAGATGATGTCGCCGGCTACCGGGAGGCCGGCGCCCGGGCCCGCCGTCGAATACGGAAGGTGAAAGGCCGCGCTTGCCTGCGCGACGAACGTCCCGGCGACGTCATTTCCGAACAAGGTGTGGCCGGTTTCGGCATACAGGAATCGGTTGGCCAGCTCTGTCGGCTGGAATCCGGCAACCGAGTCGAACGGCGTCTTTCCGGAGTTCTTGCTCCCGGCCTTGCAGGCATAGACATCGCGGTAGCTGCCCAGGCTGGTGCCGCCATACGTCTGGCACCAGGTCTTTCCGGTTCCCTCGCCGCGAGTGAAGGCCGGCGCCGAATGCCCGGCGTGCCCGGCGTGCCCGGTCATCGCGACGGTCCCGGCTGTGGCGACGATCGCGGCCAGAGCCCATGACCAACTGTGGCGCGTCCCTGCCATGAGTTCCATCCCCCGTAGAACACCCATTGTCGGCGCTGCCGAATTAAATATGCCACGGGCGATGCGGGAATGGCGGGACCGGAAAAACCCCTATGGCGCCACACCGATCTGGCTAAAGCAGCCTTTAGCCAGTTACAAAACGGGTCAGCTCGCGGCGTGCTCCCGCGCGTAGGCGTCGAGCCGCCCGAGCTCATCGGTGTACAGCTTGCGCAGCGCGGGCGGTGCGAACGTCCGCTCGAAGAACCCGCCGACCCCGCCGGCCCCCTGCCACGTGGTCGCGATCCGGACCGAGCAGCCGGCTCCCTGCGGCGTCACCGTGAACGAGGTGACCGCGCTGGAGTCCATGTCCGACTCGGTCAGCACCTTGCCGGGCTCGGGCTCGTCCACCTTCATGTGGTAATCGCGCGTGCGGCCGCCGACTGACAGCTTGAACCGGCTGACCGTCCCGGCGCCCACCCCGCCCGACTCGACGCGGAAGTCGGAGAAGTTCGGCGGCAGGAACTTCGGGTGGTGCTCCCGCATGTCCGCGATGTAGCCGTAGACCACTTGTGCCGGCGCGTCAATCGCGCGCTCGGCGCTGACCTCGATCGTGCCCATAACAGATCAGTGTGTCAGGCGAGGACCGCGTGCATCTGCGCGGCCAGGCTCTCGTACGCACTGAGCTGCTCGGGGACCGCGCGGGTGACCAGCACGGGCAGCCCGTTGTCCGCGTCGTGCGCGCCGCGGGCGCTGAACGGGATGCTCGCGAGCAGCGGCACCCGGCCCCAGATGCTCTCCTCCGGCGGCGCGGGCACGAACAGCTCGGTGACCTCGCCGCACGAGGTGCACGTCAGGCCCGCCATGTTCGCGACCCCGCCGGCGATCGCCGCACCATGGCGGTCGAGCTCCGCGATCAGCCGGTGCGCGTCGCGGTGGGCGACGACCTGCGGCGTGACGACGAGCAGGACATGCACCTTGTGGCCCTGCAGGGCGAACACGAACTGCTGGATGTCGGCCGATCCCGGCGGCAGGTCGATGACGAGGCAGTCCACGTCATCCCAGGCGGCATCCGCGATGAGCCGCCGGACCAGCAGCTGCGCGACGCCGGAGTGGACTCCGAGCCCCTGGCTCTCGCCCATCAGGAACGCCGCCGACGCGACCTGCACGCCGTGGTGCGTGGCCACTTCGAGCCGCGACCCGGCCTGACCGCGCGAGGCGAACAGCGTGATGCTCCGCGCCTCGGCCCGTCGCCGCATGCCGAGCATGTGCGCGGCGTCCGGCCCGTACAGGTCGGCGTCGACCAGCCCGACCGACAGCCCGCGCGCCTGCAGGCCGAGGGCGAGGTTGACGGCGACCGTGGTCTTGCCGACGCCGCCCTTGCCGCTGGCGACCGCGATGACCGGAACGCCATCTGCCCCGGCGGAGCCGTTGTCCATGGCGCCGAGCCTACCGGCGCGGCGGGCGAGGTCCGGCTAGGGCAAGATGGGGCGGAGCCGACAATTCCTGACTCGCCGAAGCGAATGGACGGGCCATGCTGAGCGAAACCGACCTGCTTGTCGCCTCGCTGACCACTCAGCGCGAGCACGTGCTGGGAATTCTCGAGGACCTGCCCGACGCGGCTCTCCGGCGGGCCGTCCTCCCGAGCGGCTGGACCTGCCTGGGCATGGTCAGGCATCTGACCGTCAGTGACGAGAAGTTCTGGTTCCGCGGCGTCGTCGCCGGCGAGAAGATCGACCTCATCCTGACCGAAGAGGCCGCCAGGGCGGCGTGGATGGTTGACGATCAAACGTCGGTCGCTGCGGTCCTCGGCGAGTACCGGGCCGAGATCGAACGCTCGGATGTGATCATCCGCAACACCGCGCTCGACACCGCGCCCGCCTTCTGGCCAGAAGACCGGTGGCCGCAGTGGCGGCTGCACAGCCTGCGGGAGATCATCCTGCACGTCATCTCCGAGACCGCCTGCCACGCGGGCCACCTGGATGCGGTCCGGGAGATCATCGACGGGCGGCAGTGGATGACTTAACCGGCCGGCGCGCAAAGTTCTTACGGCAGAATGCGCGCATGCAGCATTTCTCGACGCAGCGGCTGACAGTCAGGGACTGGGAAGAGGGCGACGCCGACGCCGCCTTCGCCATTTACGGGCGCGACGAGGTGATGCGCTGGCTCGGCCCGGAGCCCCGGCGGGCAGTGGCGTCGGTGGATCAGATGCGCGAGCGGGTTACCGCGATGGCCGAGCGCGCGGCCGCCGTCTCTGACTACGGGCTATGGCCGATGGTGCTGCAGATGACCGGCCAGGTCATCGGCGCGATCTTGCTGCAGCAGCTGCCGGGGAGCGAGGAGGTCGAGATCGGCTGGCATCTGAACCCGGACTACTGGGGCTACGGCTACGCCACCGAGGCCGCCCGCGGGGTACTCGAGCTGGCGTTCGGGCCGTGCGGGCTGGACCGGGTCGTCGCCGTCGTCGACCCGGACAACATCCGCTCGCTGGCCGTCTGCCGCCGGCTGAGCATGGTGTACCTCGGCCAGACGAAGGAGTACTACGGGCTGACGCTGGAGCGCTTCGAGCTGACCAAGGCCAGGGCGCAGGCTATAGCCCCCAGTTGACGACGTAGCCCGTCTTCCCGTTCGGCGCGAGCACGAGCTCGGTTGCGTCCGGGCCGGACTTGAATGCCATCTGCGCGGTGTTCGTGGCCGTCCGGATCGTTGCGACCGAGAGTGTGGGCCACCAGGTCAGGGCGTAGAGCGTCGTGCCGTCGGGTGACACCGCCATGGTGCCGGCGTTCGGGTCGGGGGCAAAGTGGCCGATCGGCCGGCCGGCGGCGTTGTCACGGGTGCTGACCGGCGTGAGCTCGCCATCGGCGGCGACGTACAGGGTCCTGCCGTTGGGCGTGATGACCAGGTCGCCCGGGTAGTCGGCGATCCTGATCAGCCTGCCCGCGGTGTTGCTACTGGTGGACACCGGCAGGACGCCTCGGGCGAGGCTGACGTAGACGGTGCGGCCGTTCGGCGTGATCGCGAGGTCAGACGGCGAGGTCCCGATCCGGAGCTGCTTGCGCACCCGCCCGGACGCAGCGTTGATCACTGTGAGGACTCCGGCGTAGCTCGGGTGGCCCGTCCGCGAGGCCACGTCGTCGCTGATCACGTAGACGGCCCGGCCGCTCGGTGCGATCGCCAGGGCGATGACCTCGAAGTTGCGGTTCGCTATTGAGAGCGCCTTCCCGGCGCGGTTGCTGGCGGTGCGGATCGGGGTCACGGTCTCGCCGTTGCCGCCCGTACTCCCGCTGGCCACGTACACGGTCGCGCTGTTCCGGCTCACGGCCATCAGGTAGGGCTCGAAGAGCGGGATGTCCTTGACCGGCTTGAAGTCGGACGTCCTGATGACCAGGACGCTGCCGCCTTGATCGCCCTGGCTCAGGTTGTTGCTGAGCAGGCTGACGTACAGCAGCTTGCCGTTCGGCGTCATGACCATGTCGAGCGGTGCGCCTGCGACGTGGATAGTGCGGATCGCGCCGGTCAGGCCCGCGGACAGCTCGCTGATTGTCTGCGAGCCGCGGTTGGCCACGTAGACGTGGCGGCTGTCCGGCGCGACGACGAGCGCGGTGGGCTGAAAGCCGGTCTTCACGGTCCGCCCGGCCTTGCCGGTGCTGGCCGCGAACTCGGTGACCCGGCCGACCGAGTCCTTGTGGCGCGAATTCGGCGCTGCCAGCGCAACGGCAGCTGACGCGAGCACCGCGGCCGCGCACAGGCCAGCGAGAGTAACTTTCCCGATCACGATTCTCCCGCTTGGGTATGCCTTGATATATGGCGTCATAACCCTAGCGTGCCGGCGTGCACTGGCCCGGCTGCGCCGCGTTCCGTCAGGCGCCCCACTGGCCGGACAGGTGCATGGTGACGGCCGCGACGAGGACGCCGGCCGCGAGCGCAGCCGCGAGCGCGAGGTAACGGGCGGCGCCGCCGGGAGCCGCAGCCGGGCCGGCGCTGCGGCGACCTGGCCGGAGCAGCCGCGGCAGCCGCGGCGCGTACGCGCAGACGTGGATGGTCATGACGCCGAACCACAAGACGAAGGACACCTTGTGCAGGAACAGCCAGTTGCCCGGGCCCGGCCCGACGTACGCCAGGATCACGCCGGTGCCGAGCACGGCCAGCGAGGTGAGCACGACCAGCGGGCCGAGCACGCGCAGGAGCGGAGCCGGGGGGCCGCGGCGCACGTAGGGCTGCGAGCGGGTGTAGTACCGCGCGAATCGGTACAGCGTCGAGCAGATCTTCAGCGTCACCGGGCCGAGCAGCAGGAAGCCGACCACGAAGTGCAGCCAGAGCAGGCGGTGCAGCTGCAGGATCGTCAGGCCCTCGATCGCGAAGCCGACGAGGAGGACCGCACCGGTCATCGCGGTGAGATGCTCGTTGCCCTCGGGGCTGGCGGCCGGCCGTGACCGGCGATGCTGCGCGACGGATCTGGCGGTCATCGCGTCGTCAGCTTGCCTTCCGGTTCTCGTGGTGGGCCTTGGCCCTGGTGATCCGCAGCGCCAGTGTCGGGCAGGCGGCGACGGCCCGGCGCGCGTGGGCCTCGAGGTCGATCGGGATGCTGTCCGCCAGGATGGGATAGCCCCACTCGTCGAGCTGGATGAGCTCGGGCAGGAGGTCCGCGCACAGACCGTGCGCCTCGCAGGCGATCGGGTTGATTTCAAGCTTCAGGCTCATCGCCACTCTCCTTCCGCGCGGGGGACCGGAAGCGCGGCGCGGTTCGGGTGGCCGACGGCGCCCGGGCAGGGCCGTCCCTGGATGTGCGCGTGCGCGTCGTCCGCGAATGTCGACAGGGCCGAGGCTGCCATCCGCACGGCGCCATCGGGGTGGCGGCAGGCGCCCCGGCCGGAGATGACGCCGAACCGGCGCTGCATCCGGTCGAGCGGGTTGCCGTCGGGCCGTGCAGTTGCCAGCTGACTCAGGTCCTCGGCAATTGCGGGCAGCCCGAACTGGCAGGGCCCGCACTGCTGGGCGCTTTCATCGGCGAGGAATCCGAGGATGCTGGCGGCCTCGACCAGGCCGCAGCTGCCCTTCGGCAGCGCGAAGAGCACGCCGGCACCGGGTGAGCTTCCGACGCGCCCGAGGCCCGCGTTGGTGAATGGCAGGCTGGCCACCGCTTCGATCGGGTGCCAGGTGCCGAAGTAACCGCCGATGAGCACGGCCTCGATGTCGGCGTCGGCGCGCGCGGCCATCAGCAGGTCCCCGATCCGGGTGCCGCCGGCGATCTCGTAGATGCCCGGCTCGGCGACGGCGCCGGAGACCGTCGTGAGCATGGTGCCGGGAGCGTCCGGCGTCCCGGCCTGGCGGAACCAGTCCGGGCCGTAGCGCGCGATCAGCGCGATGTTGGCCAGGGTTTCGACGTTGTCGACTAGCGTGGGCCGCTTGCGCACGCCGCGCTCGAACGGCCGGGGCGGGGTCATCGTCGGCCGGGCTTCGCCGCCGTTCAGCCAGTGCACCAGTGAGGTCTCCTCGCTGGACACGTACTGATGGGGCAGCTCGTGCACCTCGATCGGGATGCTGGCCAGGCCCGCGTTCTCCCGTTCCTTGATGGCGAGCTGAACGATGGAGGTGAGCCAGTTCCGGCTGCGGGGCAGGCACAGGCTGGCCACCTCGGCCCCGACCGCCTCGGCGGCCAGGACCATGCCGTCCAGGACCAGGTGCGGCGCGCGGGCAAGCAGCGCCTGGTCCTTCTCGCTCGCGGGCTCGCTCTCCATGCCGTTGGCGACGACCACGGCCGATCTGCGCCTGGCGGCGACGGCCTGCATCTTGACGCCGGTGGGGAAGCCCGCGCCGCCGCGCCCGGTCAGGCCGGCCGCCGTTACCTGGTCGATCAGGTCGTGCACGCTAGTCCGCCCGCTCGGGCGGCGGGGCAGGTCGCCGTAGCGGTGGGCATGCTCGCGGAGGGTCGCCGGATGGCCGGACTCGTGCCAGCCGACGGTGAGGCGCTGGACGAGGCCGGCGGCCTGCCCCCCGTCGCGGCTGCGAGGGCCGGCGCCGGAGCCGGGGGCCGCGGTCACCGGGCGCCCGCCGCGGGCGCCAGGACCCGGCCGCTCGCGTGGCTGCCGCTGATCACCAGCGTGAGCTGGGCCTGCTCCGTCCGGTGGCCGGGCCCGGTGAGGGTCGCCGCGAGCCGGGTGCCGTCGAGCGCGGTCACCGGGCCGGCCCAGGCCGAGCCGCCCGCCGCCGGCGCCAGCCGGACCGTGCCGCCCGACATCGAGATGCCCGATCCGTCGGGCGTGCCCCGAAGCGCGATGGTGACGTCCGTGGCGTCCTGACCGCTGGTCTGGCCGTGCACGCTGATGATCTCCTGCCCGCCGCCAGTCGGGCGCACGCTGTCGCTCCCGCTGTACTGCTGCCAGCCAGAACGGGTGCCGCCCGTGGCTGGTTCGGCCGCAATCGACCGGGAATGCGCCGAGCCGAGCAGCGCGACCGGCGTGCCCGCGCGCTCGGACCAGTGCGGGTGCAGTGGTCCGAGGATCGCGAAGACAACGGTCGCTACCGGGACCGCCACGGCCGCCGCCATCGCCGCCATCCGGCCGGGGCCCGGAGCCATCAGGTGCAGGCGCCACAGCAGCGCGCCCGCCACCACCAGCAGGCAGAGCGCGTCGATCGCCAGCAGCCAGGGCACCTTGGAGTCGGTTCCGGTGCCCAGCCCGTGCCAGAGCGCGATGGGCCAGGAGGCGTAGGCGAGCAGGTGCACGGCGCGCCAGGAGCGATAGGACATCCGCGTGCGCAGGAGGCTCGTGATGATCAGCGCCAGGATGAGGTCGAACGCGACCGCGCCGAGGCTGACCCACGTCGTCCGGTAGGACGAGGTGAACGGGATCACCGCCGATATCAGGCCGATCGAGACAAAGCTGTCCAGGACCGTAGTCAGGACGTGGACCACCACGAACGCCACGACCAGCAGCGAAAGGTTCTTGTGCAGGCCGGCGGTGATCACGCGCGGCCATCGGGGCGAGGACAGCCTGGACACGCCGCTGATGCCCAGCGCGACCGTGATCGTGAGCAGGATCAGCGCCACGACCCCGGTAGCGCGCGTCGCGTACCAGAGCGGGCTCGGGCCTGCCGTGCTCGCGGCGAGGACGTGGCCGGGGGTGGTGCTCGCGAGCAGGTGACTGAGGGTTGTCCTAGCTGGCCCGGGCAGTTGGCTGGCTAGCTCGGGCACGGATCACGACCCGCCGGACGATACCTGGGCGGGCGGGGCGGCCTGCGCCGGCGCGGATTGCGCCGGCGCGGCGGCCGGGTGCTGCTTCGGCGGCGCGAGCCGGTGCTGCGGGTGGACCGCGGCGGGCGCCTGGTGGTGCGCGGGGGCAGCCCGGTGGGCCGGGATGAGCTGGTGAGGAGCGGCGGCGTGCCGTGGCGTCGCGGTAGCGTGCGCCGGAACGTGGGCCGTGGCCGCCCGCACGCCGGTCCCGGCCTGGCTGGAGGCCGCGCCGGTCACGCGCGTGTGGCCGGGGAGGGCGTGCGCGAATGCGGCGCCAAGGCCAAGAGATGCCGCCGCGGCGCCGCCGGTGATCCAGAGCGACAGCTTGCGGATCCGGCCAAGCATGCTGTCCCGGCTCGCGGCCGTGCCGTGGGCGGGATGGGGCATACAGCGTTCCTTTCCTCGCTTCCGGGGGCGCCACGCTCGTTCCGCCGGGTGTCCTGGGCGGCGCGAGGCGCGGGCTGCCGGCGGGCCATGCCGGACAGCCCCGGCCTGGCCGGCGTGCGGGGAGCAGCGCCGGCGGGCCGGGCTGAGGGCGGATCCAGCGGATTCGCCCTTACCTGTTTCAGCATGCCCAATGGCCACTGCGGGAGTCGTTCAGGAATCGTTCAGAACCGGTAAATGCCGGCGTCAGGGCCGGTGTGGGACCAGTCACAGCGCGGACTTCCCTGGGACAAATGCCGCTGCCCAGTGGCCCGGCTAACCTACCCCGGCTTCCTTCGGGTTTGCGGAGGTCGATGTACTGGCAGGCGATATTCCAATAAGCCATTGTTCGGGCATATGGATCTGGACTCCGACCTCGGAGCGGCCTTCAGCTCTAGGGCCGGCCGACGTTTGCGTGTCTAGTACGAACTATTCGTACTAGACACGCAAACGTTGCTCGGAGTGGCTGGGCGCACCGCTTCATACGCCGCTGGCGCCACATCCGCCTCAGCGCGAATGCGTTGTAGGGGTGATCATGAAGCCGGTGCCCGTTGCGGGCGGCCGGTAGCGTCTTTTGCCCGATCCGCGCCCAGCCGCCGTCGCGGCTCGTCGACATGGCGCGGGTTACGTAATCGTCGGCTGGTCGGGCGGCTGGCCGGGGCCAGGGCGGCCCTGGCCGCCGGCGCGGCTCGCGCTCGCACCGCGCCGCGAACCGCGATCCGGCCGCGCGGCCGGCAGCTCGATCGTCACCGTCAGCCCGCCGCCGGGCGTGTCCGACAGTGCCGCGGAGCCGCCGCTGCTGACCGCCAGCCTGTCCACGATGGCCAGGCCCAGGCCCGTGCCGTCGGGCGAGTTCGTGGCGAACCGCCTGAAGGCAGTGCGCTTCTGCTCGTCGCTCATGCCCGGGCCGTTGTCGGCCACCGCGATCAGGACCCGGTCGCCGGCCAGGCGGGCCGACAGCGTGATCGAGCCGCCGGGCTCCAGGGCGTCGAGCGCGTTGGCGAGCAGGTTGTCCAGGACCTGCTCCAGCTGCCCGTCGCCGAGCCGGGCGTGCACGTGCTCCAGCGCCCCCGTCGACAGCGCGATGCCTTGCTCATCGGCCGCCGGCCGCCACGCCGCGACCCGGTTCCCGATCACCGCGTCGACCGCGACCAGGACCGGCGCGGTGGTGAGGTTCTCCGCCCGCGCCACTGCCAGCAGCCCGTTGACGAGCCGGGATAGCCTGCGGATCTCCTCCTGCGCGCCGGCGACCTCGGCCGCGACGAAGTCGTCGCTGTCCTGGCCGAGGAGCTCCAGCCGCAGTCGCAGCGCGGCGAGCGGAGTCCGCAGCTGGTGGGAGACATCGGCCATCGTCGCCTGGTGGCTGTGTACCAGGGCCTCCAGCCTGGCGGCCATCAGGTTGAAGTTGTGTGCCAGCCGGCGGACCTCGCTAGGCCCGGTATCCGCGGGCGCCCTGGTACGGAGGTCGCCGTCGCCGAGCAGCTGGGCGGCATCCTCCAGATGGCCGAGCGGGCTGCTGACCCAGCGGGCCAGGCCGATCGCCACCAGGGCCGCGGTCAGCAGGCCGGCCGTGGAGACCAGGGCGATCAGTCCCCAGAGCACCGCAACCTGATGATCTACCTGGGCCGACGGCCGGATCAGCGCGACCGTGCCGACGTTGGCGGTGTCGTCGTCATTGCGGACCGGAGCGACCACCTGGACGGCGTCGTCCAGGGGATAGACGGCCGGTGCGGTGGCCCTCCGCGCGGTGGCGAGCCGGGCTGGCGGCACGGCCGGCGGCGGTGTGGTCCCGGCGATCTTGCGCCCGGTCCGGTCGTAGACGCTGACCTTCATGTCTTCGCCGGCCAGCCGGCCGACCAGGCGGTGCAGGGCCCGTTCGCCGGTGCCGTCATCGAGGCGCTCCTCGGCGACGTTCGCCAGCGTGGTCGTCGTGGCGACGGTCTCGTCGGTGAAGGCGCGCTGGTCCTGGCCGGCGGTCAGGATGCCGAGGGGCAGGGCGACGGATCCCAGCACCGCCGCGATCAGGGCCAGGACCGCCAGCACGATCCGGCGGGTCACTAGCCCTCGCCGAGCCGGAATCCGCGGCCGTAGACGGTCTCGATGAGCCCCTGCGAGCCGAGCTTGCGGCGCAGCGCGGCGATGTGCACGTCCAGCACCTTGGTCGGCCCGTACCAGTGCGCGTCCCAGGCGGTCTCCAGGATGTCCTGCCGCGAGACGACGCGGCCGGGGTCGGCGGCCAGGCACTCCAGGATGTCGAATTCCTTAGGCGTCAGCGGCACCTCGCGGCCATCGACCGTCACCCGGCGGGTGCGGACGTCGATCGCCAGCGGGCCGTGGCGCACGACGTCCCCGCCCGGCCGGACGCGGCGCAGCACCGCCCGGATGCGGGCCTGCAGCTCGGCCAGGCCGAACGGCTTCACCAGGTAGTCGTCGGCGCCGGCGTCGAGCGCCATCACCCGGTCCGGCTCCTCGCCGTGGGCAGTGACCACGATGATCGCCGCGCCCGACCGCTCGCGCAGCTTGCGGCAGACCTGCACGCCGTCCGCGTCCGGCAGTTCCAGGTCCAGCAGCACCACGTCCGGGTCGCCCCAGGCCAGCGCCTCGCCGCCGGTCATGACGTGGTCGACCAGATAGCCGCCCCTGGTCAGGCCGCGGACCAGCTGGGTGGCGATGCTGGCGTCGTCCTCGACCACCAGCACGCTGGTACTCGCCTCGTCGTGCTGGTCGGGGGGACGGCCCCCCGCGAGCCCCCGCGGGCTGGCGGCAGGGCCGCCGCCCGCGCCGCCCCCTGGCGCTTTCATGGAACCCACGGTAGGCGACGCCGGGTAATCGCACGGCCCCGACACGTACGACCATGGGGGAGCAGGGCCGATACCAGCTGGCGCGGCTGCAGATCGTTTGCGGGTAGGCCATTCGCTGTGGCACCGTGTGTCCGGCACCGGGTGGCCCCAGGGGGCCATAGGCGGCCACGAGCAGGAGGACGGTGACGCCATGCAGACTGCGCCAGCCGAGACGGGCGCGACCAGCCCGCCGGACGGTCAGCCGGCTGCGGTCATCCACACCGAGGACCTGACCAAGGTCTACGCGGGCACCGATTTCCCCGCTGTCGACAAGCTGAACCTGGACGTCTACGCGGGGGAGATCTTCGGCCTGCTCGGGCCGAACGGCGCGGGCAAGACGACCACGGCGGGCATGCTGACCACGCGGGTGGTGCCGACCTCGGGACGGGCGCTGCTGGCCGGGATTGACGTGGCCAGGCAGCCGGCGCTGGCCAAGCAGGTCAGCGGCATCGTCTCCCAGCAGAACACCCTGGACCGCCAGCTCACCGTCTGGGAGAACCTGT